>JAIQFM010000026.1 GCA_020073285.1 Terriglobia bacterium | reverse complement strand
CCAGCGCTGCTGCTCGACGCTGGCAAATTCGGTGTCGCCCTGGTAGACGATCAGGTTCATCAGCGCGTCGCGCATCTGCTGGGTCGGTATCTGGCGCAGGTTCTCCCACTTGCGCCGCCCCTTGTAGTGGCCGAACTGGATCTCGTCGGTCTCGATCGCGCCGTAGAGCGTGTCGAACTTGAAGCCGGCGACCTCGTCCTGATTTACACCGATGTCCTTGCGCCACTCGTCAAACAGTCCCACCCAGTCGCTGAACGTCCCGATCTTGAGAACTTTTCCCGGCATTGTTCCCCACCCCACTGCGTCGACGGTCGATGGTCGACGGTCGACGGCAAAACTCAAGAAATGATCGAGCCTCAGGCCATTCGAGGCCGCGGACAGTCGACCGCCGACCGTCGACTATTTCGCCTTAAATTCCGCCGGCCGCTTCTCCACGTATGCCGCCAGGCCTTCCTTGGCGTCCTCGCTGTTGAACAGCAGCGCCTGCAGCTCGCGTTCCACCGCCAGCGCCGACTCCATCGGTATTTCCCAGCCGGTCTGGATGGAACGTTTGATGTTCCCCACCGCCTTCGACGCCTTGTTGGGCGGGCAGAACTGCCGCGCGTACTCCAGCACGTTTTCCATGAAGTGCTCGCGCTCGAAAATATCGTTCACGATGCCGAGCTCTTTCGCCTCTTCGAAGGAAAAAGTGTTCCCAGTGACGATCAGCTCGATCGCTTTCGACTTCCCCACCAGGCGCGACAGCCGCTGCGTCCCGCCGGTGCCCGGCAGAACTCCCAGGTTGATCTCCGGCAGCCCGATCTTGCCCGCGTCGCGGCGCGCGATGCGCAAGTCCGCCGCCATTGCGATCTCCAGCCCGCCGCCCACCGTGTGCCCGTTCAGCGCCGCGATCACCAGCTTCGGCGTGTGTTCCAGCCGTAGCAGCGTCTCGTTGGCGTGCAGGCAGAAGTAGTACTTGAAGGTCGGGTCCACGCTCGCCAGCATCTTGATATTCGCGCCCGCGGAAAAAAACTTGTCACCTGCCCCGGTGAGCACGATCACGTGCACGTCGTTATCCATCCTCGCCTTCAGGATGGCGTCGTCCAGTTGCCGGTTCATCTCATAGGTGTAGGTGTTGGCCGGCGGATCCTCCAGGGTGATGATCCCCACGCCGGCGTCGCTGCGGTAGTGAACAAGCGGTTTGGCGCCTTCAACCGTCTGAGTGGTGCTTGCCATCCTAAGCTCCTTTTTCAGGCTCTCGATTCAGATATTGGACGACGCGGAGCGCGATGCGCGTCCGCTCGACTTCTGCCCCGCCGCGCTCCCCACAGAGCCCGGCTTCGAAGATGGTTGCCCCACCCTTGTCTCGCCCGCTGGAGCCTGCCCCGAAGCGTAGCGAGGGGGCGAGGCAGGGTGGGCTTGTCCCAGCAGACCGCGCAGGAAAATGTCCGCCATCATGTTCGCCAACTCCCGCGCCGACGGATCGCGGCCCGGGTTGTGCCAGGTATAAATCCAGTTCATCATGCCGAACAGACTCAGCGCCGCCGCGCGCGACGAAATGTCCCCGCTGAACTCCTTGGCCTTCGTCCGCCGCAGCTCCTCCACCATGCCGCGAATCAGCCGGTAGTAATCGCGCTTCATCGCCGCGATCTCCGTCCCCAGCGGCCCGGTGAGCGCCTCGTCCTCGTGCGACAGCAGTTTCATTGCCTTCAGGTTCGCCAGAAAATATTCCAGATGATTGCGGATGAACACCCGCACCCGCTCTTCGGGATCGGAAACATCGCGAAGCCGCTCCTGGAGTTGACCCGTGATGGTGGAAAAGGTGTGCTTCTGGATCAGGTAGAGGAGTTTCTCTTTGGACTCGAAGTAGTAATACAGCCCGGCCAGCGACATGCCGCTGGTGCGCGAGAGGTCGCGCATGGAAGCGCCCTCGTAGCCCTTGGTGTAGAACACCTCGGTGGCGTGCTCGAGGATTTCGCCCAGCCGGCGATCGAAGCGGGTGTCGCCGTTCTCCCCGGGGGTGGGGCGCGACCGGCGGTCATTCTTGCGGCCTTTCATCCCGTGCCTCCGGACTCGAACGGACGTTCGTTAATGATACTATGAGATGTTGTCCGGTCGGCGCAAGTCGCAGCTCGTGGCGCTCGGCTAGTTCTTGATATTCGCCATCAGCCTCTCGGCCATGGCTTTCTCTTCTGAGGTCAGGGGCAGCAGCGGCAAACGCACCGGGCCGCCGAAGTAGCCGTTCAGGTCCATGGCATACTTCACGCCCGGGATGCTCATCTCGCTGACCACCTTCACCGCCGCCTCGGCGATGCGCTCCTGCTTCTCGCGCGCCACCTTCTCGTTCATCTCTTTCCACGCCGCGTAGATCTCGAAGCAGGCGGTGGGAGCGGCGCAGGCAAACGCCAGGATCGCGCCCACGGCGCCCACCGCCAGCGATGGCTCCAGTTTCTGTGCCGCGCCCACCAGCACCTGGAATCCGACCTCCTTCTGGCGCGTCTTCAATCCTCCGATTGCGACAACCGCGGAAGACGATGGCTGTCCCGCGATCGGCAGGCAGCCGGAGGAAGCCGCGGACTCGGCGGCCTTCATCATCCGTCCGGTCACCGCTTCCTGTACTTCGGTGACGGCCACCGTGCGCTGGATGTGGCGGGTGAAGGCGACCATCTTCTGCACCTTCTCGATCGAGCCGCTGGATTCCTTGATGGCGATGATGTTGGGATGCTCGGCGAGCTGGATTACTACGTCGGCGGGAATGTCGTAGCCGGTGGCCTGCGGGAAGTTGTAGATGATCAGCGGCAGCGGCGAGCGGTCGGCGACGGTGCGGTAGAAGGCGAGCATGTTCTGCGGCCGGTTGATTTGCGCCTTGTAGTAATGCGGCGTGCGCACCATGGCGGCGTCGTAGCCGAGCGAGGCGGCGTACTCGGTCAAGCGCAGGGTTTCGCGCGCCGACTCGATGCCGGTTCCGGCGATCATGACTTTGTTCGGCGAGGCCGCGGCCATCGCCGCCATCAGCGCGTCGCGGCGCTCCTGGTCGCTGAGCAGGATCGCCTCGCCGGTCGAGCCCTGCACCACCAGTCCCGCGACCGGCGACTTGCAGTAGCGCTCGACGTTGGCTTCCAGCTTCTTGTAGTAAACCTCGCCGTCGGGGTGGAACGGCGTCGTGATGGGAGGAAAGATGCCGTGTAAGAGCATGTTTCTAGTTTCCAGTTTCTAGTTTCTAGTTGCAACTCATTTCGCTTGAGCCGCGATTTTTCAATCAGCTTGGGGTCGCTCGGCAATAGGCCGGAGGCGGGCAAGTGCGGCGTCAACTCTGCCCAGCCTTTCTCGATGGAAAACGCTTTCTTGAACAGCGGCACCGATTCGTCTACGCGCTGCATGTTCACCAGCGCGACCGCGTGCCAGGAGATCATCTCTGCCGGTTATCGGTTCTCGGCTTTCGGCCTTCAGCGCACAGCCGCGCGCTGGGCATGAAGCGTCTGGAGGGCACGGACGCTGGTGTGGCCCTGCTGCAGGGCGGCGATGCCGTCGGCGGCGGCACGGGCCGCGGCCAGCGTAGTGATGGACTGCACGTGGTGGGTGACGGCGGCGCGGCGGATGGATTTTTCGTCGAACCAGGGTTCAGCGCCGTGCGGCGTGTTGATGATGAGCTGGATGCGGTCGCCCTTGATCAGGTCCACGACGTTGGGACGACCTTCCTTCACCTTGTACACCCGCTCGATGGTCAGCCCGGCTTGCTCCAGCACGCGCGCGGTGCCGCTGGTGGCGACCAGCTTGAAGCCGAGATCAACAAATCGCTTGGCGATATCCACCACCTGCGGCTTGTCGCGATCGGTGACGCTGATGAAGACCGCGCCATGCGTCGGCAGGCGGTTGCCGGCGGCGATCTGCGCCTTGGCGAAGGCTTCGCCGAAGTTGTCGGCGGTGCCCATGACCTCGCCGGTGGACTTCATCTCCGGGCCCAGCACGGTATCCACACCGGGGAATTTCGACCACGGGAAGACCGGCGACTTAACGTAGTAGCAGGAGCCGGTGTCCAAGTCGCTGGCGCGCTCGATGTTGTCGGGCAGGAACTCGCGCAGCTTGCGTCCGGTCATCAGGCGCGCCGCGATCTTGGCAAGCGGCACCCCGGTTGCTTTGGAAACGAACGGCACGGTGCGCGAGGCGCGCGGATTCACTTCGAGCACAAAAACTTTTTCTCCGTTGTGCCGTTGGATGGCGTACTGCACGTTCATCAAGCCGATGACTTTCAAGGCGCGCGCCAGGCGGAAGCTGTATTGGCGCAACGTGGTGAGCACTTCGTCGGAAAGGTCCACGGACGGCAACACGCAGGAGGAATCTCCGCTGTGGATGCCGGCTTCCTCGATGTGCTGCATGATGCCGCCGATAACCACGTCCTCGCCGTCGGAGAGGGCGTCCACGTCCACCTCGACGGCGGCTTCAAGGAAGTGGTCAACCAGCACCGGCCGCTCCTGCGAGTACTCGACCGCTTCCTTCATGTACTTGATCACCGATTCGTCGTCGTAGGCGATGACCATGGCGCGCCCGCCGAGCACGTACGAGGGCCGTACCAGCACCGGATAGCCGACCTGGTTCGCGCCGGCGACGGCTTCGGCGATGGAAGTTGCGATCGCGCCCGGCGGCTGCGGGATGCGCAGCTCGTCGAGCAGCTTGCCGAAGCGTTTGCGGTCTTCGGCGAGATCGATCGACTCGGGCGAGGTGCCGATGATGGGCACACCCGCGGCCTTCAGCGGCAGCGCGAGGTTGAGCGGCGTCTGCCCCCCGAACTGGACGATGACCCCAATCGGCGCGCCGCTTTCCACCCCGTCGCGCGCGGCGTGCGCCGGGGACCCCGGTTTCCGCGCTTCGTGCTCGTAGACGGCCATCACGTCCTCGAAGGTGAGCGGCTCGAAGTAAAGGCGGTCGCTGGTGTCGTAATCGGTGGAGACCGTCTCCGGATTGCAATTCACCATGATGGTTTCGTAGCCGTCGTCGCGCAACGCGAACGCGGCGTGGCAGCAGCAGTAATCGAACTCAATTCCCTGCCCGATGCGGTTCGGACCGGCGCCGAGGATGATGACTTTTTTCTTGTCGGTCGGAGGAGCTTCGTCCTCGTCCTCATAGGTCGAGTAGAGATACGGTGTGTAGCTCTCGAACTCGGCGGCGCAGGTGTCCACGTGCTTGTACACGGGGATGACGCCACGCGATTTGCGCAGGTGGCGAATCTTTTCCGCCGCGCCGCGGCCGTTCGACACGCGCCACGCGCTCGCCAGCCGGTTGTCGGAGATGCCAGCGCGCTTGGCCTCGCGAATCACGCCCGTGGGCACGGCGTCGATGGGATGCTTTTCGACCTCGAGTTGCACGTCCGTGATTTCCTTGAGCTGGAAGATGAACCACGGATCAATGGAGGTCATCTTCGCCAGCTCTTTGACGGTGTGCCCCTGGCGCAACGCGTAACGCAGGTACGAGAGGCGTTCGGGATGCGGCGTGACCAGGCGCTGGATAAGAATTTTCGGCTCGATGTCTTCCGTGCCGGGCTTCTTGCCGGTTTCGAGCGACCGCACGGCCTTGAGCAGCGCTTCCTTGAAGGTGCGGCCGATGGCCATCACTTCGCCGACCGACTTCATCTGCGGCCCGAGGCTCTCATCGGCGCCGGGAAATTTTTCGAACTGCCACTTGGGAATCTTGACGACCACGTAGTCGAGCGTCGGCTCAAAGCAGGCGGGCGTCTTGCGCGTGATGTCGTTGGGAATCTCGTCGAGGGTGTAACCGACGGCGAGCTTGGCGGCAATCTTGGCGATCGGGAAGCCGGTGGCCTTGCTGGCGAGCGCGGAGGAGCGCGAAACGCGCGGGTTCATCTCGATGACCACCATGCGCCCGGTGGTGGGATGCACGGCGAACTGAATGTTGGAGCCGCCGGTCTCGACGCCGATCTCGCGGATGACCCGGATGGCGGCGTCGCGCATGCGCTGGTACTCGCGGTCGGTGAGAGTCTGCGCGGGCGCGACAGTGATGGAATCGCCGGTGTGCACGCCCATGGGATCGAAGTTTTCGATCGAGCAGACGATGATGACGTTGTCGCGCAGGTCGCGCATGACCTCGAGCTCGAATTCCTTCCAGCCGAGGACCGATTCCTCGATCAGGACTTCGTGGACGGGCGAGAGGTCGAGGGCGCGCGCCAGCAGTTCGACCAGCTCTTCGCGGTTGTAGGCGATGCTGCCGCCGGTGCCGCCGAGGGTGAACGAGGGGCGCAGGATCACCGGGAAACCGATCTTGCCGGAGAATTCCATGCCGTCGCGAAGGTTGTTGACCAGCGCGGATTTCGGCACGTCGAGACCGATGCGCGTCATGGCGTCCTTGAACATCAGGCGATCTTCGGCTTTCTTGATCGCCTCCAGTTGCGCGCCGATGAGCTGGACGTCGTATTTTTCGAGCACCTGCGCGTCGGCGAGTTCGACGGCGAGGTTAAGCGCGGTCTGGCCGCCGACGGTGGGCAACAGGGCGAAGCCGCGCCCGCCGGACATCTCGGACTCGATGCGGATGATTTCTTCCAGGTAGGTGCGTGTGAGCGGCTCGATGTAAGTGCGGTCGGCGATCTCGGGGTCGGTCATGATGGTCGCCGGGTTGGAATTGGCGAGCACCACCTCGTAGCCTTCGGACTTGAGCGCCTTGCAGGCCTGCGTGCCGGAGTAATCGAACTCGGCGGATTGGCCAATGACGATCGGCCCGGAGCCGATGATGAGGATCTTCGAGATGTCGGTGCGGCGTGGCATTTAAGATTTCTGTACAGCTACTGCTTTCGCTATTACCTGCGAATCTTGTTGTGTGTCATCCCGAGGAACGCAGCGACGAGGGACCTGCTTTTCGGGAGCGTACCGGTGCGAGTCGTACCAACGTTCGGCCAAGTCCTCCCAAGTCGGATTGGGTGATTCGATGAGCGCAATTTTCTTCTCGCGGCGCCAGCCCTTGATCTCTTTCTCGCGATTGATCGCGTTGATCACCTGAGAGTAGCTCTCAAAATACACGAGGCGATGGATCTTGTATTGCTTGGTGAAACCGTCCAGCAGGTCGTTCTTGTGCTGAAATACGCGGTTGTGAAGGTCGTTCGTCATTCCCGTATATAGCCGGCGCGACTTGCTGGCCATGATGTACACCGCGAAACGCCATTCACGCCGCATCAAAGCAGGTCCCTCGCTCGCGCGCGAAACTGCCCGCGCGCGCTCTCTCGGGATGACACACGTTAGAGTTATTGCTCATCTTCGAGATGTCGGTGCGGCGTGGCATTAGGCATTTCCCTCAGCGGCTAAAGCCGGTTTCTTTGTCGTCCTTGACGGCGCGGCTGAAGCCGCGCCCCTTCAAGACAATCTTGAATGACGCGCTCATCCGATCAGCGATCCCGCGCTCATCCGCGCACCGGATCGCCGGATCACCCGATTTTCCTTCCCTTCCACTCCTCCATCATGGCCACGAAATCGTCGAACAGGTAATGCGAGTCGTGCGGGCCGGGCGAGGCTTCGGGGTGGTACTGCACCGAGAACAGCGGCAGGTTGCGGTGGCGCAAGCCCTCCAGCGTGTTGTCGTTCAGGTCCACGTGCGTCAACTCAACCTCGCTCATGGGCAGCGAGTCGGGATCTACAGCGAAGTTGTGGTTGTGAGCCGTGATTTCGACCTTGTTGGTCAAGAGCTGCTTCACCGGGTGGTTGCCGCCGTGGTGGCCGAACTTGAGTTTGTACGTTTTGCCGCCGAGCGCCAGGCCGACCAGTTGGTGGCCCAAGCAAATGCCAAATATCGGAACACGACCCATGAGGCGGCGGATGTTTTCCTGGGCGTAGGTACAGGGTTCGGGGTCGCCGGGGCCGTTAGAGAGAAAGACGCCGTCGGGCTTGAGCGCGAGCACGTCTTCGGCGTTGGTTTCCGCGGGCACGACGGTCACACGGCAGCGGCCGCTCACCAGCTTGCGCAGGATGTTGTGCTTGATGCCGAAATCGTAGGCCACCACGTGGTGCTGCGGCTCTGGTTCCTTCACCCCGACAACCTCGGTGGGCTCAATGGAGCGCTCGCCGGTGTCCCAGATGTAGCGTTGCTTGGTGGTGACCACTTTCGCCAGGTCGGTGCCGTCCATCTTCGGAATGGAGCGGGCTTTGGCGATCAGCTTGTCGGGATCGGTTTCAATGGTCGAAATGACGCCGCGCATGACGCCGTGATCGCGCAAATGGCGGACAAGCGCGCGGGTATCGATGTCGGCGAGCACCGGGATGCGGTAGCGCTCCAGGTATTCGTCGGCAACCTGTTGCGAGCGCCAGTTGGAGCTGATGCGCGAGAACTCGCGCACGATCAGGCCCTCAATGTAGGGGCGGGTGGCTTCGTTGTCGTCGTCGTTGGTGCCGTAATTGCCGATCTCGGGATTGGTGAGAACGACGATCTGGCCGGCGTAAGAGGGGTCGGTGAAGATTTCCTGGTAGCCGGTGATGGAGGTATTGAAAACAACTTCCCCGTAACATTCGCCCTGCGCACCAAAACCCTTGCCCTTGAAGATCCGCCCATCTTCGAGGGCCAACATTGCCTGCACTTATCTCTCCGAGGAGTGGATTTTCAGGATTTTAGCAGGTTTACGGGACAGCGGGGGTTGTGGAAATCGGAAACACTGAACCGCAAAGGACGCGAAGGTTGGGCGTGCCACTCGCCTGCCGCGCAACGAGAATCTCAGTGCGCATCGGGTGCGCCGCCGTCGGCGATGACTTTCCAGCTTCCGTCCTGCTGCTTTTTCCAAACGGTCAGGTAGGAGCCGTGACGCACGACCTTGTTGCCTTTAGCGTCCTTGGCGTGAAGTTCGTAGCGGCCGGTGGTGTAGCCGGTGTCGCCGGAGGGAAACATCTCGGCGCGCGTGAGCTGCCAGGAGAGGGAGAAGTCAGGGTCAGCGAAGGCCGGCTCATAGAAGGCTCGGATGGCGTCCTTGCCCACGACCGGCTTGGCGGAGAACAGGACGGCATCGTCGGCCATGTAGTCCATCCAGCCGTCGAGGCGGCGCTTGGCGGTTTCCCGGTAAAAGGAGCGATCCGCGTCAAGGAGAAGCTGTTCGCCGGGGGGCGGAGATTTGCGAGTGGTTTGCGCGCTCGCCATGGTTGCGATGAGCAGGAGCAGTACCAACACGCGCTTCATGGCGTAGGAGAGTACAGCAAGCGTTGGCGATTGTCGAACGATGGAGACACATTGAACTGCGAAGGAGGCAAAGGCGAGGGTTGAGATTTTTTCCTGAAATTTGGTTTTTCGGCGGGCTACTTCACCGTTCCCATGCGGTCCACGGGCCAGTAACCGAAGACGGCCTTGCCGTAGATGTAGCGGCGGCTGACGGGGCCGAAATCGCGGCTGTCGCTGGAAGAGCTGCGGTGGTCGCCGAGCAGGAAGTAAGCGCCGCGGGGAACAATCGTCTCGTCGACGGAGCGGTCATCGGCGAAATCGGCCGGAACATAGGGCTCGAGCAGGCGGTGACCGTTGACGGAGACGGCGCCCTCGTCAATGCGGACGCGGTCCCCAGGCACGGCAATGACGCGCTTGATGTAGCTCTTGGAAGGGTCGCGGGGATAGCGGAAGACGACCACATCGCCGCGCTCGATGGGCTCGAAGTTGTAAACGAACTTGTTGATGAAAATGCGCTCCTGGTCATCGAGACCGGGGAGCATGCTGGTACCCTCGACTTTCACCGGCTGGTAGAGGAAAACGATGATGAAGGCCGAGATGACGAGGGAGACGACGAGGTCGCGCCCCCAAACCAGCAGCGACGGCGCGCTGCGGGTCCGGCGATTGCTGGCGAAAGGTTGAGCGACAGGTTCCATGCTCGGTCGTGAGTTTATACAGAGTGCTGCCGCAAGGAAATAGTTGCATTGTTTCTGGAAGAGCAGCCTTTAGCTTTTAGCTCTTAGCTCTTAGCTGCTAGAGCGGTTTCTGAGTTGGCGTGGCCGCAAAGAAATAACCCAAGATCCTTCGACTCGGGTTTCCCGCGCATGACCACCCCAGCACGCAAAAGGCAGGCGTGCTGGGGACCCCGGTAAAAGCGCGCGGGAGCCCTCCCTCAGGATGACATCAGGGTACGTCAACTGTGGAACCGCTCTAGCTGGTGAGGCACGCATGGTAACTTTGGAACCGGCGGGCGGTTTGGAGCATCTGAAGTAGAATTCCGAGTGAGGATGGTGCGATGAAACGAGTCTGGTCCCCGTTATTTGTGACGCTGGTGGCAATGGCAATGTTTGCGCAGGGGGATGTCCCAGCGCATCACACGGCCCCGCCCGCCAAGGGCACGAAGTTGCCGCCGATTCTGCCTGCTCCCGAGCGTTGGGGACCGAGCTTCCAGTACCCGGTGCAAGCGCGCGCCTATGAGGTGGCGGAAAAAATTCCCGGCGTCCTCTACCAGCAGCCGTGCTACTGCCATTGCGACCGCTCCGTCGGGCACACCAGCCTGCACAGTTGTTTCGAGTCTACCCACGCCGCCCACTGCGATGCCTGCATGAAGGAAGCCTTCTATTCCTACCAGATGACCAAGGAAAAGAAATCGCCAGCCCAGATTCGCGAAGGGATCATCCGCGGCGACTGGGAGAAGATCGACCTGGAAACAGCGGTGAACCTGCAGTAGCGACCGACAGGCCAGTGGTCGCTGGCCAGGCGCGGCAACCCCGGCCGCGTTGCAAGCCCCTTTTCTCAGGCGCGAGCATCCAGGAGATGGAGCGAGTTGACGCGCACTGCCTTTTCTCGTATATAACGTGCGCTCCTTGACGCAGCCTTTTCCACAGGCTGTTGCAAGTCGTTCCGCGCCGGTGGTTGCGCAGGTGCAACTCGATGAAGAAAAAACCCATGGCGAAGGTTAAGCATTCTTCTGCTAACCTCAAGAAAAAAAAGGTGGAAACCGGCAAGCGCGGGCGCGTTGTGAAAATGACCCTACCAGTCCAGACTAAGCCGTCGCCGGTGGCGGACCCGCGTTATGCACAGGCTGTGGAAAATTACCAGGCCGGGCTGAAGGCTATGCAGGAGCACAAATTCGAGAAGGCGAAGGCACTGCTGCAAAAGGTGGCGGCCACCGGACCGCGGGAATTGGCCGATCGCGCCGCCGTTCACCTGAGCAGTTGCAACCAGCGGATGGCGCACGCTTCCACCACCTTCAAAACGCCCGAGGAACATTATGACTATGCCGTATCGCTGATGAATGTCGGCGATTACGTGGGCGCGCGCGAGCACCTGGAAAAGATCCTGAAGCAGAATGCGAAGGCGGATTACGCCGTCTACGGACTGGCGGTGCTGGATTGCCTGACCGGGCATTATGAAAATTCGCTGAAAGGGCTGGCGGAGGCGATAGGTCTCAATCCGGGCAACCGGTTCCAAGCGCGGAATGACTCCGACTTTCAGAACCTCGCCGATGATCCCCGTTTCACGGAATTGATCTATCCTGAGGTGGACGAATCTCCCAAAGGGGACGGCTGGCGCTAGGATCCGATGAAGACCCCGGCCACGAAGAGCATGGCAAAACCGCCGCGTGAGCGACGCGCGCTGCAGGTTGTCGCGATCGGCGGCGGCACCGGCCTGTCCACCCTGCTGAAGGGCTTGCGCGAGTACGTGGCGCGGCCCGGCGAAAATGCGGCTGGCGCGGCGATCGCGGAACTGTCGGCGGTGGTGACGGTGACCGACGACGGCGGGTCCAGCGGGCGCCTGCGCAAGGAACTCAACATCCTGCCACCGGGGGACATTCGTAACTGCATCGTCGCGCTCTCGGAAGACCAGGCGCTGCTGTCGCAGTTGTTTCAATACCGCTTCCACGGCGAATCGGCGCTGGACGGACACAGCTTCGGCAACCTGTTCCTGGCGGCGCTGGCCGGCGTGACCGGCGACTTCGCCGAGGCGGTAAAGCTGTCGTCTGAGATTCTGACCACGCGCGGACATATCTTTCCCGCCACCACCTCGAACGTCGAACTGGAAGCGGTGATGAACGACGGCTCGCGGGTGCGTGGCGAGACCCGCATCACGTGCAGCCAAAAGCGGATCGTGCGTCTGGAAATGGTGCCCGGCGACGTCAAGCCCATGCCGCAAACGCTGGCGGCGCTGGCGCAGGCCGACCTGATCAGCATCGGGCCGGGCTCGCTGTTTACCAGCCTGATTCCCAACGTGCTGGTGCACGGCATTCCGGAGGCCATGGCCAATTCGCCGGCAATCAAGGTGTTTGTCTGCAACCTGATGACGCAGGCGAACGAGAGCCTGGGACTGACGGCGGCCGACCACGTGCGCGCCATCTACGATCACGCCGGTTGCGCCATCCTCGACTACGCGCTGCTGAACCGCACGCCGGCATCGCGCGCGATGAAAGCCAAGTACGCGCTGGAGGCGGCGACGCAGATCGTCGCCGACGCCGAAGAGTTGCGCAAGCTGGGGGTTGAGCCCATCTTCGGCGATTATCTGTTCGAGGAAGACGGAGTGGTCCGCCACGCCTATGGGGCCGTGGCCCACGATCTGCTGCAACTGGCGTCGCGCCCACGGCCCCGCGCCGCGGCGGGCAGTCCCACGTTAAAGGCGTAAGAACGCAAGGCGCAAGGAAAGCCAACGCCACCTGCGGCCAACCGTCAATTCCCTGCTCTGAATTCCAATCCCGACGCGGTAATATGAGCGCCATGATTTCGCGCAAGCCATCATCCCCCAAAGCGAAGGCTGAGCCACGCTTCGCAATTGCCATCATGGCCGCCGGCAAGGGCACGCGGCTGAAGTCAAAACATCCCAAGGTGCTGCACGAGATTGGCGGCAAACCGCTGCTGCAATTCGTGGTGGACGCGGCCAAAGCGGTGCTGCCGGCGGAAGACATCTTCGTCATCATCGGGCACGAGGCGGAACGCGTCCGCGCCGCGATGGCCGGCGCCGGCGTGCAGTTTGTTTTGCAGTCCGAACAACTGGGCACGGGGCACGCCATCATGTCGGCGCGGGCGTCGCTGGCCGGGTACGACGACGTGCTGGTGCTTTCCGGCGATGTCCCTCTGCTCCGGCCGGAAACGATTCGCGGCATCCGAGACTTCCACCTGAAGAACCATGCGGCGATGACGATCCTGACCGCGGATTTTCCCGATCCCACCGGCTATGGCCGCATCGTCCGCAAGAAAAAAGGCGGACGCGCCAGCGACGAGGTGGAGGCTATCGTCGAGCAGAAAAAGCTCAAGGCGCAGCAGGAGAAAATCCGCGAGGGTAATTCGGGCATATACGCGTTGGCGACCGGGCCGCTGTTCGAACATCTCGACGAGTTGCGCACCGACAATCCGCATGGCGAGTACTACCTGACCGACATCGCCGGAATCCTGGCGAACTCGGGCGCCAAGGTGCTGGCCCTCAAGGCCGGCGAGACGCACGAGGTCGCCGGAGCGAACAATCGCGCCGAGTTGGCCGTGCTGGATAGCGAAGTACGGGCACGCAAATGCGCCGAACTGATGGCGGCGGGCGTGACCATCTTCCGGCCGGAGACGTGCGTGATCGACGCCGAGGTCGAGGTCGGCGCCGACACGGTGATTGAGCCCTTCGTGCAACTGCTGGGGAAGACGCGCATCGGGCCGGACTGCCGCGTGCGCTCGTATTCGGTGATTACGTCGTCGGAAATCGGCGACGGAGTGACGGTGCGCAACGGGTGCATCGTCAGCGGCGCGCGCGTGTCCGAGGGAGCGATCCTGGGGCCGTACTCGCACCTGCGTCCGGGCAGCGATATCGGGCCGGGAGCGCACGTCGGAAACTTCGTGGAGACCAAGAAGGCCAAGCTGGGCCGGGGCGCGAAGGCCAATCACCTCACCTATCTGGGCGACGCAGTAATCGGGGAAAATGTGAACGTGGGCGCCGGCACCATCACCTGCAACTACGATGGGGTTAAGAAAAACGTCACCGTCATCGAGGATGGCGCCTTTATCGGCAGCGACAGCACGCTGGTGGCGCCGGTCAGGATCGGGCGCAATGCCTACGTCGGCGCGGCGGCATGTATCACCGAGGACGTGCCGGAGGATGCGCTGGCGATCGCGCGCTCGCGGCAGGTCAACAAGGAAGGCTGGGTGAAGGCGAAGCGGGAGGCGATGGAGGCGGCGAAAAGCAAATCGTAACCACAGAGGACACAGAGAAAATCAAAACGGCAGTTGAAGGGCCTCCTTCGTGCTAAAGTTCAGCCATGGAGATCAGGGTCAACGTTCCTGACGAATTGGCCGCCGAGGCCCGTGCCCGTGGGGTGTCGCTGGAAGCGTACATTGAAGAGCTGCTGGCACAACAGGCCGCTACCGCCTCGCGGGGCTTGGTGCAACCGCGAACGCCGGAGGAGGTTCGAGCCTGGCTCGACTCTCTCGCCCAGTTCTCGGACAAAATCCCCCCACTGCCGCCGACCATCTCACGCGAGTGGATCTACCAGGACCACGATTAGATGGTGATCGTCTCGTGTTTGATCGACACGAACATCCTGCTGCGCATCGCCAGACGCTCCGACCCGCAACACAAGATTGTGCACACAGCTCTTGAGCAGTTGGCGTTGCAAGGGACTACGCTTTATTACACACACCAGAACATCGCAGAGCTGTGGAACGCGATGACACGGCCGGTGGCGCGTAATGGTCTCGGACTAACCATCGCCGAAGCCGAGCGCGAGGTGCGGGCCATCGAGGCCAGCATGAGCCTCTTGCCGGACAATGAGAGGGTATACCGGGAATGGCGAAAGCTCATCGTGCAGTACGGTGTCTCCGGCGTGCAGGTGCACGATGCCCGGTTGGCGGCGCCATGTGTGCCCACGGCGTAGGTCATTTGCTAACGCTGAACATAAGTGACTTTAGCCGATACAGCGGTGTGACCGCAGTACATCCGAACAGCCTCTCGCGCTAATCCCTTCTTCGTTACCCACAAAAAATCGCACAGCAGCTTTCGAGTGTAGCTGAATCAGTACAGGATTCGCGCGCACTCAGTGGCTGGTAGTTGCCGCTGGTAGCTGGGCGCAACGAGGAGGGCCAGTTACCGACTACGAGCTACCAGCTACCGAACTCATGCGGCGGCGCTCGGCTTCCGCTTTCGAGAACACGCCGGGAATTTTCGTGCCGCAATGCCTGCACTTGCCGTCGCGCACCTCGTTGCTCAGGATCGAGTGCCAGGAGCGGCGAAGGATGGCGCGCTTGCAGCCGGGGCAGATGGTATTGCCGCCGTCGGACCAGATGTTCCCTTCATAAACAAACTTCAGGCCCATCTCGAAGGCGATGGCGCGGGCGCGATGCAGCGTTTCCGGCGGCGTCGGCGGCTTGTTCTGGAGCTTGAAATCGGGGTGGAAGGCGGTGAAGTGCAGCGGGACATCGTCTCCCAGGTTGTTGAGCACCCAATCGCAGAGCTGGCGGAATTCGCTGTCGCCGTCGTTGAGGGTGGGAATGATCAGGTTGGTGATCTCGAACCAGACTTCGGTTTCATGCCGCAGCCACTTGAGCGTATCGAGTACCGGCTGGAGATGGGTGAGCGTGATCTTGGAATAGAAATTTTCGGTGAACGCCTTGAGGTCTATGTTGGCGGCGTCAATGTGCTGGTAGACGTCGAAGAAGGCCTCGCGCGTGATGTAGCCGTTGGAGACCATCACCGTGTTCAGACCCTCTTGATGCGCGACCTTGGCGATGTCAATGACGTACTCGCTCCAGATGGTGGGCTCGTTGTAGGTGAAGGCGATGGAAGGCGCGCCGTGCTGCAGCGTGAGGTCCACCACCTGCTCGGGCGTCAGGCTGGCGGACTTAACCTGATCGGATTTGGCCTTGGAGATGTCCCAGTTCTGGCAGAAGAAGCAGCCCATATTGCAACCGGCGGTGCCCATGGACAGAATTTTCGTGCCCGGGAAAAAGTGGTTGAGCGGCTTCTTTTCGACCGGATCCATCTGCAGTGCGGCGGGGCGTCCGTAGCCGAGTTGCACCAGGCGTCCGCCTTCGTTCTTGCGAATGAAGCAGAAGCCGGTCTGGCCCTCGCCGATATGACAGTGCCGCGGGCAGAGATAGCAATGCAGGCGGCCGTCGGGCATGGTCTCCCACCAGCGGGCCGGATGATGGGCGGAATTGAGGACAGGGAGCATGGCAACTGGTTCTATTCTACCGCTGGTGGAAGCATCGGTCCTGATTTGTAATTTGCAATTTGCAATTTGTAATGTCCGCAAATTGCAGACGGCTGCCGCCAATTGAAAATCCGAAAATTGCAAATTACCAATTGCAAATTACCAATGAAAATGCCCCTCTTCTCGAGGGGCCGGTTCAGGGAGAGGAGATGGAAAAAGCCGCGGGCGGCGGTTGCCGCTAACGGACCATTCTCGCCAGCAGGTTGCGCAGGCGCAGCCGCGCCTGATGCACGCCGTTCCGCGATTCGTCCACGCTGATGCCCAGCGTGCGGGCGACGCGAGCGTGGTCGTAACCTTCTACGTCGTGGAGCAGGAAAATCATGCGTTCGGTGGGCGGCAGTTGCACCACGGCGCGCTCCAGGTGCACGCGCAGAGTGTTCTGGCGCACGCTGGGCGCGTCAGAACAGATGCCCTCCTCGAGCGTCAGCACGCCGATCGGCATCTGCTCGCGCAACTCGGTGATAAGCGCCTGGTCAAGCGCTTCCGCCGAAGCTTCGCTGCTTTGGGCGAAGCCACGGCAGAAGCTGAGATGCATGAGTTCTTCGGCCACCACTTCGTTGTCGGTCATCCAAAATGCGAGGGCGTAAATGCGATGGCGGTTTTCTTCGAAGATCGCCTGGAATTTCTCCGCACGTTCGGCGGCAACCGCGGGTAAGAATGTGGCGTACCCGGAAATTTTTGCTTGCTGACCGATGCTCGCCATGTCGCCTCCCATCTGCTAAGTGCTTGGGATGTCGCATCCAATCCGTTGCTTGCACGTCAAAACACAACGATTCGACTGCACTTGCAACGCCATTCCAGCCACTCCGGAAATGCTTGAAATGGGAACCGCGAAGCCGCTGCCCAGGAAACTGGTGTCCCCGGACAGCGATAAAGCGAGCAATCACGATACCCAAGGGAAGAAGCCCCCGGCTAATGGGGGTCAGCCGATGTCGCAAATCGTTACATTTCAATGCCAAATGGAGCTGAGGATGAGGCGGAATAGCCCTCCCCACACTGGCGGGACGGCAGCAGGCCGCGACCGCGGGTAGAACCGCGGTGCCATAAGTTGGCATCGTGAGACACATCTTGAGGTGAGATCGAGGAATTTCCGTGGGGACGTGGAAAAAAGGACTCAGTTGGCTGCCGAGCCCGGGGACCGGGTGAGCAGCGGACGGGTAACCGCAATCAGGTCAGCCACCTGGAATGGCTTGACGATGCATGGAATGCATGCCTGCGCGAGGAAAGAGCGCGTCTGACTGTCTCTGATCTCGGAAGTCGCCAGAATGACGCTCTTCTCCGCTCCGGGAAGATTGGCGGCCACCCAGCGATAGAGGTCAATGCCGGTCCACCGGCCAGGCAGGCTGACGCCGAAAAGCATGGCGTCGAACTTTTCCGCCTGCAGACGCTCGATGGCCTGATCGCCGTCAGAAACGGCGACCACCTCAGCGCCGGCGCCGGCTAGGGCTTCACGCTCGAACTCGAGCACCGCTTCCTCGTCCACCAGCAGGATACGGCCGCTCAACGGCGGCAGGCGAGGCGGGACTTTCCGCGGCGCCTGCGCCGGCACCGACTGAGTCGCCGGCAACATGACTCGGAACAACGCTCCGCCGTCGGGGTGGTTCAGGGCCACGATGTCGCCGCCGTGCTCCTTCACAATGCCGTAGCAGATGCTCAGACCCAGTCCGGTTCCCTTGCCCACCGGCTTGGTAGTGTAGAACGGGTCGAATACTTTCTGGGGCTCGCGAATGCCGGGGCCGGAGTCGCGGAACTCGATGCAGACGTGCCCGTTCTGGCGGCCGGTGCGGACGGAGAGGGTACCGCCGCGCGTGCGCTCCAACATGGCATCGACGGCGTTGTTGATGATGTTGAGGAAGACCTGCTCGATCTGGTGAGCGTCGGCGACGACGGCCGGCAAGCTGTCTTCCAAGTCGCACACGACGTGGATGTCGTGCCGGGTGAGGTCGTAATCGCGCAGCGCCAGCGTGTCGTCGAGAACCTTCCGGATGTCCACTTCCTTTTTCTCCGGCTTGCGCTGGCGGGCGAAGGAAAGAAGATTCTGGACCAGCCGCTGGGTACGCTGCGCCTGCTTGAACAGCTTGGCGACGAAATCGAGGGCGCGTGCATCCAGCGCTTCGTTCTCCAACAGTTGCGCGTAACCGAGGATCGCGGTCAGCGGGTTATTGATCTCGTGGGCGACGCCGGAGATCAACTGCCCGATCGCCGACATCTTCTCGCTCTGCAGCAATTGCTCCTGGGTGCGGCGCAGGTTGTCGTAGGCGCGGCAGGTCTCTTCGTAGAGGCGAACCTTTTCGATGGTCATTGCCAACTGGCGCGCGATGGCCACCATGAGGCGCTGATCGGTCTCGCTAAAATGGAGCTCCTCGTCGCGACTGGCGATGCTGAGCACGCCCATCGCGGCATCGTTGGTCCACATCACCGCCCAGATCCAGCGGCGCAGACCTTCACTGCGAATGTACCGGCCGACAACCTCGGGCAGCAGTTCCAGGTCCTCGTGGGTAAGCACCTCGCGGCGCGATTGGCGAAGCTGTTGCATGAATTCGGGCGCCAGCTCGAGCTGGGTCGCAGCAAGCCGGTTGCGATGCCCCTTGGAAGCGCGGCGATCGAGAACGTTGCCTTTGTCCATCAGGTACACGCTGCCAACATCGGCGCTGAACAACTCCATAACGTGTCGCAGCGCGGTATTCAGGATTTCATCCAGGTCGAACGACTGCGAGGTAATCATGGCGACGGCGTTGAGCGCGCCCAGTTCGCGGTTGTGCCGCCGGATCTCATCTTCGGCGCGCCGCTTTTCGGTAATGTCCAGCAGGAAGCCCTGAAAGCGATCCACTTTCCCGGATGCGTCGCGGGTGGCGAAGCTGTGTTCCAGCGCGTTCAGGACGGAACCGTCGCGCCGCCGCAGGTCCACCTCGTAATTGCGGACGAAACCGCGTTCGTTCATGATTTCGCAGAATGCCTGCCGTTGCGCCTTCGAGAGATACAAGTCGCGGGCAAGGTCGAGCGCCAGTACCTCTTCGCGCCGTTGATAGCCGAGCATGCGGACGAAGGCATCATTGCAATCAATGACCCGCCCCTCCGGCGTGGTGACGAACACGCCTTCTTGCGCCTGCTCAAACAACAGCCGATAACGCTCCTCGGCGGCGCGCCGCTCGGTGGTATCGCGGACAACGTGGATGGTGCCCTGGAGCGCGCCGCCTTCGGTGTAGGACGAGGTGGAAACCATCGAGAGCCCGCCAAAACAAAGGTCCGGCCCTTCATCGAAGTTGGCCCGGGGGTGCTCGCAATACGGGCATTGGCGCCATCGCGTGGGCGCCCCCGGAAGCACCTGGTCGCAGCGCTGATACACCACGTCGCCGACCCCATCACCCAGCCGCTGCAGCACGGCGCGATTGAGCTTCAGAATGCGAAAGTCGGCGTCGTGCACCAGCACTATGTCTTCGATGGAATCGAAGGTGCTGATCCATTGCCGGTGCGAACGCGTGATCTCTTCCACCAGGCGCAGGTTTTCCAGCGCCAGCCCGACCTGGTGTCCGGTGGAAGTGAGGAAGTCGAGCTCGTCGCGCATGTAAGAACGGCTGCGTGCCTGGCCCAGAGCAATCGCGCCGATGACGGAGGTTTTGCCCCTTACCGGTATGACAAGGATGTGGTTGAAACCTTCCTCTCCCACCAAGCGCCGGTTGTCCGGCTCCAAGGCGGCAAGCCGGATGATGGTGGGCTCGCCCTGCTGCACGATGCGCGCGCCGTCGGCGGTGCGGACATCGAGGGTCGGGCGCTGGCGGATGAATTTTTCCGAGAGGTCGATGTGTCGCGTCAGCACCATGTAATCGCCTTCCAGCACTCGGAACCATGCCGCGCGCGCTCCGGTCGAATTCTTGAGCTGCTCCAGGGCGGTCAGCACCATCGAGCCTTGCTCCTGCGCCGTAGCCAGCGCGCTGGAAAGCACGTTCAGCGCGGAGAGGCGGTCGGTCCGCTGCTTGGAGTCGTCCAGGACAACCGCCAGCATGCCGAGCCCGAGGAGCAGTTCGATCGCCAGGTCAATCCCGAAGAGGAAGTGCGGGCTGGTGGCGTCCTGATCGAGGTGCAGCAAGAGCAGCATGGCCATGATGACCCACGGCCCAACCTGGCGACGGCCGCGGCTGTACACCGCCAGTCCGACGCCGCCGGCCGCCGCCATCACCGTGTAGAGGCCGCGAACGATCAGCAGCAGCAGCGCCGAATTGGGCCACCAGATGGCGCGCACGACGGCCACGGCCACCGCGATCATGGCGGTAACCGCCAGCGGAAGCAGAAAATCCATCCTGTCGATGTAGCAAAGGATGGAGGCTACGAACAGCGCGACGGCGCAGACGAACGCGCATTGCGAAACCGCGATCAGCCAATGAGGAGGCGTCAGCAGCAGGTAACTGCCCGTGGCCATCCGGTACACCAGGTAGCAAGACCAGCCCAGGATCCACGGCAGCAGATAGCGTTCACGGAAGGTGCGGAAGACGAGGAAGCTCGCCGCCAGCAGGATCAGGACACCGGAGCAATTGGCCAGCAACTCGAGAGCGGGGCCACTCTGGTCCCACAAAGCACTGAGTTCTGACAGGTTCATGGACGGAAGCAGGCACATGGCCATGCAAATTGGCCTTAGGAGCGTTTGTATAGCACGGAATCGCCGCGGGACGTTGCTCTATTTGTCACCAGCGGCGGTGTCTTTCAAGGCACGACGGGCACGATCTCAGGGTACAATGCGCCGAACCTGCTTCTCACGGGAACAATCATGGCGGCTGAACGAATCCTGATCGTTGACGACGAAGAAGCGATCCGCGAGATTGTGCACTCCATGCTGATGATGGCGGGCTACCGCTGTCAGCAGGCCAGCTCCGGCATCGAGGCACTCGCCATTCTGGAGTCGGGCGAGCAATTCGATCTCATGCTGTCCGATCTGATGATGGCGGAGATGGACGGCATCGCCCTGCTGGAGCGCACCAAGGAAAAATACCCCGACATGCCGGTGGTGATGGTCACCGCGGTGCACGATATTTCCGTCGCCCTGAAGGCCATCCGCGACGGCGCCTACGATTACTTGCTGAAGCCGTTCGAGCGCGAACAACTGCAGGCCATCGTGCGTCGCGCCCTGGAGAACCGCCGCCTCAAGCTGGAGAACCGCGCCTACCAGACCAACCTGGAAGCCTTGGTCACGGCCCGCACCGAGCAGTTGCGCCAGACCATGCAGGACCTGGAACGTTCCTACGACATCACGCTGGAAGCGCTGGGCGACGCGCTCGACCTCAAGGACGCCGAAACCGAAGGCCACTCCAAGCGCGTGACCGCCTTCACCATCGCCATGGCGCATGGCATAGGTTTGCCCCAAGACAAGATCCGCGTCATCGCGCGCGGCGCTTTCCTGCACGACATCGGCAAGATGGCCATCCCGGATTCCATCCTGCGCAAGCCCGGCGCGCTTACCCAGGAAGAAATCACGCGTATGCAGGAGCACTGCTATAGCGGCTACCAGATGCTGCGCAAGATTCCCTTTCTCACCGAGGCGGCCGAAATCGTGTACTCCCACCAGGAAAGATGGGATGGCACCGGCTATCCGCGCGGGCTGAAGGGGAACGACATTCCGCTCGGCGCCCGGCTGTTCTCCATCGCCGACACGCTGGACGCCATCATGTCCGACCGGCCGTATCGCGCCGCGCAGACGTTTTCCGCGGCGCGCGAGGAGATCATGCGCTGGTCGGGACGGCAATTCGATCCCGAGGTGGTGAAAGTCTTCCTCTCTATTCCCGAATCCATCTGGCGCGACCTGCGCAAGGAAATTGACCACCAGATCGACCGCTTCACCTACTCGCAAAAGGTGCCTACGAAGGCGTAGGGGAAGGGGAAGGACTGGCGCACACGTTCCGTCAGGACGCCTCTCATTCTTGGCACTACTTTTTTCTTTTGGGCCGCGTCCCCGAGCCGATATTCGGGTTTATGTGAGCAGCACTTTCAGCTTCGCTGCCCCATCGCACGGGCAAGAGGCTTCGAATCGGGAATAAAGGGGTTTTTATGAAACGGACGGCCCTGTGGACCGCTGTCTTGGCTCTGGCGCTCGCGGGTTTGCCGCTCTGGGCGCAATCTTCCATCAAGGATCAAAACGCGGGTTACGGCAACAACCCGAACCCAAATCCAGCCTACGCGAACAACACGATTCCCGAAGGGACGCGCTTCGTCGTCAGGCTGGATGACACGCTCGACACGACAAGGCTGAAGCCGGGAAAGCGGTTCACCGCCAAGCTGGGCGAGGACCTCACCGCCCCTGACGGCTCCACCATTCCCTTCGGGAGGAAGATTCACGGGCACGTCAGCTCCATCAACCGCGGCCTGCACGGCAGCATGCTGCTCAGCTTCGACGAGATCGAAACACGTCACGGCTGGCGTCCGCTGGCGGCGACCGTCAGCGATGTTCCCGGCGAGCACGGCGCGAAGGCTACCGGCGAGGAAGGCGAGGTCGAGAAGAAGGGCACGAGCAAGCAGCGCGTGATTGAAGGCACGGTGGCCGGCGCTGCCATTGGCGCAACCGCCGGAGCCGTGGCCGCCGGAGCGCACGGTGCACTCATCGGCGCCGCTGCCGGTGGCGCGCTCGGTGGAACCGCGGGCCTGCTCACCGATCGCGACTTGAGGCTCAACAAGGGCCAGCAGCTCGAGTTGCGGCTCGACCGCCCGCTGCAGGTCCCGCGCTAGTTTATGTCTGGGATCCGGCTGCTGCCCTGGTCTCACACGGCGAGCTGGACCCCGAGCCAAGCGGCAGCTGGTAGTTCGTAGTTGGTAGTTGGCAGCAAACAGAGCTGCCAGTGCTGCCGGCTACCAGCGCCAGTTGCTCCTCCCCCGGAGATACTGCAAGATTCCTGAGTTTCCGCGTTCTATGATCGGAGGTTCAGGAAGGGTCACCATGAAACCGGTATCGCCAGTTGTTCTAGCACTCACGCTGTTCGCGTGCGCCGCCGTCGCGCAAAACGTGCCCTCCGTGACGGCACAGCCCAACACGGTCTACGTAGGCGCCGAGGGCAAGTTCGAATCGACGCCCGACACCGCGCTGATTCAGTTCAACATCTCCGCCCAGGAAAACTCGCCGCGCGCCGCCTACGATCGCGCCGCGCAGGAAAGCGAGCAGGTCCGCCAGATCATGAGAACCAACGGCGTGGACCCCAAGTTGGCGGAGATCGGCTTCTTCTCGCTGCAGCCGGTGTACGACTGGAAGAACCCCAAGCGCCGCGTCATCGGGTTCCGCGTCAGCAACAGCGTCAGCCTGAAGCTGAAGGACTTCACCAAGGTGGGACCGATCGTGCAGCAGCTTGGGGCGGAGGAATTCAATGAAAACGTCAACCTCAGCTACACGCTGCAGGACATTGACGCGGCCAAGCTGCGCGCCGTGGAAGACGCCTTCCAGCGCGCGCGTGCCGAAGCCGCAGCGGTGGCCAAAGCCGGCGGACGTGCGCTGGGAGAATTGAGCTACGCTTCGGTCGATACGGTGGAACCGGTGCGCTTCCTGAATGCGCCCATGCCACGCGCCGCTATGGCCGCGCAGGCACAGCCGGTCGCCACCCCCACGGAGGAATTTTCCGCGCAGAAAATTACGGTGACGGCGCGGGTGAGCGCGGTGTTTTCCCTCAAGTAAGAATTAAGAAGTCAGAATTAAGAAATAAAGAAGATAAGCACGGGTTGCAGTGGACTGGAGTGGACCCCAATTTTGAGGCAACCGGTTAACCGATGAAATTCCGCGTACGGGGATGCTGTCTCGAAGGAAGTTTTCTCCTGGTTTTACTTCTTTTTTCCGCCCGCAAACAGCTTTGAAAATATTCCACGACCCTTTTCCACCGGCAGGTTCAACTGCGACAGGATGGGCGCGATACCAGCCTCGCCCAGCGGCTGGGCGTCCTTACGCAGGCGAATCATCTCCAGAAACGACGTGTAGCGGTCAAGGCAGCGGAAGCAGTCGCGGATATGCTGCTCGGCCAACTCGCGTTCGCGCCACGACAACTGCCCGTTCACCAGGTTGTTGAAGGTCCTCAGCGGCAGGCAGGCGTCGCCGCCGGTTTTCTCCGCTTCCGCAATCAGCACGCGCGCCGAGATGTTGTAGGCGTCGGCGGTGGCCGAGGGCAGCGCCTGCTGCAAGCGCTCGTTCGCGACCGCCTTGGCGGCCTGCGCCGTGGCTTCGCTGTTCATGATCATGGCGCCGATGCGCGCCGCGTCGTAGCCCTTGATGAACAACCACAGCACCTCGCGCTCCACCACCGGCAGGTCCTTCATGATGGAGCGCACCTGATCCAGCGAAAGCTCCGGCGCCGGCACGCGCGCCACCTCGCGTCCGTAAGCGAAGACCAGCTCGCGGAAGGTCATCATGAATTCGCGCTCATTCTGGAATTTGAGCTGGCCGAACCAGGCATTGTCATTGGCACGGGCGCGCTGAAACACCGCCGTGACGTGCGTCTCGACCTCCGGCGACAGCGTGGGGAAGTAATGGTTCAGCAGTGTGCGCGCCAGCGGAGCGTAGTCGCGGACAAACTCCTGCCATCCCCGGCGCTCACCCCGGGCGCAATCCTCGGCCATGGAAAAGATGGTGCGGACGGCCACGGCTGGAGTCTAGCAAAGGCCTGCGGCCGCCACGAGGATGACCAGTCGAACGGATTCCATCACGCCGCGAATGGGAGGAAGTGGTCAGTGGTCAGCGGAATTTTACGAATTGTCGGATTGAAGAATTGAAGAATTGTCACCACACGAAAATCTCGACGCGCCTCACAATTCGTCAATTCGTAATTTCGTCAATTCGTAAATCAACCATAACCACTGGCGCCGCCCTATCGAATCTTGCTTCCATCAAGCGACAACGGCCGTTCCAGCACGATCTGCACGCTGGTTCCCGGCGGCAGATGGACGTCGGGTCCGCGCGTCAGCAGCACGGAGGCCAGACCGACGACAGCGCCAGCCGCTCCGCCAATTCCCGCACCCTTGACGCCGCGGTCCACGATCGCGCCCACCACCGCGCCTTCACCGGCAGTCTTGGCGACCGTGCCCGCGTCCTTCCCCTTGGTGCCGTCCTGCTGAATCGTCCCTTCCCCGTCTCTGACCGTCTGCTTCTCAGACCCGGGCAGGTTCTCCACCGCGCCCGGCAGCATGACGGTGTAGCCGCTGTGAAAGATCATGGTGGTGAAGTGCATCAGGAACTCGGCGCGGCCCTTCACCCGTCCCGGGCGCTTGATGTCGCTGATCCGACCTTGCACGTAGGTTCCGGCGGGAATCACGATGCGATCGTTCGAGGTGATCGGAAACACCGTCTGGGCGTACACCGCGTCACCCACCTTGGCGCTCTTGGTGGAAATTCCCTGCGCCAGCTTGAGCGGAATCTGCGTGCCGGCCGGGACGGTGATGGCGGCGTGGCGGGAGCCGTCCGTACTCGATTCGCGCACCTCCTCCGCCTGCTGCGCTGCCGCCACTACGCTCAGCAGCAAAACCACAATCGCCCAACGCATAGAGCTGCCTCCGAACGGGTGCTTCACGGATTAGAACACGCGGAAAAGGAAATTGTTTCTCGTGCGTCTATCGGTCTATCGGTCTATCGGTCTATCAGTCTGTCAGTTTGTCAGTCTGTCGGTTCTATCGGTTTGTCTGCCTATCGGCCAGCACGGAATGACTGATCGACCGAAAGACTGATAGACCTGTTTCAATACAGCAAATACTTTTTCCTGATCTCGACAAACCGCTCCAGCTCCTCGCGCCAGTCGTCGGCGATGTTGCGCGGATCACGGCCGGCGACGATCGCGTCCATCGCGCGCCGGTTGTTGACCAGCAGGATCATCTGGCGCATGTCGAACTCGTTCGGATAGAGTTTGTGCAGCGCCGACGCCAGCTCGATGCCTAGCTCCGGCGCGTCCAGCGTGTTGCGGTTGAGCAGCACGATGTTGACGCCGCCGATTCTTTGTCCGGCGAACTTCGCACCCGCGGCGGGCGTGAAATTGATGGGGACGAAGCGCACGCCCTGGATCCCGCGCGCGTTCAGGTAGTCGGCCAACTCCTTCGCCTTGATCCACGGCGCGCCCACGACTTCGAACGGCGTATCCGTTCCGCGCCCCACCGAAACGTTCGTGCCCTCGATGAGGGCCACGCCGGTATAGAGCGCCGCTGCCGTCAGACTGCGCAGGTTGGGCGACGGGCTCGTCCACACCAGCCCGGTCGAATCGAACCAGTCGCCGCGAATCCAACCTTCCATGGGGACCACGGTCAGCCGCGCGTCGATGTGGCGCTCGGCGTTGAACATCTTCGCCAGCTCACCGACGGTCATGCCGTGCCGCGCCGGCTCCGGCATGTAGTTGACGAAGCTCTCCTGCCCCGGCTCCGACACCGGCCCTTGCACGTAACTGCCGGTAATGGGATTCGGACGGTCGAGCACCACGACTTCGGTTCCCGTCTTCGCCGCCGCCTCCAGCAAATATCCTAGCGTGGTCTCGTAGGTGTAGAAACGCGCGCCAGCGTCCTGAATATCGAACACCACCGCGTCGAGATTCCTCAGGACATCCAGTGGCGGCCGGCGTTTCGCGTCCGTGTCGCCATAGACGCTGTACACCGGCACGCCCGTCGCCGCGTCCACCGTGTTGCCGACCGCGGTTGTGTCCAGCGCGCCGGTGACGCCGTGCTCGGGGCTGAAGATTGCCGTGAGCTTCGCGCCCTCCACATGCGCCAACACGTCAATCGTCCGCCGGCCCAAGCCGTCCACGCCGGTCTGATTTGTCAGCAGGCCAACGCGCCGTACTTTGCCGGGCTCGGCCGCGCGCAGCAGGTCGAAGTTGCGCGCTTCGAGCACGTCAATTCCGGTCTTCACCTGCCCATTGCGCACGTTGACGCGCCGCGAGGCCGCGAAGCTGTCGTTGTACCCGGTAATTCGCGCCAGCCGCATGTTCTCTTCTTCGCTCGCCGACAGTTTCAGCGCCGTTGTCACTGCCGTCGCCGTGCGGTTGCGCAGCGACACCATGGCGCCGTTTTGCCCGCGCGGATGTACCGCGTTGGCAAGAACAATGATGTATGTCCGCGTCACCGGATCGATCCACAGCGAAGTGCCCGTGAACCCAGTGTGCCCGAACGATCCCACCGGCAGCAGGTCACCGCGGTTGCTGGAGAACGAGGTATCAATGTCCCATCCGAAGCCGCGCACGGACGTGGCGTTTGGCGGCTGCTGCGGAGTCGTCATTTTCTCGACCATCAGCGGCGACAGCACTGGCCCTCCGCCGTCGAGCATGGCCTGCGCGAATTTCGCCAGGTCGTCGGCGGTCGAGAACACGCCCGCATGTCCCGCGACTCCGCCCATCCGCCGCGCCGTCGGATCGTGCACCACACCGCGCAGCATCTGGCCGCGCTCGTCGTATTCCGTGGGCGCAATTCGCGGCCGCCACGATGGCGGCGGGAGAAACGCGGTGTGCTCCATCTGCAACGGCTGGAAAATGTGCGCCGATGCATATTGATCCAGCGGCAGGCCCGACACGCGCTCCACCAGGAACCCGAGCACCTCGTAATTCACGTCGCTGTAGAAAAACCGCGAGCCGGGCGTGAACTCGGGCACAGCGTCCATCGCCATGCGCAGCGCCGTGTCCGGCCCGCGCCACGGCCGCTTGAGATCGAGATCGTCGGGCAGCCCGGAATAGTGCGTCAGTAACTGCCGCACCGTGATCTCCTCCTTGCCCTTCGCGCCGAATTCCGGGATGTAGCGCGCCACCGCATCGTTCAGCCGCACCTGTCCGGACTGCACCAAGCGCATCACCGATACGGCGGTCACCATGCACTTGGTGAGCGACGCCATGTCGAAGATCGTGTCCAGCGTCATCGTCTCGCGCCGGGGCTCCAGGCTGCGATCGCCGTACGCTTTGCGGAACACCACCTTGCCATCATGCCCCACCAGCACCACCGCGCCGGGAATCTGGTGTTGCGCAACCGCCGCTTTGAAGATGGAATCGACGGCAGTGAAGCGCTCGTCCGTCGTGGGAGACGGTTTCGGCTTGCTCGCCGCAGCTTTGCGCGCCGGCTTGCGCTCGTATTTCTGCGCGGTGGCGGGAATGGCCGGCGCAAAGATGAAAATGAGCGCCAAAACGGCGGATAGCGAGGTGCGATGGGTTTTCATGAATAGCACAGGAATTCATCGCGAATTTACAGGAGTTCGCCGCGACAGTACAGTGTTCCGTGCAGCCGAGAGAGGAAAACGTCAGGCACGAATTGCCGAATTGAGTAACCGCGGAATTGCAGAATTAGAGCCGCGCTATCTTAATTACCCGATTCCGCAGTTCGGCAATTCCGCAATTTTCGCATAATGGAACTAAACTCCAACTTCACCGCCCAGGACCAACGCTTCGGCCGCGCGTTGCGCCTGCTGCGCGATGCCATCGCCGCGGGCGCCTTCCCCGGCTGCTCACTCGCCGTCGTGCATGGCGGCGAACTGGTTGCGTGCCAGGGCCTGGGCCGCTTCACCTACGAGCCACAATCGCCCGAAGTCACCGCCGACACGATCTTCGACGTCGCCTCGCTCACCAAAATCGTTGCCACCACGACCATGGCCATGATCCTCTACCAGCGCGGCCTGCTCGACCTGGATTTGCCGGTGGAATCGGTGGTGCGCGAATTTGCCGGCAGGGATAGGGATAACGACCCGCGTCGCCCGCAAGTCACTATCCGCTCCTTGCTGGCGCATACCTCCGGCCTGCCCGCCTATGTCCGCCTGTTCGAGCAGGCGCGTACCCGCGATGAGCTTGCCCTTGCCGCCTGCCGCACTCCGCTGGAAGCCGGGCCCGGCGAGCGCACCGCGTACAGCGACATCGGCTTCATCGTTCTCGGCGAGGCCCTGGCGCGCCTTGCCGACGAATCGCTCGACTCCTTCTGCCACCGCGAAATCTTCGGCCCGCTAGGAATGTCCCGCACCTGCTTCAATCCGCCGACAGAAATGCGCCCGATCATCCCGCCCAGCGAAGACGACCGGAGGTTTCGCCAGCGCATCATGCAAGGCGAGGTCAACGACGAAAACGCTTTCGTGATGGGCGGAGTCGCTGGGCATGCCGGTCTTTTTTCCAGCGCGCCCGACCTCGCCCGCTTCGCTGCGGCCATGCTGCGCGGGGGCGTCATCGTGCGCGCGCAAACGCTTGCCGTATTCGCGCAGGCGCACCCCGCAAAATCCGGCAGCCCGCGCGCGCTCGGCTTCGACCTGCCCTCCGTGCCCTCGCAGTCCGGACGCCACTTCTCCCCGCGCGCACTCGGCCATCTCGGCTTCACCGGCACTTCCCTGTGGCTCGATCGGGAGCGCGACCTCGCGATCGCTCTTCTCAGCAACCGCACTTGGCCTGATCGCAGCTCGCAGGAGATCAAGCGCGTGCGTCCGCTGGTGCATGATGCGATTGTCGAAGCGCTGACTTCGTAGTCCGTAGTTCCATGAACCGCAGAAGTCGCGAAGTGGTAGTCCGTAGTCCGTAGTCGGTGGTCCGTAGTCCGGATCGGATGTCCGGTTACGAACTACGGACTACCGTTTCGATTCATAACTCACAACTCGCAATCACAACTGCTAAACTCTCCTCCAATGCCCGACCGCGAACACCTGCGCGGCCTCCGCACCGAGGCCCAGAATCCCGCATCGGCGGAGTTGGATACCATTTCGGCGCTGGAGATCGCGCGCATCGTCAATGCCGAGGACGCCAAGGTCGCCGACGCGGTGGCGCGCGCGCTGCCCCAGATCGCGCAGGCGATTGATGCCGTCGCCGAAGCGATCAGCAATGGCGGGCGGCTGATCTATGTCGGCGCCGGTACCAGCGGCCGCATCGCCGCGCTCGATGCCGCCGAGTGCCCACCCACCTTTAACACCGATCCGCAGACGGTGCAGTTCGTCATCGCCGGCGGTGTTGAGGCTTTGTCGCGCGACGTTGAAGCCGACGAGGACTCCGCCGAATCCGGCCGCCACGACCTGGCCCGCCGCAAGCCGGGCGCGCAGGATGTGGTCGCCGGAATCGCCGCCAGTGGCCGCACTCCCTACACCGTCGCCGCGCTTGAATACGCGCGCAGCCAGGGCGCAAAGACCATTGCCATCGCCTGCAATCCCGGCACGCCGCTGGCTCGCGCCGCCGATATCGGGATCATCGTCGACGTAGGTCCGGAGGTGCTCACCGGCTCCACCCGCATGAAAGCCGGCACGGCACAGAAGATGGTCTGCAACATGATCACCACCGGCGCCATGGCACGCGCGGGTTACATCTACGGGAACCTGATGGTGAATGTGGAAGCGAAGAACCGGAAGCTGCTCGCGCGCGCCGTCGGCATCCTGGAAACGGCCGCGGCGGTGGACCACGAACGAGCCGCCGCCGCACTCCAAGAGGCCGGCAACAGCGTGCCGGTGGCGCTGATCATGCTGAAGGCGGGAGTCGGCAAGGCGGACGCGCAGCGGCACCTCGAACTCGCCGGCGGTAACGTGCGCCACGCCATCGAGTCCGCGCAGCCGCTGAGCGCGCGACGGAGTTCGCGCAAGACATAACCGCAGTGAGGATGGAGTGCGAGTCAATGATGAAGAGTCCGCGTAAACCAAAACGCACAGAGCCGCCCAAACGGGCGCGGCGATCTCTGCCGAGAAAATGGATCGCGCGGATCACGAAATTGAGCCGTCACGCGGAAACCGACTGGGGACCTACGGTCGGCAAAGAGGAATGGCAAAGCGGCTTTCGCAGCGAACTTCCACGCCCAAGTACAATGTCAGCTAAGGTTGATGGCTGATTCCGGCAGTTGCGGCGCTCGTGCGACACTGACCGCTGGCCACTAGCCACTGACCACTGCTTCATGGACAAATTCGTCATTCGCGGCGGCAATCCCCTGCTCGGCACGGTGCGCATCAGCGGCGCCAAGAACGCGGCTCTGCCCGCGATGGCCGCCGCGCTGCTTACCGACGAACCGGTCATTCTGGAGAATATCCCGCAGGTGCGCGACATCGAAACCACGCGCCGGTTGCTGGCCAGCATGGGCGCCGAGGTCGAACTCGGCTACGGCCGCGCCCATCATCGCACCACCATCTCCTGCGCCAAGCTCGAACATCCCGAAGCCACCTACGAACTGGTGAAGACCATGCGCGCCTCCACGCTCGTGCTGGGGCCGCTGGTGGCGCGCTGCGGCGTGGCGAAAGTGTCGCTGCCCGGCGGATGCGCCATCGGTGCGCGTCCCATTGACCTGCACATCAAGGGCCTGGAACGGCTGGGCGCAACCATCACCACCGAGCACGGCTACGTGGTGGCGCGCGCCGAGCGCCTCCAGGGCGGGCACATCGTATTCGATAAGATCACCGTCACCGGCACCGAAGACTTGCTCATGGCCGCCGTGCTCGCCGACGGCGAAACCCTGATGGAGAACTGCGCGCGCGAGCCGGAGGTCGCCGACCTGGCCGCGCTGCTGGTCAAAATGGGCGCCAACATCGAAGGGGCGGGCACCTCGACCATCCGCGTGCGCGGCGTTGCCAAGCTGGGCGGCGCGCGCCACCGCATCATTCCCGACCGCATCGAGGCCGGCACCTACATCATCGCCGCCGCGCTCACCGGCGGCGATCTCAACGTCACCGACTGCAATCCCGCGCACCTGACGGCAGTACTGCAGAAGCTGGAGGAGACGGGCGTGAAGGTGCGGCACAACGCCGAGTCGGTGCGGGTGATGAGCGAAGGCGGCTTCAAGCCGGCCGACGTCAACACCGAGGAATATCCCGGATTCGCCACCGACATGCAGGCGCAGTACATGGCGCTGGCCACGCAGGCCGACGGCACCTCGATCATCACCGAGAACATCTTCGAGAACCGCTTCATGCACGCGCAGGAACTGGTGCGCATGGGCGCCAACATCCGGATGGAAGGCCGCCGGGCGATCGTGCGCGGCAAGACGCCGCTCAGCGCCGCCGCCGTTCTCGCCTCCGACCTGCGCGCCTCCGCCTCGCTGGTGCTGGCCGCCCTGGTCGCCGACGGCGAGACCATCATTGACCGCGTTTACCACATTGATCGCGGCTACGAACGCATCGAGGAGAAGCTGCGCGGCGTTGGCGGGGAGATCCGCCGTATCGGCGAAATGTTCCCCAAGCGCGCGACTGTTCCCGCCGCGCAGGGTTGAAGAAGAAGTTTCAGTTTCAGTTTCAGCATGTTTTAGGTTGGGTTCAGGCTTCGTTCCCCGATTCACCACTTCCATGCCCAGAAATGTCCTAGCGGTGGGAATTGTTCTCTGGATCACCTGCGCGGTTGTGCACGCACAAGGCGGGGCGCAACCCTACGGCCAGATGCGGGGATTTGATCCCAACGCGCCCACGCACGACGTCAGCGGGAGCGTGATCAACGCCGCGACCGGCGAGCCCATCCCGCGCGCGCTGGTGCAGATGTTCGGTCCTTCGCAGCGTTCCGACTTCACCGACTCGCAGGGCAACTTCCGCTTTGAAGGGGTTCCTGAAGGCCAGGCCGTGTTCACGGCGCGCAAGCCTGGGTTCTACAGCTCCGAAGAACTGGCGCGCGGCGGCGGACGACCGCGCTCGCCGGTGAAGATCACGTCGAGCATGAGCCCGATTGTGCTGCAACTCACGCCGGAAGGAATTGTCACCGGCACCATCACCGGCGACGACGGTGAGCCGCTGGAAGGCGTACGCGTGCGGCTGAAGCACCAAGTGGTTAACAACGGCCGCAAGCAGTGGGAGGAGCGCCAGCAGTCAACCAGCAATGAAGACGGCGAATTCCGCGTCGCCAACCTGGTTCCCGGAACGTACAACCTGTTCGCGGAAGCGCAGCGTCCGGCGACACCGCGCGCAGCCAGCGAACAGAACCTTGGCTATGCGCCTGCTTATTATCCGGGTGCGCCCGATGCTTCCTCCGCCGCTCCCATCGAGGTGCGCGGCGGGCAGACCGTGCAACTGGACTTCCGCCTGCGCACGCAACCGGTGTTCGAAGTGAGCGGGGTTGTCACCGGCATCGCGCCGGGCCAACGCGGCGTGAATGTGCAGTTCATGAACCGCTCCGGCGATTCCATTTCCGCCAACGTGCGTTTCAATCCCGACGATGGAACGTTCAGTGCCAAGCCGCCCGCGGGAACCTACACGGTGCGAGCTTCGTCGTTCGAGCAGCCGCGCCGCACCTTGACCGCTTCGGCGCTGATCACGGTTGCCGCTAACGTCAGCGGGATTCGGCTGCCGCTGCAGCCAGGCGCGTCCATTCCCATCGTCGTCAGGACAGATTTCACCAAGCAGCAGAGTTCGCCGATTTCCGGCTCGATCGGTGGTGGAGTTACCAGCTTAGGGTTTCCCGACCGCAGTCCGATGCAATACGCATCGGTGCAACTGATCGGTCTCGACAACACGCGCATGAATGGGTTCCCCATGATGGAGCGCGCGCCCGACAACGCGTCGTTTGCTTTGCAGAACGTGGAGCCGGGACGCTACGCAGCGCAGATCTCGCCGCACGGGCCATGGTACGTGCAGTCGGCGACGTACGGGCAAACCGATCTGCTGCGTGAGGACATGGTGGTAGCTCCCGGCGACGGTCGTCCGATCGAGATTACGTTGCGCGACGACGGCGGTTCGATCGCTGGGTCGGTAACATCGGACAACGTCGCGGCGACGGCGATAGTGCTGGCTGTGCCGGAGCGCAGATCCACACCGCCGCAGCCGCACTTCGCCTCGGAGAACGGATTCACCATCAGCCTGCTGGCGCCGGGCGATTACCTGCTGTTCGCCTTCGACAGCACGGACGGCCTGGAATACACGAATCGCGAGGCGCTGGAGCCGTACGCGTCGCGGGCCACGCGCGTCAGCGTATCGAACAACAGCAGCGCCAACGTCACGCTCACGCTGATCAAGCGAGGCGCGCCATGAAGATGCCGCAACGGCTCGCGTTCGCTCTCTTCTGCGCTCTCGCGCTTCCGCTGGCGGCGGAGCAGCGCAGCTCTGCGGCCGCCGGCGGATTTCAGATCAGCGGCGTGGCGATCAACGCCACCAACAATCTGCCGGTCGCGCAGGCGCATGTGACGATCACCTTGTCCGGCGGCAGCTTCAGCCGAACCGTGATGACCGGCGAGGATGGACGATTCGCCTTCGACCACCTGCGCGCCGGCAAGTACGCGCTCACGGCGGAGCGTCACAGGTTTGCGCCGCAGGCGTACGAGCAGCACGAAGGCCGCTTCTCCACCGCGATCGCGGTCGGTCCCGAGCTCGATGCCAGCAACCTCACCTTCCGCCTGGCGCCGGACGCAGCGTTTTCCGGGCGCGTTACCGACGACGGCAATGAGCCGGTGCGCAACGCGCGCGTCATGCTGGTCCACGAACTCATGGTCGAAGGACGCATGAGCAAGCGCATCGTGGGGAATACCTCGACCGACGATCAAGGCCATTATCACTTCGGGCATCTCAAGCCGGGCGCGTATTACATCGCAGTATCGGCGCGACCGTGGTACACGTTGCATCCGCTCATGGGCCGCATGGGATTCCGCGGCGGTGGCGTTGTTAGTTTTGGCGGCGGGAGCGGCGACGCGCAAGCCAATCCGGCGCTCGACGCTGCTTATCCGCTGACGTTTTATCCCGACGTGACCGATGCGGCGTCGGCAAGCGCAATCACGCTGCAAGCGGGCGATCGCGCCTCGGCCGACATCATGCTGCGCGCGGTTCCAGC
>JAIQFM010000025.1 GCA_020073285.1 Terriglobia bacterium | reverse complement strand
GCGCGCCGATCCGTTGTACACTCCACCGCCAAAAGCCAGCCAGAGGCCAACGTGGAGCTTGCGATTCTCATCGCGGCGGTGATAGTGGCGCTGATCATAGCCGGGGTGGTGGTGCGCACCACTCAGATACGGCGCACCCGGGCGCTGGCGCGAGTCGCTGCGGAGCGCGGATTTTCCTTCGACGAAACCGCCGTCCCCTTCGGCGACGAAGAGATGCTTTCCATTCTCCGTTTCACGCAGCGCCGTGGCGTCGCCCGTAACGTCATGCGCGGCGCCGATGGCGACAAGCAAATTGTGGCCTTCGACTACCGCTCGCCCCAAGGCAATCGCGAAACCGTGGTGGCGTTCCGCGCCGCGCTGCCGGTTTTCGACTTGCTCACCGTATTTCACGGCGTAAATCCCAACGTCATGGCGCCGGTGTTTGCCCGGCTGTGGATGACGGTGATGCGCTTCGATTCACATCCCGAATTCTGCCGCAGTTACTTGCTGGTCGGGCCGGACGAGGAGGCGCTGCGGAAGTTCTTCCAGCCCCCACTGCTGGACTATTTCCAGTCGCTGGACAAGACGCGGCGCTGGGCGGTGGAGAGCAGTGGCGCCTGGCTCCTGATCTGCCGCGCCGGATACTTGGCGAAGCCCGAACGACTGCCCGCATACATCGAGGAGGCTGCAGTGGTGGCCGCCAGGCTGAGCGCTGCTACGCCCGCCGCTGGCGCGTTCACTCGCTGACCAGGTGCGACAGCAGCTCCTTCCCCACTTTCAGTAGTTCCCCGAACTGTCGCTGATATTCCACGAACAGCCGGTTCAACTCCAGCGACCGGTCCGGCGACAGCTTCGCGCGTAACATCATGTCGCGCACGTGCACGGGGTTGGGCAGCACCGCGTCTTCCTTCAGTTCCTCGAGGGCGATATTGGCATCGTAGTGATACATAGAAAATTTCGTAATTGCAGAATCGGGTAATTGCGGAATTGTCCAGGCCCTTAAACGAATTCGGTGAAATTGCACGCAACGAAGTCGCTGGTTCAATTACCCAATTACCCGATTACGCAATTGCCAAATTACACCATCTCCGTTCCCCACAAATCATGCAGGTGAATGATGCCTTCCAGCCGCCCGCCGTCGCCGACCACCGCCAGCGAGGTGATTTTCTTCTGCTCCATGACGTTGAGCGCGGCGGCGGCGAACTCGCCGGCATGGATGGTCTTCGGGTCGCGCGTCATGCAGTCGCCAGCGGTGAGATCGAGCACGTCCTTGCCGCGGCGCTCCAGCAGCCGCCGCAGGTCGCCATCGCTGATGATCCCCACCAGCTTGTCACCCTCGGTAACCGTGGTAACGCCCAGCTTCTTGCGCGACATCTCGTAGATCACTTCCGACATGGGCGTCTGCAACGTGACCCGCGGAATGGCGTCGCCGGTGTGCATCAGACGCGAAACCCGCGCCAGCTTTTTGCCTAGCTTGCCGCCGGGATGAAGATCGGCGAAGTCCTCTTCCTTGAACCCACGCTTCTCCGCCAGCGCAACCGCCAGCGCATCGCCCAGCGCGACCATCGTCGTGGTCGAAGCCGTTGGCGCCAGGCCCAAGCTGCACGCCTCCTGCTCCACCGAGCAGTCCAGCGCGATATCGGCCGCTAGTGCCAGCGTCGAGCGCATTTTCCCGGTCATGGCCACCAGTTTTACGTCCAGCCGCTTGATGTTACTCAGCAGGTTCAGAATCTCCTCGGTGCCGCCGCTTTGCGACAACGCCAGCACGACATCGCCGCGCACAATCATGCCCAGGTCGCCGTGCACCGCTTCGACCGGGTGCATGTACAGCGACGGCGTTCCGGTGGAGGAAAGCGTGGCGGCAATCTTGCGCGCCACCAGCCCGCTTTTGCCCATGCCGGTGACGACCACGCGCCCGCCGCAGCGGTACAGGCACTCGACCGCGCGCGTGAACGCCTCCGCCATGGGCCCGGCGAGGCGGTCGGCGAGCGCGCGCAGCGCCTCAGCCTCTATGCGGACCACGTTTTCGCCAATTCTGTACATGGCAAAGACGAGATGTTAGCAGATCACCGCGCCGCTGCCGGTTTCCACCTGTTAAGGAACGCGATCAGGTCGTCGGGATCCATGTTGCGCGCCGACTCGAATTCTCCGTGCTGCTGGCTGTACAGCAGGGTGCCGTCGGGCGCCAGCACCGCGAGCGCGGGAACGCCTTTCTTGATCGGTATACGATACTTTTGCGCCAGATCCAGGTTCTTGTTCATCTCGCCGATGTCCACATGCACCACCATGAAATTGCGGTTCAGCAGTGGCGAAACGTCGGCCTGGTGAAACGCCGCCTCCAGCACATGGCAGTCGTAACACCAGTTGCCGCCGAAAACGAGAATCACGCGTTTGTGCATGCGCGCAGCCTTCGCGAGGGTTTCTCGGATCTCCACCTTGGCGTCCGCATCCTTTTCGTACAAGTGCGGATTCAGCTTTCCCACCGGCCGCATCTTCAGTACCGTCGTGTGCGTGCTGGCGACAATGCGCCAGCCCTGCCGCTGCTGCTGCCACCCCTGCTGTTCGAGCACGTAACGCTGCCGCTTGCCCGCCGGTGTGTTGGCGCGAAACGAGAATTCCAGGTTGACCACCACCAGCCCGTTCTTATCTTCCGCGCCGAGCACGTTCACCGCCGACTGCTCCAGGCCCGCGGCCCGCGCCTGCGTCCAGAACTCAGCTTCGGTGCTGATGGGAAAATGTTGCTTGCCATCGGATGAAACTACGAATCCCGGTGGATTGATGGAAAAAAACGCCAGCAGCGCCGCATTATCACCCGTGGTGACTGCGGCTTTCCAATGTTCAACGGCAGCGCTGAGCCCGAGCGGGATGGTTTGCGCGGCGCAGCTTAGGACAAGGACACAGCAGTATGCGAACAGGCGGGTAACAGTGCGGATCATCGGTTCTCTTTATATCGCATTGCCGCGGGCCGCCGTAACCGCCGTGTGCACGGCTTGCAATTCGTCCAGCACCGGGCGCAGCCACTTGAGATCCAGAGCGTTGGCGCCGTCGGAGAGTGCGGCGGCGGGATTGTCGTGCACTTCGACGAACACGCCGTCCACGCCCGCAGCCACCGCGGCGCGCGCCAGCATGGGAATGAACTCGGGCTGCCCGCCCGATTGCGCATCATTGCCTGCTGACGGCAATTGCACCGAGTGCGTCGCGTCGAATACTACGGGCGCGAACTTGCGCATGATGGGCAGCGAGCGCATGTCCACCACCAGGTTGTTGTAGCCGAACGACGAGCCGCGCTCGGTCAGCAGCACGCGCTCATTGCCCGACTCGCGCACCTTCTCCACCGCATGGCGCATGTCCCAGGGAGACACGAACTGGCCTTTCTTGATATTCACCGCGCGCCCCGATTTCGCCGCCGCCACCAGCAGATCGGTTTGGCGGCAGAGGAATGCCGGGACCTGCACCACGTCCACGTATTCCGCGACCGTGGCGACGTCGTGCGCGTTGTGCACGTCGGTGAGCACCGGCACGTGCACCGCGTCGGCCACCTTGCGCAGGATCGCCAGCCCTTCCTTCATTCCCGGCCCGCGATAGCTCTTCAGCGATGTGCGATTCGCCTTGTCGTAACTGGCTTTGAAGATGTACGGAATCTTGAGCGCGCGCGCCACGCCGGCAATGCACTCCGCCATCTTGATGGCGTGCTCTTCCGACTCAATGACGCACGGCCCGGCGATGAGGAAAAGAGAGCCGTCGCCGACCGTCACATCGCCGATCTTGAATGAAGAAGGCATCAGCCGCAGATTAACGCAGATGAATGCGGATTGAAACTTTCAATCATGATGGATAGACGAAACAGATCGGGATCGTCCCCGGCCGGCTCGGTTCGGCTTCTCAGGCCGGCGCGCCTGGAGCCGCTCGAGAATCGCGATCGCGCGGCGCAACTCGGCCTCCTCCGGAGCGAGGAGCAACGCGGCTGTGTATTGCGAAATCGCGGAGGCAATGTCGTTGCGTTGCAAGTAAGCGCCGCCCAACTCCAAACGATAATTGAAGTTGTTGGGGAACAGTTCGATGGCTTTGTTGAATTCGGCGAAGCCTTCCAGGTCGCGCGACTGCCGGAAGCGAAGCTGCGCGAGCGCGGCATGCGGTTCGGCACGGTCGGGGCGAACGGCAATTGCGGCGGCGAGGCTGCGTTCGGCTTGCGCCGTGTCCCCCCTTTGGTCGGCCAGGGAAGCACGGAACATCAGGCTCGGGAAGCCGTTGGGATCGAGCGCGAAAGCCTTGTTCGCCAAGCCGGTCGCTTCTTCGGTGCGCCCCTGGCCTAAGCGAATTCCTGCGAGCACGAGTGCAGGATTCGGGCTCCCAGGCGCCACCTGCACGGCCCGCGAGAAAAGTGCCTCGTTGTCCTTCCAGTGCGGCTGCTGCTGGAACGTGAGCACGCACAGCGCGACGGCGACAACAGCGCCTGCCACCGCCGCCGGCTTGCGCCGCAGCGTGGGAGCGATGAGAACTGCCGCCGAGATCCCCAACCCTGCCATCGCCGGATAGAAGTAGCGATCGTGCACCAGTCCGAGGTTGCCGAAAAAGGCGATCCCATACAGCGATGGCGCCAGCAGAAGCAGAGCCCAACTCATGCCCAACAAGAAGACCCGCGACCGGGTTCGCTTCCAGGCCAGGTAGATCAGTCCGGCGAAGATGAGAAGTGCAAGTGTTGGCAGCCAGAACTGCCGCGAGCCGGCGTGGCGAACATAGGGTATGTCGTAATAGAGCGCCAGGTTGGCAGGAAGAAAGAAATGCTGCAGATACGCCCATACAACCGAGGGCAGGGTCAGAAGAAACGTGGCGACCGACACCACCGGCTTCGCGTGAAGGACGGTGGCGCCGACTACGATCCGCCGGAGCACCAGATACAGCGCCGTCAGGCCTGCGTACGGAATCGCTGTTCGGACGGCCGATAACAACGCGTCGCCCCGCAAACGCTCAGGAGGGAATAGGGCTGCATACAGAAAGATGAAAGCGCAGAATCCAATCGCGATCTCTTTCGTCAGCAGTGCGAGCGCGAACAGTGCAAGCGATGCGGCGGTTGCGAGCCATGCGCGCCAATGGCTTCGCTGGAGAAATGCGAGAAAGCTGGCCAGTAGGAAAGCGAGGCAGAGTGGATCGTTGGCGTCGGAAATAGCGACGGTGCTTTCAATGGCGAGCGGATGCAGCAGGAAAATCGCTGTGGCAATGATCGCCACGGAGTCGTCCGCGGTAAGCGCCCGCGCCGTTCGCCAAACCAGAAAACCGGCCATCATTTGCAGCAACAGCGAAGTCGCGTGCCAGCCGACAGGGTTGCCGCCGAACAGCGTGTAATTCACCAGCATCCAGACCAGTAGCAGCGGCCGATAGTAATTGCCTTGCGCCGCAGAGAGCTGGTGGGCCCAGAGATGCTGGCTGAAGAAGCCCGGAAGATTATGCCAGCTCTGTACGCGAGCGTTAATTACGATCTGATCGAAATCGTCGGAGATAAACGAATATTGCAAGGTGCGGGCGTAGAGCACGGTCGTGAACAGCAAGAGAAGCAGCGCGATCGTGACCGGCGAAAAACCACCCCGGGCCGGACCCCGGCTCTGGCGGTTGTGTCCGATCGTAGTCATTGCGGCAGCATAGCCGCGCACCTCCGGCCAGTCACCGTTCCTTAAGTACTAGACACTAAGTGCTAAACACTTGGGAATCTACCTGAATTCCTGCGTCTCCACCCTCACTTAAGGCCTCCCTACTTTCTCCGGCCTCAAGAACATCTCCACTTCCGCCGCGCTCTTTTCCGCGACCCGCCGCTGCCGGTTCTCGTACGCCGCCTTGATGAACGACACGAACAGCGGATGCGGCTCCAGCGGCTTCGACTTGAACTCGGGGTGGAACTGGCAGCCCAGGAAGTAAGGATGCTCGCTCTCCGGCAACTCAATAATCTCGACGTAGGTTCCATCGGGCGTGGCGCCGCTGATCCGCAGGCCGGCGGCGGTAAGCGGCTGCTCGTATTCGCGGTTGAACTCGTAGCGATGCCGGTGGCGCTCGCTGATTTCGTTCGTGCGGTATGCCTTCGCCGCCAGCGAGCCCGGCTCCAGCTTGCACTGCCACGCGCCCAATCGCATGGTGCCGCCGAGTTCCTCGACCCCGCGCAATTCGCGCAGCTTGTAAATAATGCGGTGCGGCGTGGCGGGATCGAATTCACTGGAGTTGGCGGTTTCCAGCCCGACCACATCGCGCGCGAATTCGATGCACGCCGTCTGCATCCCGAGACAAATCCCGAAGTACGGCACCTTGCGCTCGCGCGCGAAGCGGATGCCGTTCAGCATGCCGGCGATGCCGCGCTTGCCGAAGCCGCCGGGTACCAGGATGCCGTCGTATCCCTCGAGCTGCGATTCGTATTCCCTGCCCTTGGTCTCCAGACCCTCGGCCTCGATCCACGAGACGTTGAGCTTCAAATTCTGCGATAGGGCGCCGTGCACCAGCGCTTCCTTCAGCGACTTGTACGAGTCCTCGTACTCCACGTACTTGCCCACCAGCCCGATCGAGACCTCGTCCTTGGGGTTGTTGACCCGGCTCACCAACTCTTCCCAACGGCTGATGTCGCGCACCCCGGCGTCGATGTGCAGGTAGCGCAGCACCAACTTGTCCACGCCCTCGTGCGCGAACGTCAGCGGGACCTCGTAAATGGAACCGACGTCAATCGCGGTGATCACCGCTTCTTCTTCCACGTTGCAGAAGAGCGCGATCTTGCCCTTGATCTCCTTCGACAGGAAGCGGTCGGTGCGGCACAGCAAAATGTCGGGCTGAATCCCGACGCTGAGCAGTTCCTTCACCGAGTGCTGCGTCGGCTTAGTCTTCAATTCGCCCGCGACGCCGATGAACGGCACCAGCGTGACGTGCACGAATAGCGTGTTCTCGCGCCCCAGATCCTGGCGCATCTGGCGGATGGCCTCGATGAACGGCAGCGACTCGATATCGCCCACGGTGCCGCCGATCTCGACGATGCACACGTCCACATCCTGCGAGACCTTCTTCATCGCCGCCTTGATTTCGTTGGTGACGTGCGGGATCACCTGCACCGTCTTGCCCAGGTAATCGCCGCGCCGCTCCTTGGCGATGATCTGCTCGTAAATGCGGCCGGTAGTCCAGTTGTTGTCGCGCGTCAGTTTGGCGTGGGTGAAGCGTTCGTAGTGGCCGAGGTCGAGATCGGTTTCGGCGCCGTCGTCGGTCACAAACACCTCGCCGTGCTGGAACGGCGACATTGTCCCCGGGTCCACGTTGAGATAGGGATCGAACTTCTGCAGGTTGACCCTAAGTCCGCGGCTCTCCAGCAGACATCCCATCGAAGCCGCCGCCAGGCCCTTGCCCAGCGAAGAGACCACACCACCAGTCACGAAGATGTACTTAGCCGGCATTTTTCGACCTCGTCCTCACGAACCCGTTGCCATCGAAAATTGCGGAGTTGGGTAACTGCAGAACTGCGGAATTGAACAGAGCAATGCCTTCTACAATTCCCCAATTCTCCAATTCTCCAATTCGGCGATTCTGCAATTTTTCGAGGAAACTTCGCCCAGGCGGTGGTGGGACTTTGCCAGGGAACCACTTGAGGGGTGCACGATCAATTATGCCAGAAAAGAATGCTGAAAGAAACGCCTCTGTTTGCACCAATATAGGTGCAACTAGCCGCGACTTTCGCCCTCCTTCCGCGGTCTAACTATGCAGAGTATCCGAAGAGAGTGGATAATTTGATGATGCGGTTGTCGGCAGCATTGCGGGTTTTCCTGCTCATTTTTGCCCTCGTGTTGTCCCTGTCCTCGTCCGCCCAGCGCAGCCCGCAAAAGCCCCAAAAACCCAAAGCGCCGGCTAAACCCGCCGCCACCGAGCCTGCCGCGCAACCCTGTCCCTTCGCCCGGCCCGACGACCCTTCGCACCGCATCATCCTGCACGACGGCAACTATCAGGTGGCCGGCAAGTGCGAAATCATTGGCGATCGCGTGCACTACTTAAGTGCCGAACGCTACGAGTGGGAGGATCTTCCCACCACGCTGGTGGATTGGGACGCCACCAGGAACTACGAATTGGGGCAGACCTCGCCCAGCAAGATCGCGGAAGCGGCCGCCGTGGATGCCGAAGAAGCAGCCGAGCGCAGGCAGCGAGACGAAAGGTCGCCTGAGATTAAGCCCGGTCTGCGCCTCCCCGCGCAAGGCGGCATCTTCCTGCTCGACGTCTATCGCAACAACCCCGAATTAGTGGAATTGGTGCAGAACGGCGGCGAGATCAACCAGAACCGAGCGCGCAACGTCCTGCGCGCCGCCATCAACCCGCTCGCCAAGGCCAAGCAGACCATCGAAATCAAAGGCCTGCACGCGGCGGTGCAGTCGCACCTGCCCCAGCCCGTCCTCTACATCAACATTGACATGGACCAGGACCCCGGCGCCCGCGACATCTCCGATCGCTTTCGCATCGTGCGCGCCACTTCCAAGAAGGACGCGCGAGTGGTGGGCGCCATCGAGATCGCGGTCTACGGTAAGGTGAGCCAGAAACAGAATTACGTGCCGACGCGCGCCACCCCTCTCAACAGCCAGTGGATTCAGGTAGTGCCGGCGCAGCCGCTCGATCCCGGCGAGTACGCGCTGGTGGAAATGCTGGGCAAGGACGTCAACATGTACGTCTGGGATTTCGGCGTCAGCCCTACCGCTCCCGAAAACGCCAGGGCCTGGAAGCCTGCACCCGTCGCCGACACCGAGACCGGCACGCGTGATAGTCCCATGCTCAACAAGCGCCCGCCGAAAGAGTGAGTGGCCAGTCGTCAGAGTCCTACGAGGTGGAAGCGCTGGGCTTTTAGCCCGGCGACAAACGCTACATTTAAGGGTTGTCATTCCGAGCGAGGACGCCGCATGCAACCAGTACGCGCCGGTTTTGCGCGTGCGGGTTGCGGCGTCCGAGCCGAGGAACCTGCTTTTCCGACCGCACAGACTGGCCACTGATCACTGGCCACTGGCCACTTTCAGCAGCATGTCGCTATACGACTCCGCAATCAAATCCTGCTCGCGTATCCCGAACGCCTCCATCAATCCCCTGCACTGCGCCAGCAACGCGCTGCGATCGGCCTGCGCATCCCCGGCCGCTTCGATCTCGACGAAATTCCCCAGCCCCTGCACCCGATCGAGATGAATCTTAACGTTGTCCAGGTAAGAGATCTCGCGCCGCTTCTCCACCGCCACCAGCACGCCCAACGCGCCAGCCAGAATCTCTTTCAACCCTGGCGATGCCGCCGACAGCAACACATCGCTCGTCTTCGGTCCACTCACATTCGGACGGCAATAGTAGATCAGCGCGTTCTCGATGTTCCCTTCTCGCAGCTTCAGCCGTCCCTGCGGCACGCGGAAGTATGTGTCCACCTGCTGATCGACGCCGGCAAATCTCGCGTTTCGTTCGCGGAGCGCGGCGCGCACCCGCTCCGGGTCGGCGCATCGGGCCTTGATTTCAATGTTAATGACTCGCATGCGGGAGATAGTACTCGGTTGTCGGTTCGCGGTTTTCGGTTCTTGGCTTCCGGTCTCCAACCGACAACCGCAAACCGAAAACCGACAACCCGATTCACAGCTCTGTTATAATCGGCACACTTCTGCCCCTGGGGAGGCATGCATCGACAAGAGGTACATTCGCACCAACGACCGCATCCGGGCACGCGAAGTGCGTGTGATTGACGACGAAGGCAAGCAGGTCGGCATCATGCCCCCGTACGAAGCGCTTAAAATGGCCCGGGAAAAGAGCCTCGACCTGGTGGAAATCTCGCCCACCGCCCAGCCGCCTGTGGTCCGCATCATGGACTTCGGCAAGTTCCTCTACCAGAAAGAAAAGCAGGAACGCGAGGCCAAGAAGCACCAGAAGGTCATCACCGTCAAAGAGGTCAAGTTCCGCATCAACGTGGACGAGCACGACTACCAGACCAAGAAAAACCACGCGCTCCGCTTCCTGGAAGACGGTGACAAGGTCAAGGCGACCATCTTTTTTCGCGGCCGCGAGATGACGCGCCAGAGCCTGGGACGCCAGATCCTGGAGCGGCTGATCACCGACCTGGGCGAGAAGGCCATCGTGGAATTCCGTCCGCGGCAGGAAGGCAACACACTGCACGCCATCCTGGCGCCGAGCAAAAAAGCTCCCGAGCACAAGCCCGCGCCGCCGCCCAAACCGCAGTCACCGCCGCCACAGCCGGCGCCCGGCGCGTGACGCTAATTGCGGAACTGCGGAATCGGGTGATTGCGGAATTGACTCGACCGCCCTGCTCCAACCACCGGTGCGGAATTTCGGTAATCCGGCTTTGCTACAATAGAAATTTCGCGCTAACTGGGTAGAGGCCACCATCGGCTTGCCGCGTTCCGCGCAGCCGTTTTTTCAATTACCCGATTACACAGTTACGCAATTACCCGATGTTGCAAGGGGAGTTATGCCGAAACTGAAAACCCATAGCGGCGCCGCCAAGCGCTTCAAGAAGACCGCCACCGGCAAGGTCAAGCGCGGTCACGCCAAGGCGCGCCACATTTTGACCACCAAGACCACCAAGAAGAAGCGCCACCTCGATCGCGACGTCATCATGGACAAGGCGGACACGAAAAAGGTGAAGCGCATGATTCCGTACTAAGCGGTTTCAGTTTCAAGTTTCAGTTTCAGCCGGCCGTTTCTGAAACTGAAACTGAAACTCGAAACTGCTTTTAGGCGCGTGAAGAGGCCCGGATTTACTCCTTGCCTCCAGCCGCCACATCGGTTCGATTTCAGCTGGCACACCAACTGAAACCGAAACTGAAACTGAATAAAAAGGAGCCTCCCATGCCTCGCGTAAAACGCGGCACCAAGCGTCGTGCCAAGCGCAAGAAAATTCTGGAACGCGCCAGCGGTTATTACCTGACAAAATCCAAGCTCTACCGTTCGGCGAAAGAGTCGGTGGAGCGCGCCTTGAAGTTCGCCTATGCCGGGCGGCGCCAGAAAAAGCGTCAGTACCGCTCGCTGTGGATCGTGCGCATCGGCGCCGCCGCCAAGCTCAACGGTCTCAGCTACAGCCGCTTCATCAACGGCCTGAAGAAGGCGGGCGTGGAGCTGGACCGCAAGATTCTGGCCGACCTCGCGGTGACCGATCCCGCGGGATTTGCCAAGCTGGCGGAACAGGCGAAAGCCGCTTCCGCGGCGTAGCTCTCGCCGTCAGCGATCCGCTTTCAGCAAAACCGGGCCGCGGATTGACGCGGATTCCCACGGATTTACCTGGAAAGCCTTATCCGTGTGAATCCGTGCAAATCCGTGGCTGAGCTCTTCTCGCTCGATATAAAGTAATAATGAAAACCACGCTGCCGGCCGCGTCCGTGCACCAGCCCCGTAGGGGCGGCAAATAGTAGCCCGGCACGTCAGTGCCGGGTACTCGGCCATTTTGATTTCAGAGCCCCGCAGGGACGACACGATTGCGATGTCGGCACCGTCACAAACGCCAGCCCCGCAGGGGCGGTAGAACCTAGCCCGGCACGTGAGTGCCGGGGAGTGGTCCAATAGGAATTCAGAGTCCCGTAGGGACGACACCGGCCATGTACACGGTTCCGAGGCTCGACGACTACTCGCCCGACGCGCTGGATAAGCCCGTCGCGGATCTTACCTCCGCGCTCGAGCAGGAATCGTCCGCCGTTACCGACGAGCCCTCGTGGAAAGAATTCCGCGACCACTGGATGGCGCGCAAGAACGGCATCCTGACCCAGATCAATGACCTCTGGCTGAAAGCCGCGCCCAGCCCGCGGAAACGAGAAGTCGGCCGCCGCGTCAACGAACTGAAGGCCAAAGTAGAAGCGGCCGTCGAAGAGACCCGCGAACGCATCTCCGGCGCCGCCTCACAGGCGAAATTCAAGTCCGACGCGCTCGACGTCACACTCCCCGGCATCCGCCGTCCGCTCGGCGCCGAGCATCCCATCGTGCGCACCATGAACGACATCGTCGGCGTCTTCAAGGCGATGGGCTATTCCGTCGCCGAAGGCCCGGAGATCGAGACCGACTACTACAATTTCGAGTCGCTCAACTTCCCGCCCGACCACCCGGCGCGCGACATGCAGGACACCATCTTCCTCGCCGGCCAGGCGCACAAACCCGCGCGCGACCGCCTCCTGCTGCGCACCCACACCTCCCCGGTGCAGATTCGCACCATGGAGAAACAGAAGCCGCCGGTGCGCGTGGTGATTCCCGGCCGCGTCTACCGCAACGACGCGCCCGACGCCACGCACTCGCCCATGTTCCACCAGGTCGAAGGCCTCGCCGTGGACACCAACATCACCTTCTGCGATCTCAAGGGCTCGCTCGACCACGCCATGAAGTCGCTGTTCGGCTCCTCGGTGAAGACGCGCTTCCGTCCGTCGTTCTTCCCCTTCACCGAACCCAGCGCGGAGGTGCTGATCTCCTGCATCTTCTGCGGTGGCGGCGGCTACCAGGGCGCGGCGCGCTGTCCCAACTGCAAGGCCAGCGGCTGGATTGAATTGCTGGGCTCGGGTATGGTGGACCCGGCGCTTTACGGATTCGTCGGCTACGACCCGGAGAAATACAGCGGCTTCGCCTTCGGCATGGGAGTAGACCGCATCGCCGCCATGCTCTACGGTGTGACCGACCTACAATTGTTCTTTAACGGCGACGTGAGGTTCCTGGAGCAATTCTCGTGAGTTCCGCAGATCAAGACGCCTTCCCCCTTCGCGCTGAAGAGCACGAGCGCATCCGCCGCAGCGTGGAGACGGAGCGCGCGCTCTTTGAAACTCTCCGCAAGGTGATGCCCGACGCGAGCGACGACGAAGTCGGCGACGCCGCGCACGATCTGGCCGACCTGTGGGAGCTCTCCGTCAAACATCTGCAACGCGTGGACGCGATCTTGCAAATGACCGGAGCCGAACACCGCCAGGCGCTCGCCGATCTGCTCAACGACCTGTTTTACTGCGATGTGGACATCGAGCTCCGCTTTCACCTGGAGAGCATGCGCAAGGTCCTACCCAAGCTGATCGAAAAACTGGAAGCGCGGACATGAAGATCTCGCCCGCGTGGCTGCGCGAGTTCGTTGACATCCCGGCGGACTACCGCAAGCTTGCCGACGATCTCACCCTCGCCGGCATCTCCGTCGAGTCGATTGAAGATGAAGGCGCGCGCACCGTGTACGACGTGGACTTCACGCCCAACCGCGTAGACGCTATGAACCACTACGGCGTCGCCCGCGATTGCGCCGCCATCTACGACCGCGACCTCAAACCGATTGCGCCTGTCATCCCGAGCGAGCGCGAGCCGCAGGCGAGCTCGAGTCGAGGGACCCCTACTGCGCAGTTCAAAATCGATATCCAAGATCCCCAAGGCTGTGCCCGTTACACCGCGCGCGTCATTCGCAACGTAAGAATCGCTCCCTCGCCGGAGAAAATCGCGCAGCGTCTGGAACTGCTCGGCTCGCGCGCCATCAACAACGTCGCCGACGCCAGCAACTACACCCTCCAGGAAATCGGCCATCCCACGCACTGCTTCGATCTCGACCTGCTCGCAGGCGGCAAGATCGTCGTCCGTCGCGCGCGTCCCGGCGAAAAGCTCAAGACCCTCGACGGCGTGGACCACATCCTCCATCCCGACGACCTGGTGATCGCCGACGCCGTCAAGCCCGTGGCTCTCGCCGGCGTCATGGGCGGCTTCGATTCCATGATCACGGATAGAACGCGCAACGTGCTTATCGAGTCCGCCTGGTTCGACCCAGCCTCCATCCGCCGCACCGCGCGCCGCCACGCCATGCACACGGACGCCTCGCATCGCTTCGAGCGCGGCGCCGACCTCGGCATCACGCCCACTGCTTGCGCGCGCGTTGCCGACCTCATCCTCGAAACCGCCGGCGGACAACTCGATCCCTACGAGACCGACGCCTACGCGCGCAAAATCGAGCGTCCCACGCTCACTCTTCGCCGCAGAGCCGTCCGCCGCCATCTCGGCCAGGACATTCCCGACACCGAGATCGCCCGCATTCTCCGCCGTCTCGGCTTCGTCGTCACCGTCGGCCGCACCTCCGCCGCCGTTCCCGTTCAGTCCGCCGCTCCCGCAAGCAAAGGCGGCACGCACGCCGCGGCCGCGGAAGAGATGGCCGACTTCACGGTTCAAGTCCCCACCTGGCGCCTCGACGTGGAGCGCGAAATCGACCTCATCGAGGAAATCGCGCGCATTTACGGCTACGACCGCTTCCCCAACACGCTGCCCGGCTTCGTCGGCGGCGTCATCGAACTGCCGGACGCGAGGAAGGACGCAAAGCTCCGCGCGTCGCTGCTCGGACTCGGCTACCACGAAGCCGTCTCGCTAACCTTCATCTCGCACGCCGACGCGCAGCGTTTCTCCAGCGCCACGCCGGTTGAGATTGCCAACCCGATCAGCGAGGAAGCCTCCGTGATGCGCACCTCCATGGTTCCCAGCATGTTGAACATGCTCGGTTACAACCTCAATCGCGGCAATGCCGGCGTCCGCTTGTTTGAGTCCGGCAAAATTTACGAGAGCATGGGCGCGCGCACCGACGAGCAGCGCCGCCTCTGTATTGGCTCGACCGGCGCAGCCATTCCGCCCAGCATCCATGCGCCCGCCCGGCAATGTTCCTTCTTCGATCTCAAGGGCGACATCGAAACCCTGCTCGGCTCATTCCAATTCAACGCGCTCTACTACGACGCCAACACGCCCGACCACTACCGTCCCGGCCGCTCCGCCCGCGCCGTGATGGACGGCGCCACCGTGGCTCGTTTCGGCCAGCTTCATCCGCAAGTCGCCGCCGAGCGCAAGCTGCGCCTGAGCGCGCAGGATATTCCCGAGATCTACCTCGCCGAAATCGATTGCGAGCGCCTCTACCGCCACGATCTGCGCCAGATCCGCTACCAGGCCATCCCGCGCTTCCCGGCCGTGGACCGCGACTTCTCCTTCATCTTTGACCGCACGATCGCCTTCGAGCGCATCCAGAACGCCATCGCCGCGCTGCGTGTCGCTGACCTGCATGCGCTCGTTCCGGTCGAAATTTTCCGCGGCGGCGCCATCCCCGCCGGCAAGTACTCGATGCTCCTGCGCGCCACTTTCCAGTCCTCCGAACGCACCCTGCGCGACGACGAGGTAGCACTCTGGTCGCAGCAGATCATCAAGTCACTCGAATCTCTCGGCGGCACGCTCAGGAGTCAGTAGTCGGGAGTCGGGAGTCAGCCGGGACTCGAAGCCTGGTTGGCACGGTTTGCCGGTGCGTTCAAACCTGCTAGAGTTGCGGTCCATAAGGTCGCGTTGTGGGCGCTGCTGCTCGATGCTGACTCCTGACTACTGACTCCTGACTCCCGAGGTGCGCCATGCCCTTCTCGCGCAGATCTTTTCTCGGCACGCTCGGTCTCGGCGCCACCGCCGCCGCCGTCGGCTTTCGCGGACTTGAACGCGTCGCCTTCGCGGAGCCCCCACGCACCCCTTCACCCGGCGGTCCCATCCTGCTCAACAGTAACGAGAACGCCTACGGCATTTTTCCGTCCGTCGAGAAGGCCGCCCTGGAGGGTCTGCGCGTCGCCCACCGTTATCCCTTCAGGATTTACCACGACGTGGTTGAGCGCATCGCCGCCGGCAACAAAGTCTCTCCCAAGCAAGTGCTGCTCGGTAACGGTTCCACCGAAGTGCTGGCCATGGCGTCGCGCGCCTTCACCGGCCCCGGACGCAAGCTCATCGCCGCCGTCCCGACCTTCGAGTCCTCTCTCGCCTACTCGCGCGATCGCGGCGCGCAGGTCGTCGAAATCCCGCTGACCTCGACCTACGCCCACGATCTCGACGCCATGCTGGCCCACGCCGGCCGCGACACCGGCCTGGTCTACATCTGTAATCCCAACAATCCCACCGCCTCGCTCACCCCGCGCCGCGATATCGAAGCCTTCTTGCGCAAACTGCCCGCCAACACCTACGTTCTGATCGACGAGGCCTACCACCACTTCGCCACCGGCTCGCCCGACTACCTCTCCTTCATCGACAAGCCGGTGGACGATCCGCGCGTCATCGTCGCGCGCACTTTTTCCAAGGTTTATGGCATGGCCGGCCTGCGTCTCGGCTACTCCGTGGCGACTCCGGCAACCACCAAGCTGCTGCAACCGTGGCAGCTTGAGGACAACGGCAACATGATCGCCCTGCACGCCGCCCTGGCCGCGCTCAACGATGACGCCGCCATGCGCGCCGCGGTCGCCCGCAACGCCGCCGACCGCAAGGAATTCACGCGCCAGGCCGCCGTGCGCAAGCTGCGCGCCATTCCCTCCTACGCCAATTTCGCCATGTTCGAGACCGGCCGGCCGGTGCGCGATGTCATCAAGCACTTCCGTGCTGACAACATTGCCGTCGGCCGTCCCTTCCCCCGCATGGAAAACTTTGTTCGCGTCTCCTTCGGCACGCCCGACGACATGGCCACCTTCTGGCGGACCTGGGACAAGCTGCCGACGCTGGCGAAACAGGAGTCAGGCCTCAGGAGTCAGGAGTCAGCGGCGGCAAATTGCTAACTCCTGACTGCTGACGAACGACTCCTGCACCGCCAAGATATTCACAGCCTCAAACCCCTTCCCTTAGCTATATACTGCCCCGCGTTAGCCCGAAATTTCACCCGAGGCGAGCGGTCCAATGTCGGTTAAAGCAGTGCGCGAGTTCCCCCCCGAGGTTTCTTCGGACGATTTCCATTCGCTGGAAGAAAAGGTTTACCGCACCATCGAACTGCTGAAGTCGGCGCGCGAGGCCAAGGCCGCCGCCGAGCGCGATGCCGTGCGCCTGCGCGAGCAACTCGAGCTGCGCGAGGAAGAAATGGAGTCCATGCGCCGCGACATGATCGGCCTGCGCAAGGAGCGCGAAGAAATCCGCGCGCGCGTCGAGAAGATGCTGCATCAAATTGATGAATTGACGGCCGAGGAATCCGGAGCATAATGGCTTTCGAGTCTCCGAGTTCTCAGTGTCGAGTTGCGCGTGCGGTTGCGGGAGCTTGTCCTGCCCTCGCAACTCACAAATCGCAACCCTGAGGAGGAACAGGTTGAATCCCCCTAACGGCACCGTGAACAGCGTCCGCGTGGAAATCTACGATCAGGCCTACAACCTGCGCGGCACCGATCCTGACTACATTTTCAAGCTCGCTGAGTACGTGGACGGCAAAATGCGCGCCGTCGCCGAGCAAACCTCCACCGTGGAGTCGCTGCGCCTGGCCGTACTCGCCGCCCTCAACATCGCCGACGAGTTCCACCTCCTCAAGCGCAAGTACGACACCATCGCCAACGAAATGAACCAGCGCACCAACTCGTTGGCTAACGCCTTGGACGAGGTCCTGCAGGACTCCCGCCGCGCCGGCTAGGCCTAATCCTGTGCCCTCTGTGGTTACTATAGTGCAAGCCGTATGCCAACTATTTGCGTCCAACCACTTGCCATTTCTCCGGTCTTTCCCCTAGCATCAAGTCCTGTAAGCCGGCCTGCAAAGTTGGTGCTGGTGGTAACCGGATTTTGAACCAACACCTCAATGAACGGGGGCCCGACTCGACTTCTGATCCGGTGTGCAACGTTCCGCCATGCGGAAATGCCTAAAGGATTGCGGCGGGTTCCCACCTTGCTGAGCAAGGTTCATTGACGGCCCACCACACGGCCCCGCGGGTCGGCTTCTTTCTTTACTGCCCCTGACCAATCGTAATTTGGTTTTTGGCGTCCCGCCCGGTGGAAGTGCCGAACATCCCGTTCAAAATTGTCATTCCGAGGAGCTCGGTAGGCCACGGCTTCAGCCGTGACCGAGGCGCGAAGCGCCGAAGCCCCGAAGGGGCGTGCGCTGGTAGCCCAGCACGCCAGTGCTGGGTAGCGCTTAGAAGAAATCCCCAGTCCCGTAGGGACGACGCGTAGCATGCCGTCCCCTGATAAACTGTTTCTGTTCCCGGCGAACCTGCCGCAACATCCAATAATCGGTGTTTCCCCGACTGTTTCATCTCGGCAGCTTCAACCTTCCGACCTACGGCGCCCTCGTCGCTTGCGGCGTGATCGTCGGCCTCTACATCGCTGCGCGCCTCTCCGAGCGCCAGGGCATCGATCCCGAGAAGGCTTGGAACCTCGGCATCATGGTCGTGCTGGGCGCCATTGTCGGCGCCAAGCTGCTCCTGATCATCAATGACTTCCCGTACTACTCCCAGCATCCCGGAGATATCTTCAGCCTGAGCCTCTTGCAGGCTGGTGGGGTCTTTTACGGCGGCGTGCTCACCGCGCTGGCGCTTTCAGTCTGGTACATGCGCAAGAACCACATGCCCTGGTTGCGCACCGCTGACGCCTTTGCGCCCGGCCTTGCCCTGGGACACGCCATCGGACGCCTCGGATGTTTCGCCGCCGGCTGCTGCTACGGCAAGCCCACCGAACACTGGTGGGGCGTGACTTTTCGGAACCCGCTGGCCCATGCCTTGGTGGGAACGCCGCTCAACGTGCCGCTCGAGCCCACTCAACTCTTCGAATCCGCCGTGGAGTTGATCAACTTCCTCATCCTCTACTGGCTCATCCAGCGCAAGAAATTCGAAGGCCAGGTAATCGGTTCGTACCTGTTTCTCTACGGCGTGGCGCGCTACTTCCTGGAATTCATCCGCGACGACCCTGATCGCGGTTCCGTCTTCGGCGGCGCCATGACCGGCACCCAGTTAATCTCCATCGTCCTGGTCATCGCCGGCGGCATTCTCTGGCTGCGCCGCGTCCGCCTGCAGCAGCCCGTTCCCGTCGCCCGCGCCGCCAGGTAAGGCGGAAGCCACGGATTGTCGCGGATTCACACGGATGTTTATTTGCCGATCCGTGTTCATCCGTGTTAATCCGTGGTTAATCTTTCTTGATGACGCAGCAATTCCAAGTCGCGGACGAGCATTCAGGCAAACGTCTCGACCAATTCCTCGCCTCGCATCTCCCCGACCTCAGTCGCGCCCGCGTCCAGGAACTGATTGCGCTGCAAAAAGTCCTGGTCGACGGCAAGCCCGCGAAGCCCTCTCGTCGCCTCCGCGGCGGCGAGACCATCGAAATTCTCGCGCCCGCCCCGCGTCCTCCCTTGCGTGCCACTGCCGAAGAGATTCCCCTCGACATCGTTTACCAAGACGACGACCTCGCGGTGGTGAACAAGCCTGCGGGCATGATGGTCCACGCGGGCGCGGGCTCGACCGAGGACGCGCGCAATCGCGGCACCCTGGTCAACGCCCTGCTGCACCGCTTCGGCGCGCTGTCGGGAGTTGGTGGCGAGCTTCGGCCCGGAATCGTGCATCGCCTCGACCGCAATACCAGCGGCTTGATCGTCGTCGCCAAGCACGACCGCGCGCATCGCAAGCTGGGCGAGCAGTTTGCGCGCCGCGAGGTGCACAAAATCTACATCGCGTTGGTGCACGGCCGGCTGCAGCAAGACCAAGGGACCATACAATCCGCCATCAGCCGCGATCGCCTGCGCCGTACGCGTATGACCACGCGCCGCGCCGGCGGGCGCGAAGCCGTGTCGCACTACCAAGTCCGGGAGCGGATTGACTCGCCCTACGGCAAGTTCACGCTGTTGGAAGTGAAGATCGAGACCGGCCGCACGCACCAGATTCGCGTGCACCTGTCATCGCTCGGACATCCTGTGGTCGGCGACACGCTGTACGGCGCGCCCCGCGAAATCCAGCCGCGAGAGAGAACCAAACAGGCGCTCCCCGGGCTCGCTCTCCCAAGAAACTTTTTGCATGCTGCGGCCATCGAATTTAAGCAGCCTCTCACGGGTAAACAACTCACCCTGGAGCGGCCGTTGCCGCCCGAATTAGAGGATTTCCTGCGTGTACTAAGGGGTTAGCCGCGCGCCAGGGGAGCGAGTTGCAGCTATAATGAAATTTCCCATGAAATACGCCTTCCTGACCGGCATTATTGCCCTGCTGCTGACGGCGGGCGCGGTCGCACAGCAACCGAATCCGCCAGCGTCGGACCAGGATTTGCCCTCGGCGCCGTCCGCGAGCATCGCGCCCGCGCTGCCCGCGCCGCAGCCCAAGGCGGAAGCCCCGAAACCCGCGGAATCACCCGCGAAGAGTGCGCCTGCGCTGGAAGATTTGCCGGGCAGCAAGAAACCTTCGCCGCCGTCGGCGGTGGCTGCGCCACAAACGGAGGATTCCGCCAAGACCGGCGCTCCGCAGCCCACGACGCAGCAAGCGAACGGCATCAAGGCGGCTAACACAGAAGACCCGACGTTGGACGATCGCGGCAATCCGTTGGAGTTAACCATCCGTAAGCGGGTGGACGAAGTCAACGTCGTCTTCACCGTTACCGACAAGCACGGACACTTCGTCAAGAACCTGAGCAAGAGCGATTTCCGGGTGCTGGATGACCACAAGCCGGCAGCGTCCATCGTCAGCTTCAGCAGCCAGACCAACCTGCCGTTGCGTGTCGGCTTGCTGGTTGACGCCAGCAACTCGGTGCGCGACCGCTTCCGCTTCGAGCAGGAATCGGCTATCGAGTTCCTGAATTCCATCGTTCGGCCGAAGTCGGACCGCGCCTTCGTCATCGGCTTCGACACCACCGCGGAAGTCACGCAGGACTTCACCGACAGCCCCGAAATGTTGTCGCGCGGCGTGCGCATGCTGCGTCCGGGCGGCGGCACGGCGATGTACGACGCCGTTTATTTCGCCAGCCGCGATAAGCTGATGAAGGCGCCGACAACCGGTCCGGCGCGCCGAGCGATCATCCTGCTCAGCGACGGCGACGACAACCAGAGCCGCGTCACGCGCGAGGAAGCCATCGAGATGGCGCAGCGCGCCGAGGTCATCATTTACACCATCAGCACCAACATCAGCGGCATGAAACTGCGCGGCGACAAGGTGCTGGAGCGGCTGGCGGACGCGACCGGCGGAAGAGCGTTCTTCCCGTTCAAGATCCAGGACGTGGCGAACGCGTTTGCGGAAATCCAGGACGAGTTGCGCAGCCAGTATCTGCTGGCGTATAAACCTGCGGATCTGAAGCCTGATGGGCGCTATCGCGCGATTGATATCATGGCGGAGAACCACAAGAACTTGCGCGTCAGGGCGCGCAAAGGCTACTTCGCTCCGACCCAGTGACAAAAATTGTCAATCGAGTACCCCCCTTCCCCCCTGCTATGTGGAATCAACAACATACGTATAGGTAAACTGCAGGTAACCTGAAGTAACCTAAGCCGTTCGGACTTTGGGGCGGAGCGTGGCGGATAGTGGGGAAATCTTCCTGGCTTATAGAACCGGGATAACCAACTCACGGCCCAGAGGTGGGCCAAATGAAATGATCGCAGGTGGGCCAGATCAAGTTGTCAAACGCAGCGCGCGATGATAGCAGGTGAAGGTCACGTAGTGAAGGTGTCCTGCGTGCTGATAGCGCTGCAGACGCCAAGGCATGGCGACAAAGTTTACCGCGTCGGAATATCGCTTGGCTGTGACAGCGGGGAGCACACTTTGCTCTCCCACCCTTCGCCAAAACCGGGCGAAAGGGTGGGCCACCCGCGATCTGCTTTACCATTTGCAGCGCCACCGAAAGCTCAGCCCGTTCCGGTTCACTCAGCAGCAGGTGCACGTGCTCGGGCATGACAACGTGCCCGCTGACACAAAACCCGTACCACCGGCGTACCCGCTCCAGAGTGGGCTCGAACAGCTCACGGGCAGCGGGCGAGGAAAGCTGCGGCGCGCGACGATAGCAGGTGAAGGTCACGGAGTGAAGGTGTCCTGCGTGCTGATAGCGCTGCAGACGCCAAGGCATGGCGACAAAAGTCTACCGCGTCGGATATCGCTTGGCTGTGACTGCGGGGAGCAAACTTTGCTCTCCCACCCTTCGCCAAAACCGGGCGAAAGGGTGGGCCACCCGCCATTCGGGGGTGACGTGTCACCCCCTCCACCCGCCGCCGCAGGCGGCGCTCCGAGTTTCGAAACTCTTGAGGATCGTGGGTTGTTGTCGGAAAGTCAGGAAGTCACAGTCCAGAGCAGGAGCGTCGGGCGTGGCCCGTCATCGACGTGGCGATTCTCGGAAGTATTCAGCGCAGGACGAAATACAGGGCCATCATGTAGACGAAGAAAATGGCAGCCAACCGCCGCGCCTTGGACGATTTCGGAGTCCAAACAATTAGTGCAACAGCGACGATGATGTGTGGCACGCTAAACAGCAACTGCAGCCACAACGGCCAACTCGCAATCCTCGTCAAAACCTCGTCCTCCTCAGTTCAAATGTAATCAATCAATCGTCTGCAACACGTCGGTAAGTTCTGGGGAATTCATAAGACTACAGCCCTCAAGAACAGCCAAGTCTGCTATCGTAGCCACTGCCACTCCTACGGGAGCTACTCTCGTTATGAATTTACCGACAAGCTTTTCAGCGAGAGGGGCACCTTTTCTGGTCACTGTACCGCTAAGGGACCAAAACTCGGTCCCCGACAATAGACCTTCAGCATATTGCGTGCCCACTGTGTACTTGGCCGTGCCAAGAGCACCCCAGTCGAACCAATTCTTCGGCCAATTACTGTTTAGGCCCGGAACGAGGGAGACCACGCTGCCAAACTCGGTTGCCCGACCAACTTTGGTTTTGAGAAAGGCATCGCGACAATCTTTAATTGTCTTCAGAAGCTGCTGAGGCGGCTGCGATTGTGGTGTCGTCGGCGCTGGCGGCTTCCCTCCCGTTCCACCGCCCGGGCCGCCTCCCGGCCCCTTGCGCTGGATGCCGTCGTCGTTATCGCAGACTCGATTCCAGCTCCATCCGCTGGGATATCCACCTTCGCCGTAAACAACGTCAATAAACAAATGGCAGGACAGTCCCAGCGGGTCAACATATCCCGTAGGATTATTCGTCACATACGCATAGCGATTCCAGGACTGCGGATTGGACGGGTCCACCGCCGCCAGCCCCGCCGGGTCGGGCGAAATCCAGCGGCCTTGGACTACAGAAAGACTTCTTGCCATGAAATGGACAATACCCAGGGTCTCGTAGTCTGTATGCTGGCCGGTGAAATGCATTGGGCTCACTTCGGGACCCCATGATGACCCACCGTCGCCGAAAGGCAGGCTAAAGTCGTTTCCTACCCATGAACCGTTGTTGTCATAGTACGTCCTGGTAGTGCCCACCTGATCCGAGGTGGGAAAGTACGTCACACCGCAGCACCAGGAGACCAAGTGCCTGTTGCCCGCATATGCTTCACCATTATTGAAACTCCAGGATGTCGTGAACTCGCTGATCAAGCGGTTCGACAGATCATGGACAGCGTCAAGCGTGATTGACCCTGCCACGTACCGAGAGACTCTACGGCCAAACGCATCGTAGATGTATGCGGCCGTATTGCCGTTGTCTACGTTCACAACGCGGCCCTCAGCGTCGTACGTGAATGAGTTGTAGCCATTGTTGGTCAAATTGCCCGCAGCGTCGTAAGCATACCCAACCCAGTGGTTATTGTTGTCGAACGCCAGTTGGGGACTCGGACAGTTCCCGCTGGTGGCGTTTTGCTGCCAGCGATTGCCATACCTGTCATACGCCCAGGAACACCCATCAGCCGCTCCCGTCCGCGGATAAAACGAAGTCGCCGCCGTAAGAAGGCGATTGAACTCGTCGTAAGTATACGTCCAGTTCCCCATCACAGCGTCGTTGCTGTTTAGCACATTCCCGTTCGCGGCGTAGGCCGCAGCGCGCGCGTCACTATGGGCGCTGACAACGAGAGGTCAGGAAACGGAAGCCGGTTCCTGATGTGGAACCGGCTGGAAAAATAAAGGCGATTTCCACAATTGTTCCACGTGGAACATCGTGCCCAACCTAGGGCTGGCCGCCGGCGCGGTCGCGGGAGGAAGGCGCATAGTAGCCGGCGCGGGCCTGGATGCGGTATTCGCCTTTGGCCTTCACTTCCACCTTGCGATACGAGCCGTCGCGCTGGTTGTTGGTGGGCGTGTAACCGATGCTGTACTGGCTGCGGAGTTCGTTGGCGACCTCGTCGAATGCCTGCTTCAGCTTGTCGTGCTTGTTGCCGACCTCGATCATGCGGCCACCGGTGTCCTGGCAAAGTTTTTTCATCTCGCGGTCGCCGCCGTAGCCCCAGCCACCGTAGAAGCCGCGGTCGGCGATGAGCAACACGTACACCATGACGTCGGCCTTCTGCGCCGCCTCGACGGCATCGCGGACTTTCATGCGGCTGCCCTGGTCTTCACCGTCGGTGAGGATGATCATGGCCTTGCGGCCAACTTCGCGCGCCAGCTTTTCGTAGGAGGCAAGATAGATGGCGTCGTACAGCAGGGTGCCTTTGGGATTGTTGTTGGGGATGGGGCCACCGCCCAAGCCCGGAATGCCGCCACCACCGCCGCCGCCGTTGATGCGGGCGCGATTCATGCCGGCACGGAGATCACGGGCATCGTTGGTGAAGTCCTGGAGCAGGTCCACGTTGACGTCGAAACCGATAACAAAGGCCAGGTCTTTCTCGCGCAGGACCTCGCGCAGGAAGGCGGCGCCAACCTCCTTCTCCATGGGCAGAACGCGCTCCTGGCTGACGCTGCTGTCGATCAGAATGCCCAGGGTGAGGGGCTGGTTGGATTCGGCGGAGAAGTACTTGATGGATTGCGGCTTGCCGTCCTCGAAGATCAGAAAGGAGTCCTTGACGAGGTTGGGGACGAGCAGGCCATGCTTGTCCTTGACGTTGAAGTAGACATTGACGACGTTGACGTCAACTTTAAATGTCTGGACGTCGTCGGCGTCGCCCTGGCGCGGAGGAGCTTGCTGGGCCCGCGCGGCCAGCGACACGCCGATCAGCATGACCAGCAGAGCGGCTGTCAATCTCTTCGGGAACAGATGGGACATATACTTCTCCGAGCCGATGGGGCCCGCTTGGGTTTATTCTAAGACAGAACTCTCTATAATTAGAGCGGTGGCGGGGGAGAATGTTGCTGTGCGCTACTGGAATAAAGAGATGACGAGAGACGGCAAAGGTCGCAATAAAACTGCCGGCCGGCTGGCACTGGCGCTGGCGCTGGTTATGGCGCTGGCGGCGAGCCTGGTCATGGCACAGCAACCGCCCAACAACCCGCCGGCGGGGCAGCCGAGCATTCCCGACGCGCCCTCGGCGAGCCGTCCGGCGGAAAAATTCCCCACCACCAACGAGACCATCACGGCGCCGCCTCCGGCGGAGATCACGACCGCGGCGCCGGGAAGCGCGCCGCCCATGGGCGGCGGGCGCGACGAGCTGTTCAAGCTGACCACGAACGTGAATTTCGTGGTCGTGCCGGTGACCGTGAAGGACGGTTCCGGTCACCTGGTGGAGGGCCTGTCACGGCAGGACTTCCGGGTGCTGGAGGCGGGGGTCGAACAGAAGATGACCTTCTTCACCAGCGATCCGTTTCCGCTGACGGCGGCGGTGGTGATCGACCTGGGCATTCCCGAGATCGATTTCCGCAGGGTGCGCGATACGCTGCCGGCGCTGGTGGGAGCGTTTGGGCAGTTCGACGAGGTCGGGCTGTATACCTTCGGGACCACGGTACAGAAGGTGCAGGAGTTCACCGCCACCAACAACAAGCTGAGCCAGGCGATGGATCGGATTCGCAAGAAGGCCACGGCCCGCAGCGGAGGAGCGCCGGTGGTGGGAGGGCCGTTTGGCTATCCGGCGGGGACGGTCAACGGGCGGAACATCGATCCCGGAGTCAACCCGAATCCCACCTATACGGGGGAACGGGAAGCCAAGGTGCTCAATGACGCCATCCTGCAAGCGGCGCTGGACCTGTCGCGCGGCAACCCGACACGCCGCAAAGTGATTTTCGTGGTCAGCGACGGTACGGAGTACCGGTCCTCGGCGAGCTACCGGGAGGTGTTGAAGGTACTGCTGACGAACCAGATCTCGGTGTACGCCGTGGGCATGGGCGGAGCCGCGATTCCGGGTTACGGACAGGCGCAGAAAATCCATCTTCCCCGGATGGGATACGGGGACATCCTGCCGAGATACGCGTCGGCGACCGGCGGCGAGGTGTTCAGCGAGTTCAGTTCGTCGGCGATCGAGCAGGCCTACAGCCGGTTGACGGAAGAAGCGCGCAACCAGTACACCATCGGCTACACCACGCGGGCCACGCCCTCCAGTCAGTACCGTGACATCGAGGTCAGAATCCTGCGGCCGGGGTTGAAGGTAACGGCGAAGCAGGGATACTACCCGTTGCCACCGCCGCGGGCGGCGCCGTGAGCGTTGCAGCGCGCCGCCGCTGTGATATAAACAGTGCTCCCCCGCCGTGGACAGGGAACTTCGGCGCATCGCAAAGCGTCATGGCCGCGATGCGTTCGATGCGAGGGCCGACTTGAGTTTCATCAATTTCGCTGCGCGCGAGATCAATTGCAAGATCGTCTATTACGGCGCCGGTCTGGGCGGCAAGACCACCAACCTGCAATACGTCTTCGACAAGACCAGCGAAAAACAGAAGGGGAAGATGATTTCGCTGGCGACCGAATCCGACCGCACCCTGTTCTTCGATTTCCTGCCGCTGGACCTGGGCACGGTGCGCGGGTTCAAGACGCGCTTCCACCTCTACACGGTGCCGGGACAGGTGTTCTACGACGCCAGCCGCAAGCTGATCCTGCGCGGCGTGGACGGGGTGGTGTTCGTGGCCGATTCCCAGGAAGAGCGCCTGGACGCCAACGTCGAGGCCCTGGAAAATCTCCAGGACAACATGAAAGAGCACGGGTACGACTTCACGAAAATCCCGTACGTGCTGCAGTTGAACAAGCGCGATCTGCCCAACGCGCTCCCCGTGGATCAGCTCAAGAAACAACTGGTGAAGCGTTCCGAGCCGGTGTTTGAGGCCATCGCCTTCCAGGGCGTGGGCGTGTTCGACACCCTGAAGGAAGTAGCCAAGCAGGTGCTGATCGAGCTGAAGAAGGGGTAGAGAGTTTCAGTAACGACTGAATGCCAGAAGCACGAGCAAGGGATGTTTTTGTTAACCGCGGAGCCTGAACCAACCCTTAGCCGCCCCACCGTGCTTTGTTTCCCACGTCAGCAGGGTCTTACCAGCCCGAATGTTGATGTCCGATTCAATTCTGCTGATGTGTTTCGCTGCGGCGTTGATGTCTCTTCGCGTGACAAGAAATGCGATTACGAACGCCGCCACTACAAACGTAACTGTGCCGAGAAACATGGGGTGCCGTGCTGAGTGTGAAGATAGCCACGTAAGCAGCGCCGCAATCACGACTGCGCCCACCGTAAGCATCTGATAACCGCTGCTCGTCCGAACAACAATCTCATTGCGAAGTGTGTCATATTCTTTGAAGAGTATTTCGATGTCCGCTTGCACTCAGACCACCTCCCTGCGCGCAGCCATGAGGTCATTATAGCTCGGTTCTGCCAATGAAATCGGTCGGTTGACCATCACAACAGTGACGCTTATTCGTTCAGATGAAACGTCTTCAGCATGTGCTCGTAGGTGGGGCGCAGGCGCGGGAAGTCCTTTTCCGGAGCGACAAACACCAGCGAGATGGCGGCGCCGTCGCTGTTCGGCAGGGTCACCAGCCAATCATGCTCCGGCAGGGGCTGGCCATCGGGGCCGGCAAGAGGCGATGGCCCCAGCAGATCCACCGATTTTCCGGGAACGCCGTTGACGCGGATGCTTTGCAGCTTCCCCGCCTGGCGAATGCCGGGATTCTGCTGTTGCAGGGTGGCGATCAACTGCTGAGTGGCATCATCAAGGTTGTTGGCGTTCCGCGGCTGGAACTGCCCGACGACCGCGCCGTAGGCAATTCCGTTCTGCGAGACGCCGGCTTGCGGCGCGATGGTGACCCCGCCGGACTGCTGGTCCCGCGTGGCCTGCCAATTGCTGGGATGCTCGATCGAGAATGTCCCCTGGAATTGCTGGAAGCTGCCGCTGGGCATGACGCCAGAGGAATCGGCGGAGCCCCTGGGGCGGGAGGGTCCGGTGGGAACGCCGTCGGGATCGCTGACGTTGTGGGGGGTCTGGCCGCTGCGCGCCATCTCATGGATTTGCTGCGCCGAGTAGGCGCGGAGGCTGCGCGCTTCCTGCCGGGCTTGTGCGAACTCGGGAGTGTCGTCGCGATACTGGCGCGACGGCCAATTCCTGATTTCGTGCTGCACCGCCTGCACGCGGTCGCCGGGATCGGGGTGGTCGCTTAAGAACTGCGGCCCACTGCCGCCTCCCTTGGCTGCCAGCTTCTGGAAGAACTGCGCCAGCCGGAGCGGGTTGTAACCCGCCTTCCACATGATGATGGCGCCGACGGCGTCGGCTTGGGCCTCGTCGGCGCGCGAGTACCTCATGCTGATGACGCCGGCGCCGAGTTGAGCGCCCAGGTTGGCCAGCGCTCCGGCGGCGCCGCCCAGCACGGCGCCGAGAAGGCCGCCGAGTATCTGCCCAGCCGCCTGCGTCGTTCCCTGCTTCCTCATGCCCTTGATGGAGTGCTGCATGTAAACGTGCGACATCTCGTGGGCGAGAACGCCGGCGAGCTCGGCCTCATTGTCGGCGGCCAAGATGGTGCCGAGGTTGACGAAAACCGGCCCACCGGGCAAGGCAAAAGCGTTGATATCGCTTTGCTGCACGACGTGGAACTGATAGGGCCAGTTGTATTCCTCGGGAATGACGCGCTGGAGCCGGTGCCCGAGCGACCGCACGTAGAGCGTGACCGGACTGGAGTCGGGCAGGATGGGCATTTGCTTGTAGACCTCGGCAACCGCTTTCTGGCCGAGTTGGATCTGCTGATCCCGGGGCGCGGCCAAGCCGGGGTCGGGCAGACTGGGCTCGGCGCTCACCCCCGCCAACATCCATGCTGGACATGCCAACACGAAAACCAGCAGGACGGCGAGGGGACGCGAAAACGCGGATAAAGGTCTCACGATGCCTCCCACCCGGCCGAGGAGCGAGCGCCGGGTGAAAAAGTCCTAATGAAGTTAACAGTTTGGATGCCGGTAAGTTGCGCGAGTTTGTAAAAAGTCCGCGCCGCTGCGCGCCTCCGCCGCCCGCCATGCCGCGGCACAGCCTGAGGTCCGGAACACAAACAAAAGAAATCTTGACAACTCGCATTCTGTTACAGTAATTTCTGTATGTACAGAAATTAAAGATCCGATGCCGACGCTCACCAAAGTCACGAAGCAGTACATCCTCCATTGGGGAGAAATGGGCACGCGTTGGGGGATCAACCGCACGGTGGCGCAGATTCACGCTCTTCTCTATCTTTCGCCGGTCCCACTGACAGCCGAGGAGATCGCCGAGACGCTGAGCGTGGCGCGCTCCAACGTCAGCACCAGCGTGCGTGAACTGGAAGCCTGGGGCCTGGTCCGCCCGGTGCACGTGCTGGGCGACCGGCGCGAGCACTACGAATCCATGAAAGACGTCTGGGAGATGTTCCGGATCATCGCCGAGCAGCGCAAGAAGCGCGAGGTGGATCCGACGATTGACGTGCTCCGGCAATGCATCGGCGAATTGGACCGGAACAACGAAGGGGACGCCTACACGCGGGCGCGGCTGCAGGAGATGTACGAGTTCTTCGAAGGGATGACGGGAGTGTACGACGAGGTGAAGCAGATTCCGGCGGGTGCGCTGCGTGGGGTGCTGAAGACGCGCGGGAAGGTCCGGAAATTACTGCGCCTGAAGCCCTCGAAGTAAATTTTTTTGGCAGTTGATTTCAGTTTTATCAGAAATATCTGACGTAACGGGCAGAAGCCCGCGGTGGGGAGCAGGCGATGAACTCTTATGTGGTTGCGCTGTGGGTGGCCGGAGCCGTACAGATGGCGATCATCCTGGCCAACGTTGTACTGCCCGCGCGGCTGCGGGTACGGTCGGGGATGGCGAGCGTGCCGCGCTTCCTGCGCCAGGTGTTCATCGTCCATTGGGCTTACATCATCTTCGTGGTTTTCCTGTTCAGCCTGCTTTGCTTTCTCTTCCCTGCCGACCTGGCGGGCGGCAGTGTGCTGGGGCGGTTCTTGTCCGGCGCCATGGCGGTGTTCTGGTTGGCGCGCCTGCTGCTGCAACTTTTCTATTACGACCCGCGGACGCGGCGTGAGAACCGCGGCTTGGACCTGGCTTACCTGGCCGGGTTGGTAGTGCTGATCGGGATTTTCGGCCTGGGCGCGACCGGGCATTTGGCGTGAAGGAGGGTGCGATGGACACGAGTCTGGATTCTCGCTGGACCCTGATGTGGGTGAAGCTGGGCGCGCTCTGCTGGCTGCTGCACGCAGCGCTTTACTTCGCGGGGTACGCGCCGTTCGGTCTGATCGAGTTGTGGTTCCTGCTGGCGCCGCTGGTGGTGGTCCCGCTGGGGTTCGAGTTGCTGGACGGCTATGCACAGGGAATGCGACCGCCGCTGGGCCGCGCGCTTCGAGTGATGCAGCCGGTGGCGGCGCTCATGGCTGCCGCCTCGTTTTGGTTTCCCGCCGGACGGTTGGCGGGCGCGCTCAGCTCGGGGTGGATTTGGGTGGGGGCAGTTGCGGCCTGGATGGCGCTGGTTGATCTCACCGATGGTGGATGGCGGTCGCTCGAACGTGTGGTGTTCGCGATGGCGCGATTCGACCTGGCGCTTGCCGCCGGCTGGTTGCTCGCGTCCCGCCTGGGAGTGACCCCGATGGGATTCCAGGAACCGATCGTTCTGCTCACCGCCATGCACTTTCATTTTTCCGGATTCGCGACGGCGTTGATCGCAGGCGTCACGCTGCATCATTGGGGAGAGCGGAAAGGGACACGGTACGGGATGGTGCGGTGGATGGTAGCGCTGATTGTGTTCGTGCCCTATCTGCTGGCGGCCGGATTCGTGTTTTCGGCACTGTTGAAGCTGGTATGCGCCTTGATTTTGGCGGCGACGCTGCTGGGGTTCGCGGCGCTGCAGATTTCCGCCGCGGCGGATTTCAGAAGCGGGGTCGCGCGAGCCCTGCTGAGAACCGCGGCCGGTTTGCTGGTCGCCGGCATGGCGCTGGTGATCGTGTACGCCACCGGTGACTACACACAAAAATACTGGCTGATCATTCCGTTCATGGCGCGCATCCACGGGCCGCTCAATGGACCAGGGTTCGTGCTGCTCAGCCTGGTTGGGTGGGTCGCCGAGAAGTCATACCGGGCGCAACGCTTCCAGGATCTAGTGCACGAAATTGATCGCAAGTCGGTTCGGATTTCGGGGTTGAGGAGGATGTCGTCATGATCGAGCGGATCCGGCGGGGGCGCCATCTAGGTTGCCCCACCCTTGTCTCGCCCGATTTTGGCGGGACAGGGTGGGAATTTTGTGCCGCACACAAATGAAACGACAGCCGTGATTCTGTATGACGGCGTCTGCGGGCTGTGCAACCGGTTCGTGAATTTCGTGCTGAAGCATGACCGAGGAGGCGTGTTCCGGTTTGCGTCATTGCAGAGCCCGATGGCGAGGGACTTGCTTGCTCGGCACCGGATCAAGACAGTGCCGATGGACACGGTCTATGTCGTCGCGGACTTGGCGCTGCCCACGGAACGCGTGCTGGCGAAATCCAGCGCCGCCCTGTACATATTTTCGCGGCTCGGCGGAGTGTGGGGGCTCACCGGCGTGGCGCGCGCAGTGCCCGCCAGAGTGCGGGACCTGGTGTATGACGCGATCGCGCGACGGCGCTACCGGATTTTTGGAAGGTACGATGCCTGCCCGCTGCCCGATGCGCGATACCGGGACAGGTTCATCGATAGCGGGAATTAGGAGCCGAAATCCAAACTCCCTCGACTTGCGCGGCAAGATCGCGGCGCTAGCTCGGGATGACGACGAGTCGGGGTCTTGTCGTAAGCAGCGCCGGATGAAATAGAGTGATTTCCGTCACAACGCAATTCCCGAAAAGGCGGTTATAATCACGTTTCCTTTCCGACACATTGCCCGGAGCGGGAGCGCTCCATTTCGGCATAACGGTCCCAAGTCATTCGTCTAATTTTGGCAAAGAGAGCATCCATGGACTTTTTCAAGAAGCTGCTGCGCGGAGTTCTTCCCCAAGAGCGAGACATCCCCCAACTGGACCGCGGCTGGATCATCGCCAACCACAAACTGGTTTCCTTTCACGCCGCATTCCTGACCTCGCTGCTGAGCATTTCGACCAGCGTGGCCTCGCGCTTTGACGTGGTGCGGCAGATGTTCCTGAGCGCGGAGGTGCTGATCTCGGCCGCGATTTGGTACCTGGCGTGGCATACCAACATTGCCATCCACGAGATCGGACATTACCTGGCGGCGGTGCGGACCAATAATCTGCGGCCGGAGCTGGCTGGCCCGGCCCAGGAAAAACTGGAGCAGGGCGGGCTCGGGCGCTGGATGTGGTACCTGGAGATGTTCGCCAAGATTCCGTACGGCAAGTTCAAGGGCGTGCACAAGGAGGCAGGGAGCTTCCATCCCGCGGTGAAGACGCAGAACCTGGCGGTGTCGGCGGCGGGGCCCAAGGCCAGCCTGGTGCTGAGCCAGTGGACGCTGCCACCGGGATTCATTCTGGTCGCGCTTGGACTGTGGGGCGGCGCTCCGGCGGCGGTGTACGCGGGCCGGCTGCTGTTCACCGTCGGCGTGGTTGCGATGTTCGATTTCCTGATCGCGGACGCCGGCAAATACAAGGCATACCGCGAACGCGAGCGCGAGGCAGCAGCGCGCGCGGCGGAGGTGCAAGTGGCGGCGCCGTCGGCAACCGAAGGGCGTTCGGGCAAGCCGTCGGAGTTGCGGCGCAAGTTGCGGCTGCACCGGCTGCAGGAACTCGAGTTGGCCGACGGAACCATCGTGTTCGCACCGTGGGAATTCAGAAACTCGATCATGGGCGGGCGGCACACGGAAGAGATGGGCGGCAACCTGAGCTTCCAGGAGTTCATGTTCCTACCGCTCACGGCGCGCGATTACATCGAGGCGCAGCGCGTCACCAACATGCTGCAGAGCCGGGCGATCCAGATCATCCAGGATTCGGAAGGTCTGAATTTTGTGGGCATCGGGCTGGAAGGCGGCATCGTCGCCTCCTACGCCAAGCAGGAAGGCGACATCCTCCCCGAGGAGCGCGCGCTGCGCGTGGCGGTGCAAGCGATCGAGGAATGCGGCTTTGTGCCGGACCGCGACGTGGTGCTCGCCATCGACCCGGCGGCCAGCGAACTCAGCAACGCCTACCGGGAAAAGACCGGCGAGAAAGATTCCGTCGGGCAATACCTGTTCTGGCGCGCGGAAGACCCCAAGGTAATGACTACCGACGAAATGGTGGACTTGTACACCGCCTGGGTGAAGAAGTATCCAATCGTGTCGCTGGAAGATGCCTTTGCCGAAGACGACTACGAGGGCTGGAAGAAGCTGATGAAGGTCCTCGACGACGAGATCCTGATCATCGGCGACGACTTGGTCACCACCAAGGACTCGACTATCCGCCGTTGCGCGGAAGAGGGATTGATCAACACCGCGCTGATCAAAGCCAACCAGATCGGTACCATGAGCGAGACACTGCTGGCCACGCGCGTGGCGAAGGACCTGGGCCTCGCGTTGGTGGTCTCGCACCGGTCCAAGTCGCCTAACGAGGTGATGGAGGCCGACATCGCTTTCGCGGTGGGCGCCCTGGGCCTGAAGTGCGGAGGCGGCGCCAACACGGAAAGGCTGGTCAAGTACGGGCGGATCGTGGAACTGATGGAGCTGGCGAAAAAGGGCGTGAAGGCCACGCGCAAGCTCGACCCCGATCTGCGGATCGCCGATATTTTCGCGCACGAGGAACCGACCAACGCCGGCATACCCACGGTCGGCGTCACGGTGATGCTGGACAACGGCATGAAATTCTCGGCCGCCACGCCGCTAGGGACCTCGGCCGGCACGGATGAGGCCATTCACCTGGTGGACAGCATCATCGAGGCCAACCCGCTGACGCGGAAGTACCCGAATTATTTTGTCTATAAAGAAAGCGAGAAGACGTACCGCTTCGCGCCGAACGTCAAGGCCGAGATGGTGGCGAAGGAGAGTGCCGAACTCGCCGAGCTGTGGATGCGGGCCAAGCGCTACGGCGGCAAAGGCTGCCTGAACGCGGTGGCGAACGTGATCGAAGTAGTGGCGCCGCGCTTCCTGGGACAGAAGACTTCCGCGATCGGCTCGCTGGGCGACATTGACCGCGAGTTGCTGCAGTTGGAGTTGGACCTGGCCATCAAGCGCGGGAAGATCGGCGCCGACGCGCCGGCGGAGGAAAAGATCCAGATCATGCAGCGTAAGGCGAATCTGGGCATGAACGCGGTGCTGTCATTGTCGCTGGCGCTGGGACGTCTGGTGGCGGCGCGCGACGGCAAGGAATTGCCCGAGGTGCTGCGCGAAATGGAGATGACGATTGACCGCGACGATCTGTATGGGGTCAAGCAAGCGGCGGCGGTCGTGGAGCCAAACGGAGTGCGCGTCTAAACGTCCTCGGGCTTCGGCAGCGGCAGGCCCTCGGTCTGGCAGATTTTCTTGAGCTCGCCCACCGACCATTCGGCGTGGAAATTGTAGAACGCGTGATACGGCTGCTGCAGCAGCTCCAGCACGCGCGCCGATTGCGGGTCGCTCCACTCGGGCAAGGCGGCCCGGGCTTGGTCCAGGCGCGGGGAGCTCAGTTTCAGCGTAATCAGGGAATGCACCACGCCGGGATGGAGTGAGAGCTGGTCGAGCCCTTCCTTGAGAATCTGCTTGCGCGCCCGCAGGACTTTTCTCTCGCCCACGTTGTGCAGTAGCTGCAGGTATTTTTCGAACAGCACCCACTCGTTGACCAGCAAAGCGATTTCCAGCGGCGTAAAGCTCTTCCAGAAGGCGACGGGATAGCGCATGGCGAGAAAGCGGCCGAGCATGAAGGCGCCGGCCTCGTAGCCGGAGATGCGTTCGCGCGCCAACTTGGCCAGCACCGCCTTGAAGAAGCGGACCTTGCGGTCGAGGGTAAGCATTTCGAAGACGTTGCTCTGCCCGAGGTG
>JAIQFM010000024.1 GCA_020073285.1 Terriglobia bacterium | reverse complement strand
ACCTTGCCATCAAGACGATTCATTTTCTCAATCCGTTTCCCGGTCCTGCTGGACCCGTTTGTGTAAGAGCTCGGGCAGCTTAAGAAGATGCCGCTGTTTCAGCAAACCGGCGCCTGACGATCGCTTTGCTGAAATTGAGCCGGTCATCCACTTTCCGCGTCATGTCGGAAACGGAGGCGGGGGCGGCGGCCGCGACAATGGCTATCCTGATTTTGGGGAACGCCTGCGCCGCTATCGGCTGGGGCTGATGGTGGGACTGGCGGCGGTGGTGATGCTGTTCGTCTCCTTCACCAGCGCCTTCATCGTGCGCCAGGGCCTGGGTACCTATGACTCGGTGAGGAATGCGTACGTCACCGACTGGAAGCCGCTGCAACTGCCGATGGGACTGCTAATCCTGAATACCTGCATCTTGCTGTTGAGCAGCTTCACCATCGAGATGGCGAGGCGGGCGGCGTTTGCCGAGGCGGCGATCGCGCCGATCACCGAAATGCCCGGGATCGCGAAGGACGAAAAGCGGGGCGTGCCGTGGCTGCCGATCACGGTAGTACTTGGGCTCGGCTTCCTGGCGGGGCAGTGGATGGCGTGGCATGAGCTGGGGCGGCGCGGGTTTTACGTGGCCAGCGGTCCCAGCAGCTCATTTTTTTACGTGCTGACCGGCACGCATGCCCTCCACCTGTTCGGCGGCGTGCTGGCGCTGCTGTACGCGCTGGCGGCGGCGTTCGGCTCGCGACCGCTGGAGAGGCGGCGGATCGTGGTGGACGTCACGGCGTGGTACTGGCACTTCATGGCGATGCTATGGCTGTACATTTTCGCGCTGCTGAAATTTGCGGCGTAACTAGAGGGTTGAGACATGGCCGATGTCGCAGTGGAACGGCAGCTCGGGCACGCGGAGTTTGAGCCGTCGCTGTTCCAGACCTATTCCAACAAGATCGGGATGTGGCTGTTCATCCTCTCCGACTCGCTGACGTTCGGAGCGCTGCTGTTCGCCTACAGCTATGGGCGGATTTCGAATCCCACGTGGCCCACGCCGTTCCACAGCGGCAGCATCGTCAATGCGACGGTGATGACGGCATTCCTGCTGACCAGCTCGCTGACCATGGTGCTGGCGGTGTCGGCGTCGAGCTTTGGAAAGCGGAAGGCGGCGATCGGCTGGCTGCTGGCGACCATGTTCTGCGGAATCATGTTCGTCGTGCTGCACGTCCGCGAGTGGATCGGGCTGATCAACGAAGGCATGACGCCCAGCAAGAATCCCTGGGGCGCGCCGCAGTTCGGCGGGACATTCTTCACCCTGACGGGGCTGCACATGCTGCACGTCACGATCGGGGTGGTGGTGCTCGGAGTCATGGTGCTGCGCTCCATGGGCAAGAAATTTTCGTCCAACGATATCGAGACCAGCGGCTTGTACTGGCATTTCGTTGACCTGGTCTGGATGTTCATTTTCCCGCTGGTGTACCTGATGTCCACCAGGATCGTGTAGGAGACGTCATGAGTAACGACGCACTCACCGGAACAACCGTAGCGCTGGAGCATCGCGGGCACAGCCACACGCCGTTTTACATTGTCTGGGGCGTGCTGCTGGCGATCACCGCGGTCGAGGTCTTGCTGGCGTACGAGAGACTGCAGCCGGTGCGGATGCTGTCCATCCTGCTGGGACTTTCCATCGTGAAGGCGGCACTGATCATCCTGTGGTTCATGCACATGAAGTACGAGCTCACGCGCATGCGCCGGCTGATGATGATCTCACTGTGCGTATGCCTGGCGCTGATGTGCGTGTTCTTCGCGGACGCCTTTCGCATCCTCAACCTGGGAGTGAAGTGATGAGGTCCCGCATCTACAGGGTGGTGTTGCTGCTGGCGCTGAGCGCCGCGCCGGCGTTCGGCCAGGGATGCGTGATGTGCTATACCTCGGCCAAAGGGGCTAGCACGAAAAGCCAAGCTGCGATCACGCGGGGCGTGCTCACGCTGCTGCTGCCCCCCATCGGGCTTATGCTGGGCCTGATTGGATTTGCGTTCCACTATAACCGCAATGGTCACGAGGAAGAGGTCGGGGCCACGGCGGCGCCTGCCCCGCGCATACTCTCGGGCGAATGAGTAAAGAGAAATCGTTGCACCGGATGGTGGATTCCAAATCCGCCAACCAGGGGCGGATGTGGGCCACGCAAGAAGTTACTCGCCGTTGAAACGGTTGATCTTCGGGGAGTCAGGGCCAAGGCACAGGGCGAGAACGATCCCCGCCAGAGGAAGCCACGCTGCAAGTAGATACGCCATATCCATATCTGCCACGTTTCAATCCTATGAGGGCCCAGTATGAGTGCCCACTAATAAGACAATCGGCCGCGGAATGCGGATGCGGCTTTATTTGAGATGCTGGGATGAGCCGGGCAGGGTGCCCGGCGCCGCTCCCCCCCCGCTAAATATCGTAAGACGATGTAATGCTTTGCAGGTAGCCGCCGGGGCAATGGCATTTTGGCCAGGGACAAGCGGGCCGGGCGTTTCGCGGAATTTGTGAAGCGGAGAAGCCAGGCTTTATAATCGATGGATTCCGCAGCATTCCCGAAGCCATTAGCAGGCCGGTGGATGGCCTGGGGCGGTCCGGGCTGCGGCGGTCCCCGATGTCAAGTGAAAGCATTATCGTTCGCGGCGCCCGCGCACATAACCTGAAGAACATCGACTTTGAGATTCCGCACAATTCACTGACGGTGGTGACGGGAGTGTCGGGCTCGGGGAAGTCGTCCCTCGCCTTTGACACCATCTATGCCGAGGGGCAGCGCCGTTACGTGGAATCGCTCTCCGCCTACGCGCGGCAATTTCTGGAGCGCATCGAGAAACCGGACGCCGACGTGATTGACGGCATCGCGCCAGCGGTGGCGATCCGGCAGAAGAACACGACGCGCAATCCGCGCTCCACGGTTGCGACGGCCACGGAAATCTACGACTACCTGCGGCTGTTGTTCGCGCGTGTCGGCCGCACCTACTGCATGCAGTGCGGCGCGGAGGTCAAGAAGGACACGGTGGATGAGGTCGCGGACCGGGTGCTGGCGCTGGGAGAAGGCACTCGCCTCAATGTGCTCTTCCCATTACAACCGCCGACGGGGCGTCTCATCTCCCAGGAGCCGAAATCGCGCGGGCGCAAGAAGCAGCTTCCGACGGCGCAAAAGCTCGACGAGTCGGACCTGCTGAAGGCAACGCTGTTCGAGCTGCGCAAGAAAGGTTTCAACCGGCTGTACCAGGGCGGGCAGGTTTTCGAATTCTCCACGCCCGAATCACTGCTGGACGTCAATTTTTCGGCGCCGGTTTTCATCCTGATGGATCGCGTCGTGGCGGCGCCGGACCAGCGCTCGCGCATCGTGGACGCGGTCGAGACCTGCTACCGCGAAGCCGGCGAGATCGTGTTCGAGACGGCGGCGCGGGAAGGCGAACCGGCGCAGCGGCTACGGTTCGCGCAGCGGTTCGAATGCAAGCGCTGCGGCATCCGCTACGAGGAACCCGAGCCGCGCCTGTTCTCGTTCAACAACCCGTTCGGCGCCTGCCCGCGCTGCCAGGGCTTCGGGAACACCATTGATTTCGATCTCGACCTGGTGATCCCGGACAAGAGCAAGTCGCTGGGCGAGGGCGCCATCGAGCCGTGGACCAAGCCCAAGTACCGCCCGCTATTAAGCGAACTGAAGCGCTACGCCAAGTCCGCCGGGATTCCTCTCGACGTGCCCTGGAGAGAGCTTTCGGCGGAGCACCAGAAAGCGATCATCGAGGGCGACGGGAAATTCTGGGGGGCGCGCGGGTTCTTCGCCCACCTGGAGCGCAAGAAATACAAGCTGCACGTACGCGTGTTCCTGAGCCGCTACCGCGGGTATTCGGTGTGCTCGACTTGCGGTGGCGCGCGGCTGAGGCCGGAAGCGCGACACGTCAAGGTCGAAGGCAAGGATATCTGTCAGGTCTGCGCTATGACGGTAGAGCAGGCGGCGCAGTTCTTCTCGACGCTGCACCTGAGCCCGCAGCAGGCGGCGATCGCGGACAAGATTCTGGAAGAAATCCGCGAACGCCTGCGCTTCATGAACGAAGTCGGGCTGGAATACCTCACGCTGGACCGGCTGTCGTCGACGCTATCCGGCGGGGAGGCGCAGCGCATCCAGTTGGCGACCTCGCTCGGCTCGCGCCTGGTGGGGACGCTGTACGTCCTGGATGAGCCCTCCATCGGCCTGCACAACCGCGACACCACGCGGCTGATCAAAATCCTGCAGGACCTGCGCAACCTGGGCAACACCATCCTGGTGGTGGAGCACGATGCGGAGATCATGCGCTCGGCCGACCGTATCCTGGACCTGGGACCGGGCGCGGGCGAGAACGGCGGGCGCGTGGTCGCCACCGGCACCTACGAGGAAATCCGCCGCACGCCGGCATCGCTCACCGGCCGGTATCTGGGGCAGGAACTCCGCATTCAGATCCCGCCGCAGCGGCGCAAGCCCGGGCCGCAAAGGCTGGAAGTGCAGGGCGCGAGCATGCACAACCTGAAAAAAATCGACGTCAGCATCCCGCTCGGCATGGTGGTAGCAGTCACCGGCGTATCCGGGTCGGGAAAATCCACGCTGGTGCACGATGTTCTCTATCAGGCGCTGGTAGCGGCGCTGAAGCAAGGGAACGGCAGCGTGCCGCCGGCGGTGAACGGTTGCGCGTCGCTGCGCGGTACGCAGTATGTGGATGACGTGATCCTGGTGGATCAGTCGCCCATCGGGCGCACGCCGCGCTCGAACCCGGTCACCTATATCAAGGCGTTCGACGGCATCCGCGAGTTGATGGCGTCGCTGCCCGAGTCGCAGAAACGGGGCTTCAGCGCCGGGCACTTCTCGTTCAATATCCCCGGCGGGCGCTGCGAAACCTGCCAGGGCGACGGCACGGTGACGGTGGAAATGCAGTTCCTCGCCGATGTGGAGCTGATTTGCGAGGAATGCAAGGGCACGCGCTTCAAGTCCGAGGTGCTGGAGGTGCGCTACCGCGGCAAGAACATCCACGAAATCCTGAACCTCACGGTGCGCGAGGCGCTGCAATTTTTCCGCGAGGCCGCGAAGATCACCGACAAGTTGCGGGTCTTGGACGAAGTGGGACTCGGCTACCTGCGACTGGGACAGTCGGCGACCACGCTGTCCGGAGGAGAGGCGCAGCGCATCAAGTTGGCGGCGCACCTGCAGCCGCGGGCGCGCGATTTCGTGCGGCAGCAGGACGAGGAAGAGCGCCGGCGCCGTCCGCGCGTGCTTTACATATTCGACGAGCCCACTACCGGGTTGCATTTCGACGATGTGAGCAAGCTGCTGGCCGCCTTCCGGCGCCTGATCGATGCCGGCGGGTCGATCATGGTGATCGAACACAACCTCGATGTCATTAAGGTGGCGGACTGGGTGATTGACCTCGGGCCCGAAGGCGGAGAGCGCGGCGGGCAGGTGGTCGCGGCCGGCCCTCCGGAGGCGATCGCGGACAGTGCGAAGTCGTACACCGGCCAGTGGCTGGCGCGCATCTTGCCTGTTAGCGAAGACTCCAGTCCGCAAGCGCCTGACCGCGAACCAGCGATAGCAGTTCGCCGGCGCAGCACGGGAACGAATGGCAGCAAATAACCCGATCCTGCTGCTCTGTTTAGTCTGCGCCAGCAGCGTCTGGGCGCAGACCTCCAAGCCCACAGTGCGGCATCACCGTGTGCCGGTGGAAGAAGGGGTTGCGGCGGCCATCGCGCGCGCGGAAGCGGCGATCGACAAAAAGGACTACGCCGCCGCGGAACAGGCGCTGAACGAAGCGGTCAAGCAGGACCCCAATAGTTACCGCGCGTGGTTCGACCTGGGATTCGTCTACACCGCGCTGAATCGCGACGCCGATGCGGTCGCGGCGTATCGCAAGTCTGTCGCTGCCGATGCCAAGGTGTTTGAATCGAATCTGAACCTCGGCCTGATGCTGGCGCGCGCCAACGATGCCGAAGCCGCCAAATACCTGCGCGCCGCCACCGAACTGAAACCGAGCGCGAAACCGGAAGAGGGACTGTACCGCGCCTGGGTGTCGCTGGGGCACGTGCTGGAAGACAAAGATCCGCGCGAGGCGATCGGCGCATTCCGCAAAGCGGCGGAGTTGAAGCCTACGGATGCCGAGGCCCACTTTCTCGCCGCCGCCACCGCGGAAAAAACCGACGACCTTGCCACGGCCGAGCAGGAGTACAAGGCCGCGGCGGCGCGCGATCCCAAATCCGCCGACGCGGTCGCCGGACTGGCCTATATCTACGAGAAGACCAAACGCCTGCCTGAGGCCGAGGAAGCGCTGCGCAAGTATCTTGCTTTAGATCCGCAGAGCGCCAAGGCGCATCTACAGCTTGGGCGCGTGCTGGCTGGAGAGAACAAGAACGACGATGCGCAGGCGGAATTCGAGAGCGCCTTGCGTTTTTCCCCCGACGACGCGGCCGCCAAGCGGGAGCTCGCCCTGCTGTATGTGGACAGCAGGCAATTCGCTAAGGCCGAGCCGCTGTTCCGCGAAGCGCTGAAGGCGCAGCCTCGCGACGCTGAATTGCATCACCGCCTCGGCACCGCATTGCTGGAGCAGCAGAAGTACGAGGAGGCAGAGAAGGAATTGCTGGCGGCGGTCAATCTGAAGCCGGATTTCGGCATCGCCTATGGCGATTTGGCGTTTGCCGCCTCGGAGAACAAGGATTACCCTCTGGCAATCAAGGCGCTGGACGCGCGCGCGCGACTGCTGCCGGAAATTCCGGCTACGCTGTTTCTGCGCGCCACCGCCTACGACCACTTGGGAGAGCGCAAGCTGGCGGCGGCCAGCTATCATCAGTTCCTGGCGGCGGCCAACGGAAACTTCCCCGACCAGGAGTGGCAGGCGCGCCATCGGTTGATCGCCATTGAGCCGAAGAAGTAGCGATGAAAAAGCTGCTAATTATCGCGATGGTTTTGGCCTCGGCCGCCGCTCTGGCCGACACCCAGGAATCCGTGGAATCGCTCAAGGCGCGGGCCGACCAGGCTCACCCCAAGGACCGGGTCGAGCTGTACACCAGGATCGCCGAACGCCAGCTTAATGCGTTCGACAAGGCCTATAACGGCGGCACGGTGAAGGAGGCGCAGGAGGCGCTGGCCGATGTCGTCACCTACGGCGTCAAGGCGGCGGCAGTGTCGGGCGAAACCGGCAAGCGCATGAAGCAGACGGAAATCGCCATGCGCAAGATGTCGGGACGGTTGGAGGCAATCCGGAAAACGCTCGATGTGGACGACCGGCCGCCCGTCGCCGAGGCCATCCAGAAGCTGGAAGCAGCGCGCAATGAACTGCTCAACCGCATGTTCAGGAAGTGACGATGCGCACACGAAACACCATCCTCGCGCTGGCGTTGGCGCTGCTGGCAGCAACGCCCCTGCTGGCTCAGCTTGGCGGTCGCGAGCCGCTCAACGAAAAGGAGATCGATGAGCTGCGCGAGGTAGCGCAGGAGCCGGACAAACGCCTCAAGTTGATGGTGGAGTTCGCGCGCGCCCGGCTGGCGACGATCGAGCAGCTTCGCGGCGAGGAGCGTTTGGCGGCCGGGCGCGGCGCCCGTGTCCACGATCTGCTGGAGGACTTCACCCGGCTGGTGGACGAGATGGGCGACAACACTGACGATTACGTGGACCGCAAGTACGACCTGCGCAAGGGGCTGAAGTTCGTGATCGAGGGCGATACGGAATTCCAGCTCAAGTTGCGCGCCCTGAAAGAACAAGGCGCCGGGGCCGGCGGCAAAGCGGGCAGCGAGACCGGCGACTACGCGTTCGTCCTGCTGAACGCGACCGATGCGGTGAATTCCAGCCTGGACGACGCGCGCAAGCTGCTGGCCACGCAGGAGGCCGCTTTCAAAGAGGAAAAGAAGAAGAAAAAGTAGAACGCATCCTCGCTTCCTAGTTCCAGATGACCGGCGGAAATCCGCTTATGCCCGCCATGCGGCAGAAGCTACACACCGCCGCCGGCTCGCGATTGCGGGGGAAGGGGCGGCAGTTTGCGGGCTATGAGGGCGACGGTTTTCTGAATGAAGAAGAGCTGGCCGTCGCGGCGGAAGGGGCGGACGCCGCTGAGGTCTTCCTTTTCATCGCGCGCCAACAGGGTGCGGACCTGGGCGGCGCGATCGGGAGGCGTGTGGGAATAGCTCATCCAGTACTCCACCGGTTGCACCACCTCGCTGCTGTAGGCGGTTTCGATCTCCAGGGCGCGCGCCCCGAACATGCGCGCCAATTCACCGATGCTCAGCGCGCGGGTGTGTGAGGGATCGCGCAGGCGCTCGAATTGGTCCTGGAAAGCGGCGCGCTCGGGGATTTCACTGGCTGCAAGGTCCTCGACGGCAACGCGGCCGCCGACGCGGCAGACGCGCGCCATCTCGCGGAAGGCCACTGTGGGGTCTTCGAAATGATGGAAGGCGAAGCGGCAAAAAACGATGTCGAACTCGGCGTCGGCGAAGGGGAGTTGGTCGGCGTCGGCGCGCTGGAAGCGGACGTTGGCGAGGCCGCGCTCGCGACGGGTGCGTTCCGCCAACGCGAGGATGGCGTCGGTAAGGTCCACGCCGATGACTTCGCGGCAGCGCTCGGCCATCGCCATGGCGACATGACCGGGGCCGGTGGCAATCTCAAGCGCGCGGGCGTCGGGCGCTGGATTGATGGCATTGACGAGACGATCGAGACGCTCGCGGTTGTGCAGCGCCGCCACGGCGGCGAATGCCTCTGCCTGGCGAGTAAACTCTTCGCGGACTCTGTCCTTGTGCGACATGGGAGCCTTCAGTCGTCAGTCTTCAGTCGCCTACTCACTGTCATTGCTCGCGAAATCGGGTGGAATGTTGACGGCGTAACCGTGGCGGAGTTCCACCGGGGCGTTGCGAGCGACGGCGACGGCGGCAAGAACGACCATGGCGGCCACGAGCATGGGCACGGTGATAGTTTCGCCAAGCAAAATGGCGGCGAATGCGAACGTACAGAAGGGCTGCAGCAATTGCAGTTGCCCGATGCGTGCAATGCCGCCAGCAGCCAATCCCTTATACCAGGCGAACATTCCCAGCCACTGGCTGATGAGGCAGACGTAGGCGAAGGCCGCCCACGCGCTGGGGGGCGCGCCGGAAAGGCCGTGGGCGCGGATCGCCAGCGCCAGGGGGATGATGTGCAGAGGCGCGCCGAAGACCAGAGCCCAACTCATCACCTGCCAGCCGGGAATCTCGCGAGCGACGCGCGCGCCTTCGGCGTAACCAAGCGCCGAGGCGGCGACGGAGAGGAGCAGGATGAAGTCGCCGGCCTGAATGTGTCCGGCGCCGTTGATCCAGGCGAAGACCAGCACGGCGGCGCTGCCGACCAGGCTCGCGGCCCAGAAGCGCTTGGAGGGGCGCTCACTGGCGCGCATCGTGGCCACCAGCGCCGTGCCCAGCGGCAGCAGGCCAAGCGTGATCGCGCCATGCGCCGAGGGCAAGGCGTGCATGCCCCAGGCGAAGGTCAGCGGGACGCCAACGACGACACCGATGACGATCAGGAGGAAGCTCTTCCAGTAGCGACGATCGGGTGGACGCTGGCCGGTGACGATGAGCAGCGCGCCGGCCAGTATCGCCGCAATGATCGGACGTCCGAAGGCAACGACGGCGGGGTGCAGGTGCAGGACGGCGGCGCGGGTGGCGGGCAGCGTCAGGCTGAAAGACACCATGCCCAGCGCGCCGAACACGGTCCCGATGGTTCTGGGGTTGGCCAACCATCCTCCGCAGCTATCTGTGATTGGTGATTTGCGATTGGCGATTGGCGATTCAGGTAAATCGCGAACCGCCATCCACATCCCACCAAGCGAGGGTAGCACGGGCAATCGAGTTGCAAGTTGTTAGTTGGAAGCGGCGGCCGAGGGCGGCCTCCGCCACGAGACTCTTGGGGCGCCCAAACGACGGCCCCGACGAGGGCGTCGGGGCCTACAACCAGAAAATGAATTTATAACCGGAAAGTAGATTCAGGATTCACATTCATCGCACTCAGAACTTGCAACTCAGAACTCACAACTACTTCAACTGGATGGACGCGAGATAGTCGGTAAGGGAGTGGATGCGGGCGGAGACTACCCTCTGATTTTCGCCGCTCAGCGGGCGGAAAGCGACTCCCCAGACGGGCATTTGGCGGGAGCCGTGGCTGGCGATAGCGCCACCCCACTCGATGACCTGATAGATCTGGCCGTCCGGAAAGCGGCCTCCGCTGCGACGGGCCAGGGCGGTGAGGTCGGGGGGCGGGACTTTCAAGGTAGCGGCGGCGGGGCCATCGCCCCGGCCGGTCCTGCCGTGGCAACTGGCGCAATAGGCGTGGTAGAGATCGGCGCCGGCGTTGGAATGGTCTACAGCGGCGGAGAGCTTGTCCGACTTAGGCTTCTCCGCGTTGCCGTTGGTACATGCAATTGCACTGGAAAGGAGAAGGAGTAGAACACAAGTCCAAATTGCTCTATCACCCTTCATGACGCCAGAGTGCGCCATTTGACCGCCCACCGCAGTGACCTTCATCACATGGGCCTGTAACATTGAACCTTGGGGGTAAACAAATGGATGCACATGGCTGAAACAAAGACACTTGCGGTTTCGGGAATGAAACCGTTTCAGGCCCGGGCCGGGTCGATTTTTTCGGGGTTGACGCCAAGTTCCGCCAGCGCTTGTTGCGCGCGGGCGGCATCGTACTGGCCATCGCGGGCGAGACGGGCTAGGGCCGCGGCGGCGATGGATTCGGCATTGACCTCGAAATGACGGCGCAGATGCTGGCGATTGTCGCTCCGCCCAAAACCGTCGGTACCCAACGACAGCAGGCGGTCCGACAGCCAGGGAGCAAGCTGGTCGGGAACGATCTTCATGTAGTCGGTGGCGGCGACGATGGGCCCTTGGGCGCCCTCGATAGCGGTCAGGAGGTACGGCTTCCTGACCGGCTCCGCAGGATGCAGACGGTTCCAGCGCTCGGTGGCGAGAGCCTCACGGCGCAGCTCGTTATAGCTGGTGAGGCTCCAAACGTCGGCTTGCACGCCGTATTTCTCGGCGAGGATGCCCTGCGCGCGCAACGCTTCGTTCAAGATGGCGCCGCTGCCGAACAACTGCACCGAAGCCTTGCCGGCGGGCGCCGATTTGTACTTGTAAATGCCGCGGAGGATGCCTTCGCGAGCGCCCTGGGGCATTTCCGGCATGGCGTAGTCTTCGTTGTAGACGGTGATGTAGTAGAAGCGGTCTTCGCGTTCCTGGTACATGCGCCGGATGCCGTCCTGAACGATGACCGCGATCTCGTAAACGAACGCCGGGTCATAGGTGGCGCAGGTTGGGACGACGCTGGAGAGCACGATACTGTGGCCGTCCTGGTGCTGCAGTCCTTCGCCTGCCAGGGTGGTGCGGCCGGCGGTGCCGCCCATCAGGAAACCTTTGCCACGCGCGTCTCCGAAGGCCCAGATAAGGTCGCCCACGCGCTGGAATCCAAACATCGAGTAGAAGGTAAAGAACGGAATCATGGGCACGTGGTAATTGGAGTAGGCGGCGCCGGCGGCGGTAAATGACGCCATGGAGCCGGCTTCGGTGATTCCCTCCTCCAGCATCTGTCCGTCCTTGGCCTCGCGATAGTAGAGGAGCATGTCCTGATCGTGAGGCTTGTAGAGCTGGCCCTGGCTGGCGTAGATGCCGACCTGGCGGATGATGGATTCCATGCCGAAGGTGCGGCCTTCGTCGGGAATGATGGGAACAATCAACTTGCCGATCTCGGGATGCTTGAGCAGATGCCGCAGAATGCTGACGTAACCCATGGTGGTGGAAACGGCGCGCCCTTTGGAGCCTTCCAGCCATTCGGAAAAGTCGGTGAGCGGGGGCGCCTGGAAGGTGAAATCGCCGTCCTCGCGGATCACGACGTATCCGCCCAGCTCGTTGCGGCGCTGTTTCATGTAAACAATTTCGTCGCAGTTCTCCGACGGGCGATAGAACGCTCCCTCGCGCGCGGCCTGCTCGGGAATGGGGATCTCGAAGCGCGTACGGAAGGCGGCGAGCTGTTCGTCGGTGAGCTTTTTTTCCTGGTGGGTGGCGTTGCGCGCCTCGGCCGACCCAAGACCGTAGCCCTTCACCGTCTTGGCGAGAATGACGGTGGGCCCATCTTTGTGCTCGACCGCACGCTTGTAGGCGTTGTAGACCTTCTGCGGATCGTGGCCGCCGAGACGGAGAGCGGTAAGTTGGTCGTCGCTCAGATGCGAAACGAGGTCGAGCAGTTCGGGGTATTTACCGAAGAATTCCTTGCGAATGTAGGCGCCGCCCTTGACCTTCAGCGCCTGGTACTCGCCATCGACAATTTCTTCCATGCGCTTCAGCAGCAAGCCGGACTTATCGCGGGCGAGCAGGCCGTCCCAATCATCGCCCCAGATGACCTTGATGACATTCCATCCGGCGCCGCGGAAAGCGGCTTCGAGTTCATTGATGATTTTGCCGTTGCCGCGCACCGGCCCGTCCAACCGCTGCAGGTTGCAGTTGACGACGAAAATCAGGTTGTCGAGGCGCTCGCGTGAAGCCAGCGTAAGCGAGCCCATGGATTCGGGCTCATCGGTTTCCCCGTCGCCAACGAAGGCCCAGATCTTGCGTGGGGTCTTGGCGATAATGCCGCGGTTTTCCAGGTAGCGCATGAAACGGGCCTGGTAGATGGCGTTGATGGGACCGAGGCCCATGGAGACGGTCGGAAAACGCCAGAAGTGGGGCATGAGCCAGGGATGCGGGTAGGAAGAAAGTCCGGGCTGGTCGCGCAGCTCGTGGCGGAAATTTTCCAGGTCCCGCTCGGAAAGCCGGCCAATGAGGAAGGCGCGGGCGTATATGCCAGGCGAGGCGTGGCCCTGGAAATAGACAAAGTCGCCAGGTTGATCGTCGTAGTTGGCGCGGAAGAAATGGTTGAAGCCGACCTCAAACAGAGTCGCGACCGAAGAATAAGTGGAGATGTGGCCGCCAATGCCGGGATCTCTTTTGTTTTGGTGATGCACCATGGCGAGCGCATTCCAGCGAATCAGGCTCTTGATGCGGCGCTCCAGAGCGCGATCTCCGGGGTAGGGTTCCTCCTCGTCAACCGGAATGGTGTTGACGTAGGGAGTGTTCAACTGTACGGGGACGTCCACGCCGAACTGGCGCGCGCGGGAGGAGAGCGCCTGCAGGATGCGCACCCCGCGACTGGCGCCTTTTTCGTCCACGACCTGGTCAAAGGCCTCCACCCATTCCGCGATTTCGTCGAAATCCGGGGGCGCCTCAAGTGCACGTTTTGTGCTCATAATTTCCCTTTTCCGAGACTACCCAAATTGATGCTTTCCACGGCCGTAAAGAAGCAGGCAATGGTGGAAACTGGCCAGCAGCGCGCAGCCGAAAAGGGCTCCTCGGGGCGTGATGGATAGCTTGTTATCCCTGGCTCAGATCAAGAAGTTGACAAAAGTGTAACCGGTTGCGCGGGCAGCCGCAAGCAATGCCGAGTTGCCGGTAGTGGGCTACCTTGAAGGCAGCGGGGGATCGCTGATCAGGTGTGGAGCATCCAAGACATCGTCGCCATGGCTGGGTAGGTTTTCCTTTTTTCTTCGGAATCAGCTAAAATTTCCACTAGGGCTCTTCCACAATTTTCACAGGGAGGCGCGCGATGCCTTTTGATGCCAATAAGATAGCAGACACGATCATCGCGCTCTCTCTTGAACGCGGCAGCGAGATTACGAACCTCAAGCTGCAAAAGCTGCTTTATTACGCGCAAGCGTGGAATTTGGCGTTCACCGGGAAACCTCTGTTCATTGAATCCGTCGAGGCATGGGTTCATGGACCGGTAGTTCCTACCGTCTTTCGGAGGTTCAGGGACTATCGTTGGCGTACCATCAATTCTCCAGTTGTGCCGTGTGAGGACGATTCCGTTCGCAAGCTTGCCGCGGCAGTGCTAGATGCCTACGGCAAATTCGACGCAACACAATTGGAGCGCCTCACCCATCACGAGAGTCCGTGGAGAGAGGCTCGTCATGGCCTTGACCCGGACGAGTCATCTCGCGCGATAATTCCACACAGCGCGATGCGCGATTACTACGGCAAGCGGATAGCTACCGCCGATGGCGGATGAAGAAAACGGGCGCGAGGCGCCGATCCCCGCGCTCGCCCCTGCTCCAGAACCGCCTACTCCTGCAATTCCCGAAATTGTTGTTCCTGCTGAGAATCGTCCGCTCCGATTTTCCTTCAAGCATCTAGATACAGCGAATCGCAAGTTCCAGTTGGCAGATTGCAATGCCGAGTTTTTCCGCGCCCTAGTCGAAAGGATACGAGACTACAGTAGTTGGACGGTAGATGACTTTTGTGATCAGAATAACAACGAGCATCGACATGTGATCCATTTCCCAGATACTACGGAACCGAACGGGTTTGCTGGCTTGGGTTTCGACCCAGACCAGCTTGAATACCACGAAGCTTGGCAATTCGAACTTTCCCCTATCGAAGAATGGCGGGTGCATGGAATTCTCATCGATGACACGTTCTACATCATTTGGCTAGACGCAGATCACAATCTGTACCCATAACGCCCCAAACTGGCACAGGACCGAGTTTCGTGGAATCCTGGCGAACGATTCCCCAAGAAACCTCGCTTCGAATCCTGGGGGCGAATCAGGTTTCCAAATTGGAACGTGCGGTCTCGATGGTGGGAAGTTCACGGCGGACGGTCACTGCGCCGCAGGCTGCATTGAGACTAGAATCCTCTGACGTGTTCGATCCATCGCTCATTGAAGCCCAGTTGCGCGGCATGGCGCCGGAACAGTTGCGTGCCGCCCTGGCTACGTTTCTGCCTCCCGATGCGACCACGGCGGAGCGCGTCGCTGCCATCGAAGCCGGCCTGCAAAGCCCCGCCGGGCAGGCGCTGCGCGAGGCGATGGCAAGGTGGGTCGTCGAAGATATTGTGCCGGTGGAGGCACTGGTCCCAAAGGCATACGTAAAGTGGCGTCCGCCGGTGCGTGACGCCATGATGTTCGTGGTGACGCACCTCTCCGCCGGGCGCCTGGCGCCGAAACTGCTGGAGCAGGTCGAGCTTCCGCCCAATACTTCGCCGGAGAAGCGGCTGCTGCTGCTGATTGCGAAAGTCCCCGGGCTGCAGAAACTGGGGCAGGTGATCGCGCGCAACCGGCACCTGGGCCCGGCGCTGCGCAATGCGCTGGCGAAGCTGGAGAACGGAATCCGCGACGTCAAGCCGGAGGAAATCTGCGCCCTCATCCGGCAACAACTGGGACCGCGGCTGAATACTTTTGACGTACGCATCAAGCCGGAAATCCTGTCGGAGGCGAGCGTCAGCGCGGTGGTGCGCTTCACCTGGCGGAATCCCGACACCGGATACCTGGAACGCGGCGTGTTCAAAGTTCTGAAGCCACACATCCCGGCATGCTTCGCCGAGGACATGGAGTTCCTGCATGACCTGGCGGATTGGTTCGGAACGCGGTACCGCGAATACGGCTTCCCGCGGCACCTGATTCCCGACACGTTCCGCAAAGTGCGGCGGCTGCTGCAGCACGAGGTCAACTTCGTGCGCGAGCAGAAAACGCTGCTGGAGGCGTGGACGCTCTACGAGCCGATGTCGGGGGTGCGCGTGCCGCGGCTGATTCCGCAATTGTCCACTCCGACCATAACCGCGATGACGGAGGAAACGGGCGGCAAAGTCACCAACGTGGCGGCGCACATGCCGCCGTGGCAACGAAAGAAAGTCGCTCAACAACTGCTGGAATCGCTGGTCGCCGTGCCCTTATTCGCCTCGGACAAGGAGGCGGTTTTTCACGGCGACCCTCATGCCGGAAACCTGCTGTACGACCGCGAGCGCGGCGAACTGGTGATCGTGGATTGGGCCTTGCGGGAGCGTTTGAGCCGGGAGCAGCGCCGCCACCTGGCGCTGCTGTTCCTGACGGTCAGCTTGCGCGATCCGCTGGGCGCGAGCGAGGAAATTCAAGCGCTCGCACAATATCCCATCAGGCGCCATTCGCGGCAGGCGCTGGTGATTCACGAAGCGGTGAGTCATTTCGTGGATAAAATGCCGCCGACGCACCTGCCCAGCGGCGCCGACGTCATGCGCTTGCTGGAAAGCGTCGCCATGAAGGGGATTCGCTTCCCTGCTCCGCTGATCATGCTGTCGAAGGTGCTGCTCACGCTGGACGGCATCCTGGAAGACGTGGCCGGATCCGGTACCGACGTCGGCCTCGCCATCGCGACACTGCTGGCACGCCATTGGGTGACCAATCGCAAGGCCTTCCGCTCGCCGATCGGGGCGCGCGACCTGCTCAGCTTGCAGTGCAGCGCATTGCTGTATGGCAGCCGCATGTGGCTGCGATGCGAGCAAGCCATCCTGGATCGGGTGTTGCCGCAGCGATCGCCGGCCCAAAGTGTTGCCAGTTGACGATTGTCTAGTGGGGCGTGCGGGCGCCCGCCAAGCGGTCGGCGATGATGGAGTACACCGAAGGATTAAAGACCAGTCCGACGTGAGTGCCAGAGACCTCGAAGTCGCAGTCCGGCTTACCCGTCTTGCAAAACCGAGAATCGACCATGCCGTCGTCGCGGGTGTAAATGGCGGTGGCGGCGACGCAGGCGGGCATGCGGCAACGCAGCGAACTTACGAAATCGCAAGTGCAGCGCGGGGTGTAGCAGTCGGGCAGGACGCGATCTCCGTATGCGCTCAAGATATGGTTGCGAACCACTTTCGCGGCTTGCAGAACGGAATGGTGCATAACGGTCCCGCGGAAGGGCGCGGCGAGGGTAATCACGGAGGCGACGTCTTTGGGCCGTTGCGCGGCCAGCGAGCGGGCAATGATGCCGCCCAGGCTGTGGCCGATCAGGTGAACCTTGCGGCCGGTTGCGGCGACCGCTTTCTTCATGGTTTCGACCAGACGATAGCGGATGAGCAGGTTGGGGCACTCCGCGTTCATTCCGATGCCGGACAGATAGGAGCGATAACCGATGCGCTGCAGCCAGGAATGGAGGTGGGTCACATACAGGTCGGTCCCGAGAAATCCGGGTATGACGATGACGGCCGAGCCGTCGCCGCGCGGCACGCCCAAGCCGTAGTAGACCGGCGAAGCGTGCAGCAGAAGGAGTTCGGCGCCAAAGAGCGCTTCATTCCAGATAGGGACATCGGCTAGCGCTTCCTGCTCGCGAACGCCCGGTCCGGTGGGCGCGGCGACTGGCGCTCGCCGCACTGCTCCCTTGCTTTTCCCGTTTTTATTCACTTGATCCAGAGCTGGGACGGAGCCACAGCGATGCCTCTCAGCCTGGCACAAACCCGCCAGCCGAATTGATGCCGACCTAAGAGCGCAAGTTGCTGTGAATGTCCCCTGACCGCTACCCATTCAAATACCACATCGGCAAGGGCGGCGACAAGGACTTCCATCAACAACGGGGGCGTGCCGTGGCTGGGCCACGGCACGCCTTGTAACTGCGAGCCGTGAAATCAGGCCTCGATCAAGCCCCGACGTGGACCGGTTGGGCCTTGACCACCTTGCGCGGCCGGGCCGCGCGATGCCGCTCGCCCATGTTGACTACCTTATGGGTGCGCGGATGAATCATGGATTCGATCAGCGTCTTCTCGGCATCCACAAAGGTCTTGACTCCCTCCCCGGTCAGATTGGCCATGGGCAGAAGCCGGGTCGGAGACAGCATTTCCATCGTCTTGGTTGCCGTTTTCAGGTTGACGTTCATCTGCTGGCCGACGACGTCGAGCAGTTTCTTCTGCGCGTCAATGAAGGAGTTCGTGGCATCGTGCGCCAGCTTGGACAGCTCGGTCTTCTTGACGTGCTTGCCGGCCTCGTGCTTGCCGGAGGTCATCTTGGCGGTTTCCTGGGCGATGACGTCGAGGAATTTCTTCTGCGACTGGACAAAGGTGTCCATGCCTTCGCGGGCGAGGTCCACCAAGTGTGTACCCTGGAAGCCCTTGCCGGCTTTCACCGCTTCCAGCCAGTTCAGGGTCTGCTTGCTGGCGATCTTCAGGAAATCCTCGTGCATGTGGATGAACGTATCGATGCTGCGGCGGAAAAGATCGGCGGTGGCGGTCATGGGAACGGAACCGGCCAAGCGCTCCTTGACGCCGTTCATGACGATTTCGTTTTCCTGCTGCGCGAGGTTGAGTAGAATGCGTTGTGCTTCCATGAAGCTCGATGTGCCCTCAATGGCCAGCTCGGTTGCAATCGCGACCGGAGAATGCTCAGGGTCGGTGAGACCTTCCCGAAGCGTCTTCATGGCGACGGCGTTCTGACGCATGGCAACATCCACGAGGACTCGTTGCGTGGCAAAGAAACTTTCCACCCCCTGTTGCACCCACCCGGTGAGCAGAGACAGCAAGGAAGAGGGGGGGTGGGGAGGAGTGCGCGGCTTTGGTTCTCTTGGCATCGATTGCCTCCAGATTGCTGCACTGCAGCATCTGAGAAAACCCTAGTCTTTTTACCCGCATCTGTCAATATATTAGAATAATTTTGTTGCGCTGCGCCATGAGAGGACGCCCATTGTGAAACCGGACCATGCGAAACCCGCCAAAGTGGTCGTCAAGAAATACGCAAACCGAAGACTCTACGACACATCCGGGAGCCGGTACGTCAACCTGGAGGAGCTCGCCGCCCTGATCCGAAACGGGACCGAAGTGCAGGTGGTGGACGCCAAGAGCGGCCAGGACCTGACGCGGGTCACCCTGACCCAGATCATCCTGGAGGATGCCAAGGAGCAGCCCAGCGGCCTGCCGCTGGAACTGCTGCGGCAACTGATCGTCGCTTCCGACACGGTGCGGCGGGAGTTCGTGAAGTCGGCGTTCGACACTTATTCGAAGATGTCGGACGCGGTGCAAAGCGGATTGACCGAAGTGCGCTCGGCGGCATTTTCGCCGCTGGAAACGGTGAGCAAGCTGGTGCGTGGAGTAACCTCGCCGGAGAAACGCGGCGAGACGGAAGAACTGGATGAATTGCGGCGGCGCGTGGCCGAGTTGGAATCGCGCACCGGAACGGAGAAACGGCGACGCAGGCGCCGCCGGTCCAAGTCTTAGGCAACGGCCACAACATTCGCCACAGGCTTCGGCGGTACCGCGGATTCGGCCGTTGGCGCAGGCGAGGCCGGTTCAACCGCTACCTTTTTCGGCGACCGGCGTTTTTTTCGCGGCACCGGGAGCGCGAGTTTCCGCAGCTCGGCAAAACTCTGCACAAGAAGTTTCTCGAAGCATTTGAGATCGGGCACCGCATGCACGTCGCCGGTGAAGCCGAAATAAGCCGTGCCGTCGTAGGTCAAAACGGCGCAGTTCATTCCCATCTCGCCGCCGATCGGCACGTAGGGATAGCAGGCGACCATCTTGTGACCGAGCAGGTAGAGCGGAGTTTCGGGTCCACGCACGTTCGTGAAGATGAGATTACAGAGGCTGAGCGGCAACTGGCTGGTGATCGGTCCCAGCAGCGCCTGCAGCGCAGTCGGAATCGCACCCAGCAAACTCCCGGCGAAGCCGACGAACTCGGCGAGGTGCGCGCCTTTCAGCAGCGCCATAGTCTCGCTCACGGCGGCGATCAGTGGTTTGGGACCGGGGAGATCCAGCGGAATGCTGACGGGAAGGAAGGTGATGCGATTGCCCAACTCCTCGACACCCTCTTTGCCGCGCACGCTGACCGGAACCACGATGCGCAGCGTCCTTCCCTGGAGGGGCACGCCGTGCAACTCGGCGTAGCGCCGGACGGCCAAAGTCATGGTAGCAAGTGCGACATCGTTGACGGTGGTGCCGCAGGCCTGCTTCACGGCTTTGATCTCTGCCAGCGGAATCTCGGTCCAGTGAAACTTCTGCGGTCCGCGACAAATCACGTTGAACGGCAGACGCCGAGCCGGCGCAGCAACTTCCGGCAGCAGGCGGCTTAGTTCGTCCATGAATGAAGGCACTGGCTGGGCGTCGGGGCTGAGCGTGGAACCAGCCCCGGCGTATTCATCCTGTTTTCCGTTGGTGGTGACCAGACGCTGCGCGAACGTCAGCAACTCGGAGTGCGCCGCCAGCACTTGCTGGACGGCGGAGAAGGAGGAGCGAATCAAGCTGTCGAGTAGCGAGGGCGGCTCGGATATGGGCAGCGCCGGAAGAGGCCGCGAACGGCGCGATGACCGCGGCGGAACCGGGCTGGCGTCCATGAGCGCATTCATCAGTCCAATTCCCGCCAAGCCGTCAGCCAGGCAATGATGGATCCGAGTGATAAGGCCGGTGCGATTACCTTGCAGGCCGCGCACCAGCGTGAGGTCCCACAGCGGACGCTGACGGTCCATCGTCTCGCTCAGGATGAGCCCGGCCATAGCCTTGAACTCAGCCGATGAGCCTTTCTTCAGCGTGACCTGGTGAATGTGGTTGCGAAGGTCGAAATGAGGGTCGTAGCTCCAGACTGGAAGCCCGAGGTTCAAGGGAGGCGTCACCACCCGTTGGCGATAGCGCGGTACCAGCGGCAGCTTCGATTCAATGAAGGGGGCGAACGCCTCGACCTCAACCTCGCCCTCGAACACGCTCACCGAGGCGATGTGCAGCGGCATGCCTTGGCGTTCGAGGTAGAGAAAAAGAGCGTCTCCAAAAGAAAGCGCTTCGTTGTTTTCTAATTCCGGCATGGCGATGCCCTTCCGTTGTTTCAAGTCAGGAACGAGAATCGGGGCGCCAGCTTCACTAGCTTGAGCACCTTGTAGATTTCGACGTTGACGCCGCGCAGCCCGACTTTGACTGCTTTGTCGTCAGCGGCAACGGCCAGATGTTCCATCGCCCGCAGCGCGCTCACATCGAGCCGGCGTACGGCGGAGAAATTCAAAACCAGTTCGCCGCCGGCGCCGTCCAGCTTCTCGCGCGCCTCTTGTAAGGCGGGGAGCACGCGCTCCGCATCCACTAAGCATTCAGCAATCACTGGCATACGCACATCCCTCACGCATTTTGTGGCTGAGCCGCGCGGGCCGACTTCGCGACGCCGCGGCCTTGATAAGCACTCCACAGCAGATCGGCCATCTCGCTCATCAAAGGCATGCGAGGATTCGTTCTCCCGGACGGATCGTCGAAGGCCAGCTTGACCAGGTCAGGCATCGCCCGCTCGAAGTCTTCCTTCGAGATCCCCAGTTCCGCGATCGAACGCGGAAATTTCAATTGGTCGAGCAACCGTTCGACGGCCGCCACCAGGTTGTTCACCTTTTCCTCGCGGGTTTGACCGCCCAACCCCAGCAGGTCCGCCAAGGTTGCATATTTCTTGTCGGCAACATACGTCCGCTGGTTGGGCGACGGCATGAACTTAGTGGGCACCGATGCGTTGTAGCGAATGACATGCGGCAACATGAGCGCATTGGCCCGGCCGTGCGCCACATGGAAGCGCGCGCCGAAAGCATGAGCCAGCGCGTGATTCACCCCCACCGAGACGTTGGCAAACGCGATCGCCGCAATGCAGGCGGCGTTGTGCATCATGCTGCGCGCCTCTTCGTCGCGGGGATTCTCGTAGGCCAGCGGCAGGTAGTGGAACGCCAATTGAGCCGCTTGGATGGCATTGCCATCGGTGTAGGGCGAGGCGTAAAGCGAAACGTAAGCCTCCAAGGCGTGAGTGAGGCAATCGATGCCGGTGTCGGCGGTCAGGCCTTTCGGCATGGACATGACGAACTGCGGATCGACGATCGCCACGTCCGGAGTCAGCGAGTAATCGGCGAGGGTCACCTTGCGGCCGCGCTGCTTGTCGGTGAGGACGGCAAAGGGAGTGACTTCGCTCCCGGTTCCGCTGGTGGTGGAAATCGCAATCAACCGCAGATGGTTGATTTTCGTGGCTGGAAACTCGACCACGCGCTTACGAATGTCAAGAAAGGGCGCGCCCAACTCGTCGAAGTCGGCGTCCGGCGACTCGTACTTCAGCTTCATGAGCTTGGCGGCGTCGATCACCGAGCCGCCGCCCAGCGCGACGATCTGGTCCGCTTTATAGAAATTGAGCGCCTCGATTCCTTCCGTGACTACCTTGACCTCCGGCTCCGCGTCCGGAATGACCGAGACGTGGACGCGCGTCTCCGGCGGAAGGTAACGCCGCACAATGTCGACATGGCCGAACTGTTCCAGCGGCGCATTGGTAACGATGACGGTGGAGCGCGACGGGAATTGGCGCAGGTTCTCCACCGCGTTCATATTGAAATAAATTTCCTTGGGAATGCGGAGCCACATGTGCGCAGGTGTCCGGCGCGCGACGCGCTTGATGTTGAGGTAGTGCTGGATACTGACGTTGTCCATGGTGCTGTTGCCGCCGCCGGTGCCGCAGCCGAAGGAGAAGGTGGGCACCATGTCGTTGTAAACGCCGCCCAGCGCCCCGATGGACCCCGGCGAATTCACAATGATGCGCCCCGCATTCATCAGCTCGCCAAACTGGCGGATGATCTCCTCGTTGCGCGAGAAGATGACCGCCGTATGCCCCAGCCCGCCGGCGTGGTTCACGTCCACGCAGACCTTGAGCGCCTCTGCCACCGATTTGGCGCGATACACCGCCAGCACCGGGAACAGTTTTTCGACCGACAGAGGATGATCGGGGCCGACGCCGTGAATGGGCGCGATCAGGAGCTTGGTTTTGGGCTTGACCGATAGGCCGACCATGCGCGCGATGTCGGTGGCCTTCTGGCCGACGGCCATGGGCTGCATGAATCCGGTTGCCGGGTCGATCACGGTGCGCCCCAGCAACTCCGCTTCCTTTTCGTTGCAGATGTGCGCGCCCAGGTCGGCGAACTTCCGCAGCACGACTTCATAAATCTCGTCGTCGATCACCAGCGTCTGTTCGGAAGCGCAAATCGTGCCGTTATCGAAGGTCTTGGAGGTGATGACGTCCACCACCGCCATGTCCAGGTCGGCGGTTTTTTCCAGATACACCGGCGTATTGCCCGGCCCCACCCCCAGCGCGGGTTTGCCGGAGCTATAGGCGGCTTTGACCGCGCTCGGCCCGCCCGTGGCGTCGATCAGGCCGACATCCTTGTGCCGCATCAGGTAAGCGTTGTCCAGCAGGGTGTGCGATTCCAGGCAAGTGAAAACGCCTTCGGGCGCGCCGTGTTTCACCGCCGCGTCATACATGATCTTTACCGCTTCGTAGCAACAGCGCCAGGCGCCCGGATGCGGACTGAAGATGACCGCGTTCCGCGTCTTGATCGCCATGACGCACTTGAAGAGGACCGTCGAAGTCGGGTTGGTAATTGGCGTGAGCGAAAAAATGACGCCGATCGGCTCCGCCATTTCCACCAAACCGCGTTCAGGAAACTCGCGAATGACGCCAACCGTGCGCTTGTCCTTGATGTAGTCGTAGACGAACTCGGTGGCCACCATGTTTTTGAGGGCCTTGTCTTCCAAAACTCCGAGCCTGGTTTCCTCAATCGCCAGCCGCGCCAGATGCGGCGCTTGTTCCAGCCCAGCCAGGACCATCGGCTTCACAATGCGATCCACGTCCTCCTGGGTGAATTGGGTGAACACGGCGGCGGCAGTCCTGGCCTGACTGACCAGTCCTTCCAGGTAAGCCATCCGTTCGTTACTGAGGGTTGTGTCGCTGGTGTGGCCGTTGCCGGACTCGCGTGGAATAGGAATCTGCTTGCTCACGGATGCTGGGCTGGTCATCTGACCTCCGAGCCCGCGAGCACCTCGCGAGCGTTGGGTGGGAAATTGAACTTTCAATGGTAGCCGCATCCCGCTTTCCGCGGTGCAGATTCGAGAACAAACGTACTCAGTCGGTTCCAATATGGAACCGTACCGCAGTGCGCCAAACTGCGCCGAGCGTCACTGCGGCCTCAGGCGCTGAGCGAGCGCTCTTCGGCGGCGTCGTTCCACGAGGTCGCGGCGGCGGGCGGAATAAAGGACATGGCGCGCTCGGCCAGGGCCGTGATGGTCAGGCTGGGATTCACGCCAAGGTTCGCCGCTACCACCGAGCCGTCGCAGACATACATGTTGCGGTAGCCGAAGACGCGATGGCGATGGTCCAGCACGCCGCGGTCAGGGGAGGCGGCAATGACGCAGCCGCCGATGCAGTGTGCCGTGCCGGGCACGTCGAACAGAATTTCGGGCAGCATGCTCATGGCGGTGCCGCCGGTGAGGCGCGCGAATTTCTCCGCGAACTGGTTGGCGCGAGGAATGTAGGTGGGCACTTTGTCGCCGCGGCTGACGAGAAATTTCCGGAACGGCCAGAACCAGGGCCGCTCCCAGCGCATCTCGATGTGGCCGTCCAGCGCCTGCATGCAGAGAAGGATGACGGACTCGCGAGCCCATCCCCAGGGCCGAAACAGGCGCAGGGATTTGAAGGGGTGGCGCAGCAGAGTGCGCGCGAGATTCGCCAGCCAAAGCAGAATCCGCCCGCGCCCGGGACGGCCGCCGGTGAGAATGGTGGAGAGCAGGCTCATGGTATCCGACCCGCTGGGGTAGCGCACCGCCTCGACGTGCGTATGCTCGTCGAGGTAGATACCGGAACCGATCGCGACTCCCTTCGACAGATCGTCCTGGCACCCGGGGATGCGCACTCCGATCAGGGATTCAGAATTGGTGCGCACGTGCTTGCCAAGTTGATCGCTGATCGCGGGCAGCGAGCCTTGTTCCCGCAGGCGAAAGAGCAGCTCCATGGTGCCGAGCGACGATGCGGAGAAAACCACGCCGCGGCAGGTGAACCGCTGCGGCTTCCGGCGGAACCAGGCCGTCGACTTGACGGTGCGCACTTCATAGCCGGCGCTGCCGTCGCCGGCCCCGGGCAGCGGCTTCACGTCCACCACCATGGTCTCCGGGAAGATTCGCGTGCCGCGTTTTTCGGCTAGATAAAGGTAGTTCAGGTCGAGGGTGTTCTTGGCGCCGTGGCGGCACCCCATCATGCAGCCGCCGCACGCCTTGCAGGTGGACCGCTCCGGTCCCTCTCCGCCGAAATAGGGATCGGGAAAGGTCTTGCCGGCGGGTTCGCCCTCCGCAGCCTGAAAAATTCCTACGTTGGTGCGGTAAAACGTGTGGCCGACGCCCACCTCCTCGGCCACTCGCTTCAGCAGATGATCGGCAGGACCGAGAATCGTGTTCTCCGTCACGCCGAGCATGCGCGCGGCGGAATCGTAATGGCGCGGCATCTCCTCCTTCCAATTGGCCAGGCCTTTCCAGGACGCGTTGTCCCAAAAGTTATCGGCAGGCCGCAGCAGAGTGCTGGCGTAGGTGATCGAGCCTCCGCCCACGGCGCATCCGTGCAGGATGGTCACGTGGCGGAAGTAGCGCATGCTGAAAAAGCCGCGCAGCGCCAGCTTGGGACTCCAGAACCAGCGGTGGAGCGACCAGCTTGTGCGCGGCAGGTTATCGGGCGTCCAGCGCCGGCCCATTTCCATGACCGCCACGCGATAGCCCTTTTCGGCCAGCCGCAGCGCACTCACGCTGCCTCCAAAGCCGGAGCCGATGACGATGAAGTCGAAATCGTATTGGTTGTCGCGACTGGTCATCCCAGCCGCACTATACGCTCGGTCAAGCGGTTTCCAGGACCGAAACCGACGGATGCGGGTCTAGACTTTTCCCATTGTGGCGCGCTATTGTCCACCGTCGTTTCGGGAGGAACCGTCGGCACGCCATGCGTAAGCTCACCGAGGTCGAGGACGCCAAGGCGCTGATGACCGAAGCCGTGGAGTGGTCGGTGGTCAGGTGGCTGAGAGAGAAGAAACGAGTGCGGAAGGCGGCCGATAAGGCCAACGCGGCGCTGGACGCGCTCGAAAGGGAAATCAAGGAATTGTGGGACGATGATCTCAAATCGGCTTACCGTGAGTTGGCCGCACCGGCGAATGATCGCGCCAGAACACAAAACGCATGGGTTGAAACGAAAATGACGCTGCTCGCCAAGACGGTCAAGAAATCCGATGACGCTGCGTACCGAGCCCACATGGATGCGGAGGACACCTTCGACGAAGCCGAGCGGCAATTAAGTACGCGCCTGGCGCGCGAAGGATCTCGCAAAGCGATTACCTCCTGGGAAGTGCGCGAAGCGGCAATCCGCAAGGCGGAGCAGGCAATCGCAGCAGGCAAGCTGAAAACATAGCGATGCGGCGGGTGGATGGCCCGTCGCCGCGGTTCCGCATAGGCGCCGCAATAGTGGCCCCCGGACTCCCACCGCTCGGCGGTGTTCTGAATTCGGAACATCACCATCGCGAGCCGTATCTTGGGGCTGAACCGCTCCCGCCGCCCTAATGCGCATTGAGCAGGCATGTGTGCCGAGGGGGCCTAGACGGCTTCGCTGACGCGCCCTGCCAAGTCAGGGCGTTGCCATATGACGACCGATTCGAGCGCGGCACGGACACGCACATAGGCTTCGGTCACGGATAGCACCGATGGCCGCCAAAAAGGCAGCAACCACGCGACGTAAAGCTGAACCAGGGTGACACCGGCAAGAATCCTGGTTTGAACCGCCAAGGTCAGCAATTGCCTGCCGGCATCGCTGATGCGAGCTTCGTCGCTGTTGATTGCGGTTTGCGCGAGGCGGATCAATATGCCGGCGTTGTGAGCGGCCAGTTGCACGTATTCGCCGGCGGCCAAGTAGCGCGCCCGCCGAAGACGCCACAACGCGGTTCTCGGCAGGTGCGCTGACAAGTACGCATCCTCGTCGGGATCGATCACGTTCCGGAACGCTGGAAGGTCCACGGGGCAAGTTCGCCCCAACAGTTGTTCCGGGTCCATAACCTCGGCCGCGAACCCGCGCACCGCCTGACGCAAGCCGATGATGACGAACAGCGCTACCAGGACCAGGACCAATACGACCATCATTTCGTTAATAACTCCAACAAGGCTTGGTTCCACGCTGCGACGTTATTTTCCGGAACCGATTTCAGTAGAACCGGTTCTTTCTCTTTGCTGAAGAAGTATCCCACCCAGACCAACACGGCGCAGTTGTACGCCGCGGAACTGACGAGCCGGTATGGTCCGGAAGCGACCGTGCCTAAATTCACTCGTGCTGCAGCGGCGGCAAGCTCCACGGAATTGTATAAGGCAAATCCAACCAGGGTGCCGAAAGCGTAGTGGTTCCATCGCAGCGCCAGTGCTGACGACATGGCCATGGCAAATATGATGAGACCGGCCTTAAGAATGGCGGCGCCGAGAGCGAAGGCCAACAGACCTGTCAAAAGACGGCTCGACTGCGCCCCAGGTACTGACGCCGCAACCGTCACCGCGATGAGAACGCAAACCGCCGTAGCCCACCGGAAGAGAGCGTCTTGCAAGACACGAAGGCCTTCGTAACCGAAGAAAAGAAGGCTGTACAGATTAAGCCAATGGCGAGTCAACCGGAGATCATCGGGTCGTCGCTGGTGCGGCGCCAAGTTGGTTTTCGTTTGTGACCGGCGGCCGTGTTGAGCGGCACCACGCGATACGATTTGCGACCGACGGCCCGTTGTAGTAAATTGCGAAAAAGTCTGAAGCGACGGAACTCCCTCACGAGGCCATCGATTGCCACTGCGGCACGAACCAGGGGGCGCCACTTCCGTCTTACGTTGGTCCCTTCTTACCATGGGAACCGCGGTGCGCCTTGGCGCAGCGGCCAGCCTTGTGCTGTTCGCCGCCGCGGCGTGGGCGCAAATTTCTCCCGGACCACTCTCCAGGCCGCACAGCTTCCTGAGCGGCGCCACCAATTGCACAAGCTGCCACCGCCTGGGCGGTCAAGCCACGTTCAAATGCCTCGAATGCCACACCGAAATCGGCGGCACGATTGCCGCCGGGCGCGGCTTTCACGCGCGCGTCGTGGCGAAGGACGCCGGCAGCCAGACCTGCGGGGTTTGTCATTCCGAGCACAATGGCGAAGATTTCGCGCTCATCAAGTGGGAGCCGTCGCAACAGCAGTTCGATCACAGCAAAACCGGCTGGGCGTTGACGGGGAAACATGCTGCGCTGAGCTGCAATCGCTGCCATACGCCGGCCAACATCGTGGCCGCCGAGAGGCCGCTGATTAAGGTCAAAGACCTGAGCCGGACTTATCTGGGCTTGTCGTCCGATTGTGCCGGCTGCCATAAAGATCCGCACCTCGGGCAACTAGGCCGTACTTGCGAGCAGTGCCACAGCACCAACGACTGGAAGGCGCTATCAGGCTTCAATCATGCGCGCACGCGCTTCGCCCTGACCGGCGGCCACGCGCGCGTCGCCTGCCAGAAGTGCCACACGCCGGCCGAGCCCGGCGGAGCACCGCGCTGGAAAGGCCTCGCTTTCGATCGCTGCACCGCATGTCACGCCGACCCGCATCACGGAACGTTTGTCAACTCCTGCCAGTCGTGTCACAGCACCGTAGCCTGGAAGTCGGTACCGGCGGCAACTCTGGCAGGCAAGTTTGACCACTCAACGACGAAGTATCCCTTACTGGGCAGGCACGCGCAGGTGGGTTGCGAGCACTGTCACGGCGCGGGAGATTTCAAAAAGCCGATCGCCTTCCAGCAGTGCTCCGACTGCCATCGTCCCGATCCGCACAGCGGGCAATTCGCCAAGCGCGCGGACGGAGGCGAGTGCTCCTCGTGCCACACCGTGGAGGGTTTCAAGTCGGCAACGTTCGGCCTGGTCGAGCACAACGCGACCGCCTACCCGCTGCAGGGCAAGCACGCCTCGCTTGGTTGCGAGAAGTGCCATCTCGCGGCGGGCAAGGCGACGCTGTACCGCATCAAGTTTGCCCAATGCACCGATTGTCATAAGGACGCGCACGCCGGCCAGTTCGCGGCGGCTCCCAACCTGAATCGTTGCGAAGGCTGCCACACGGTGCAGGGATTCCGGCCGTCGACGTTTACTCTGGCGCGGCACAGAAGCTCACGTTTTCCGCTGAGCGGGGGCCACGTGGCGGTCGCCTGCAGCGACTGTCATAAACCCATGGGAGAGCCCGGGCCGGAAGAGGTGGCGCGCTATCGTTTTGAGGATCGCTCGTGCACCGCATGTCACCGCGATCCGCATCGCGGGCAATTTGCCGAGCGCATGCGGATGGTCGTCGGCAACGGCAAGCCCGCCGGCTGCGAAGCCTGCCATTCATTGGCCTCCTGGAAAGAATTGGCGGGCTTCGATCACGCCTCGACGGAATTTGCCCTGCTGGGCGCGCATCGCGCGGTCGCCTGCGCCGATTGTCACCGCCCGCCCAACCTGGAGACCACGGTGGCCAACGTCAACTTCAGCGTCGCCTCAAGAACATGCGAGGGCTGTCACCGCGACCCCCACGACGGGCAGTTCGCGGTGGCCGGCGTGGCGGAGAAATGCGCCTCGTGTCACAACAGCGACAAATGGAAACCCTCGCTTTTCGATCACAATGCCCATACTCGCTTCCCGCTGGAAGGGGTGCACAAGAACGTGCGCTGTGCGCGGTGTCATAGCACTACCAAGCTGATTGATGGCGAGGAGGTGTTGTTCTATAAGCCCACGCCAACGGAATGCGCGGCCTGCCACGGCCCCACGGTAACGCCAACTTCCGCCACGGCAGTTCACCGCTAACCCTTAGATTCACAACAGACTTCCGTCCAGGACAGGGTTAAGGAACTCTTAGTAGTGAAAATTAGCCTGGGTAACTTTTTCTCGATTGATGTGAAATTTTCGCGGCTCGGCGCAGGAGTACCGGCGGTGCACCTGCGTCACACGGAAGTGTGAGAAGGCCACTAATACAGGGCGTTCGGCAATCTTCCACAAGCAGTTCGAATCGTGACAGTTCGCGGCCGGGGAATTGCAGTGCTCTCCCCCAAACCCTCCTCCAGGGTGCACTTGGGGAGCAACTGCGACACTGGGGCCGAGTCTAGAAATTTGATTCCAACTGGAGAGTGGAAGTTGCTTTCGATGCTAGCACTGCAACTAATGCTCCTGTTGACGCCGGCGGCTGGCAGCCCGGCGCCGCCGCAGCAAAGCCCCCAAAACACGCGCAGTCCCCACGGCGCGCTGAGTATTCCCTGCCAGAATTGCCACACGTTCTCAGGCTGGAAGCCCATCCGCAGCGTGCCCGAGTTCGATCACGGCAAGAGCCGTTATCCGCTGCGCGGCATGCACAAGAACGTGGCCTGCGTGGAATGCCACGTCAATCCGGTGTTCACCAACGTCGGCAACAAGTGCGCCGACTGCCACGCCGATATCCATCGCCGCCAGATGGGGGCGCAGTGCGAGCAGTGTCACAGCGTGAACGGGTGGACGGTCTCGCTGAAGTCCATCCGCGAACACCAGAACCGCTTTCCGCTCATCGGAGCGCACGCGGTCACGGATTGCGAGTCCTGTCATAAAGGCGCCGCGGTCGGACAGTTCAAGGGGCTGTCCACCGATTGCGTCAGTTGCCACATGACTACGTTCACCGGTACGAAATCTCCCAGTCACGTGGCCTTGAACTTCCCTACCAACTGCCAGCAATGCCACCGGTCGATGGATTCGTGGGCAGGAGCGACCTTCGATCACCTGGCTTTCACCGGCTTTGCCCTGACCGGCGCACATGCCACCTTGGACTGCGCGGCGTGCCACGTCGGCGGCCGGTACCAGGGCACTGCGTCGAACTGCGTCGGCTGCCACCTCAAGGACTACAGCGGCGCCAAGGACCCCAATCACGTCCAGATCGGATTCCCGCAGACCTGTTCGCAATGCCATAGCACCGCCACCTGGCTGGGAGCGACCTTCAATCACGCGACCACCGGGTTCGCCCTCACCGGCGCCCACGCGGCCTTGAGTTGCTCGTCGTGCCACACCGGCGGAACGTTAACGGCAGCCAACACCACCTGCGTGTCTTGCCACCTGACGGATTTCCAGAAAACCACGAATCCGAATCACGCGTCGGTCGGCTTCCCGACGGACTGCTCGGTCTGCCATAGCACCACGAATTGGTTGGGCGCGACGTTCAACCACGCGACGACGGGCTTTGCGCTCACCGGGACGCACGCCACCCTGGCTTGCTCGGCGTGCCACGGAAGCACCCCATTAGCGGCCACCAACGCGGCCTGCGCGTCCTGCCACCTGAAGGATTATCAGGGCACGACGAATCCGAGTCACGTGGCGGTGGCTTTCCCCCAGACCTGCGAGCAATGCCACAACACCACCAACTGGTCGGGGGCGACGTTCAATCACACGACGACGGGCTTTGCGCTCACCGGCACGCACGCCACCATCGCTTGTTCGGCCTGCCACTCAAGCACCCCATTAACCGCCGCCAACGCGGCCTGCGGTACCTGCCACCTGAAGGATTATCAAGGTACGACGAATCCGAATCACGCCGCAGTCGGCTTCCCGACGGACTGCTCGTTGTGCCACAGCACCACGAACTGGTCGGGGGCAACGTTCAACCACACGACGACGGGATTTGCGCTCACCGGCACGCATGCAACCCTCGCTTGCTCAGCGTGCCATGGGAGCATTCCCTTAACAGCAGCCAACGCGACCTGCGTGTCCTGCCACCTCAAGGATTACAGCGGGACGACGAATCCCAACCACGTGACGTTAGCGTTCCCGCAGACGTGCGAGATGTGCCATACGACCACGGCGTGGCAGCCAGCCACCTTCAATCACAACAACACGCCGTTTCCGCTGACCGGCCCGCATACCAGCGTGGCTTGCGCCCTTTGCCACGTCGGCGGGAACTACACCACCACGCCGACCGACTGCTATTCGTGTCACAAGGCCGATTACACGGGCACCACGAGCCCGAACCATATCTCCGCGGGATTCCCCACCACCTGCACGACGTGCCACACCACTTGGACCACTACCGGTTGGGCTGGCGCGACCTTCAATCACACCTGGTTCCCCATGACGCACGGCAACGCAAAAACGTGCAGCGACTGTCATACCAATCCCGCCGATTACACGGTATTCCAGTGCACCATCTGCCACACGCAGGCGTCGACCACTTCGGAGCATCGAGGCGTCTCAGGTTTTGTCTGGAACAGCGCGAATTGCTTGGCCTGCCACAAAAACGGCCGCGGCGGGTAAACCGGCGGGAATTGCGGGAGACATGCGATGAAATTTGAACCTGGCAATGACAACCGTTCGCGGAGCCGCAGGGCGAGGCTGGCAACGCTGACCTGCATCGTGCTCGCGACTTCGGCGGCTGGCCAGCAGGGGCCCTCACTGGCCGAACAAGTGCAACAAGCGCAACCGGCGCGGCACCTGCCGCCCAGGTCGGGAGCGGTGCAAGCGGCGGGCAATGAGCCGGAGTCGCAGGCAGCGACCCAAGCCGTCCCGCAGCCACGGACAGTCGCACAAGCCCTTCCCCAACCAGACCAGCCCGTCGTGCTCACTCCTTCGGGTGTCAATGTGCAGACGGCGTTCAAGGTGAAGTACGTCGCCGAGCACAGCGTGTATCTCACTGGCGGACGCGCTGCCGGCCTCTCCGAGGGCATGAAGCTGACCGTCAGGCGTCGCGCCGAGCGCAGCGATGCGGCCAGCGCGAGCAGCACCGTGAGCGTCGCCGAACTCGAGGTAGCATCCGTGGCGTCGGCATCGGCGGTGTGCGAAGTGAAGAGTGCGACAGCGGCGATTCACGCCGGCGATATCGCTTACCTGTCGGAAAGCGATACCGAAGCGCTGGCGCAAACGCGCGCCACCGGCAGTGGGCGCAAGTATCTCCAGGTGGTGACGTTCAGCGAAGGCGATCCGCTGGAAGAAGAGGTGCGTGACGAAGTGCCACGCCCGCCGTTGCCGGAGGTGAATCGCGCGCGCGGCCGGATCGGGTTCGATTACAGTGGGATCAGCAGCCATGGCGCGGTTTCGTCCAGCAGCTATCAAATGGGCGGCGTGGTTCGAGCGGATATTACCCGCATCAGCGGCACCTATTGGAACCTGAGCGGATACTGGCGGGGCCGCCTCAGCGGCAACTCGTCCGCCGGACAGGAAACGCTGCAAGATCTGGTCAGCCGGACGTATCACCTCAGCCTGATTTACGACAACCCACAATCGAACTGGGTGGCGGGGGTGGGCCGCATGTATCTCCCATGGGCCAGCAGCCTGGACACCCTCGACGGCGGCTATGTCGGACGGAAGCTCGGGCACGGCATCACCGCTGGCGTCTTCGCCGGATCCACTCCCGACCCGTCTTCCTGGGATTACACCCCGGACCGCCGCATCGCCGGCTCGTTCATTAATTTTGAGGGCGGCAGTTTCGATGCTCTTCGCTACACCAGCACCTCCGGCGTGGCGTTAAGCAGCCTCGGGTGGGTGGCCCAGCGCCCGTTCATCTTCTTCGAAAACGGGATCTTCTATAAACGTTACTTCTCCATCTATCAATCGGCCCAGGCCGATGACCCGCGCCCGGTGCCCGGAGTCCCCGCAGCCGGTGCCGGCCTCAGCCGCAGCTACATCACGGTTCGCTTTCAACCGCACCGGCGCATCTCCTTCGACTTGAACCACAACTACTTCCGCGACATTCCCACGTTTTCGCAGCAACTGATCAGCACCGGGCTGGTGGACAAATTCCTGTTCCAGGGACTGAGCGCCGGCGTGCGCGTGGAACTGGTGCGGCGCATCTCCGTGTTCACTGACATCGGCCGCAGCAGCCGCAGCGGCGATCGGCAGGATTCCTGGAACCAGCTCTACGGCGTCGCATGGGACCGCATATGGAAAACGGGACTCCGGGCCGACGTGCGTTTGTCCAAGTTCGACAGCTCCTTCGGCTCGGGCAGCTATCGTTCGCTGGCGCTGTCGCGAAACCTCGGCGAGCGCTTGCACTGGCAGGTGATGGCAGGCCGGCAAACCTTGGTGTCCACCTTCACCGGCCAGGGCGCGTCCAAATTCTTGAACGCGTCGGTCGACGGCATCGTCGCCCGCCACTACTTCTTCCAGGGCGATTTCACCGCGCAGCGCGGCGCTGTGTTTAACTACGACCAGTGGATTATGACCTTCGGCTACCGCTTCGATAACCGCTCCAGGATGGGCGGCTCAAAATGACCTTCGCAGGCCTCCTTGTCTACCCGCTAATGTTCTCGCTAGCATTGCCGGCTTCCGCTGCCGACACGCTGCCGCGGGACACGCTTGCCCGCACCCGTGCCCAAGTCGAAAGCTTCCTCAAGCTCTTCTCGGAGGTGCGCTGCACCGAAGTAGTCGTGCAGGCCAAGCTGACGAAGCACGGCAAAGTCGACCATCAGGAAAAATCCACCTACGATTACCTGGTGCTGGCGCAGGAATCGGGATCGTATCTCAACCTGCAGGAATCGCGTCTGGAACAGCAAGCGCCGCAAAAGAAAGCCAATGTCCCGCTGCTGGTGACCAACGGCTTCGCCACCCTGCTGCTGGTATTTCATCCTTTCTACAAGGACAGCTTCGAGTTTTCTCCCCCGGAAACCGAGGTCGTCAACGGGCAGACGCTGGCCCGTATTGCATTCCGCCACATACGAAATAAGCCGACGACCATGGAACTGGTGCTGCGCGGCCGGGAATATCCCCTCGACATCACGGGGAGCGCCTGGATCGATCCCGCTTCCGGCAGCATCGTCCGCATTGAGTCGGAACTGGCGCAGACGATGGACGATATTGGGTTGCGCGTGCTGCGCACCGATGTACAATACGATCCAGTGCACCTGCGGGGTGTGGACGATTCGTTGCGCCTCCCGTCCATTGCTACGGTTGAGGTGCAAACCGCGCGCCAGCACTGGCGCAACATTCACCGCTTCAGCGGCTACCAGCATTTCTCCGTGGATGTAGAGGAGACCGTGAAGGCTCAAAAGTGAGTTCAACAACGATTGCACAACCTGCGGCGCAAACTTCAGCGTCGCTCACCGGCCACCGGCTACGCCTGCTCGTGGGCTACGCGGTCGCCGTGACCCTGATCCTGGCTCTGGCGATCTACGGCGCCGATTACTACACGCTGGACATGACCCTGCGCCCGTTCTCGCCCAAGCACGCGCTGCTGAAGCCCAGCGGCGTTATCGGCATCAAGCTGGGCATCCTCGGCTTGAGCCTGTTCTTGATCATCTTTCTGTATCCGCTGCGCAAGCGGTGGAAGTGGTTGGGGCAACAGGGAATGACCAAGCACTGGATGGATTTTCACGTCCTTTGCGGCGTGACGGCCCCGTTCGTGATCGCCTTCCACGCCTCGTTCAAGTTTCGTGGATTTGCCGGCACGGCGTTTTGGATCATGAGCGCGGTCGCGCTCAGCGG
>JAIQFM010000023.1 GCA_020073285.1 Terriglobia bacterium | reverse complement strand
TTCCCCTGCGTCTGGTCCCGCTTCCGCGCCTGCATCGTTCATGCGCTCACTTATAGCTCGCATCCTTGAGGAAAACCCACGAAAAAGTCACAAGCTCTCAGGATGACATCAGGGTACGTCAACTGTGGAACTGCTCTAAGCCCCGGTTTCTCTTTGGACTGCGGACTGCTCGCTGGACTGAAGAGTCTGTGTGAGAACGTGCCGCGCCGCTGGCGCTCTGCGATTTCGTTCCACTTTTCCCACCGCTGCCGCGGTGGGCTAACGAATTCCGCCCGCTTCGCGGGCTGAGTCCGCGTACTTCGGACACTGCACTTGACGAAAAAGAGTTCTCACGCAGACTCTAAAGTCCGGCGCTTCGAACCGTAGTTGTATGAAGAAATTCCTTGCATGAAGGGATTCCTGGATCCGGCCATTCAGGATAGTTCCTGCAAGGCACGGCCCAGGCGGACGAGGGCCTCGCGCGTCATCTCCGTTTCGCCGCCGACGCCAATCCGGAAGTGTTGAGGCGCGCCAAAGAAGCTACCGGGAACGATGCTCGCTTCGTACTTGTCGCGCAGCAGGTTGAACAGCCTTTCGGCGGCGCCGCTGCGCAGGCGGGGAAAAGCCACGGTCCCGAACTCGGGGCGCACGACGTCCAGCTCATCACAAGAATCGAAGAAGCTATTCAGCAGGGCGCGGTTTGTTTGCAGCAGCGATTTGGCGCGCGCGGCGATCTTCGGCAGGTTGTCGAGCGCGATAACGCTCAGCAATTCCGCGGCGTGGACGGGCGTCGCGCCGTACACGTCGTTGATGCGCCAGATGCGCCGGGCCAGCTCAGGTTCGGCGAGAATCCATCCGCAACGCAATCCGCTCAGGCCATACGCCTTGGTCAGGCTGCTGGTCACCACGAAAATTTTGGGGTCGAGATGGAAGGACGAGGGCGGCGTACGCTCAAACCCCATGTCGAGGTAAACCTCGTCGACGAGCACGCGGGCGCCGGCGCTACGCGCGAAATTGCCGATCTGGCGCAGCGTATCGTTATCGGCAAGCACGCCGGAGGGATTGTGCAGGTTGGTTATGACGATCAGGCGCGTGCGCGGGGTCAGTTGGCGCTCGATGTCGCGCGGATCGAGGCGGTAACCGTCCTCGAAGTGGCGCTCGAAATGATCAATCTCGAGGCCGAGGAAGCGCGCGGTGGTGTCGAGCAGTTCGTAACCCGGAGTTTCGATGAGCGCGTGGTCGCCGGGTTCGGTGGTTCCGGCGATGGCGAGATGGTTGGCCAGCGAGGTGCCGCCATTGACGTAGACGACACAGTCGGGTGCGACGTTACTCTTCGCGGCCAGGCGCGCGATCAGCGGCTCGTACCCGTAGGCGTCGGGGCCGTCGATCTCCAACCGATCGATGGTCACCGGCAAGTCGGAGAGCGGGTAGTTCATGATCCCGCTGGCCGCCAGGTTGAAGCGCGCCGCCGAGTGAAGCTTGGAGAACTCCATGTAGGGCGAAACTATCGTGCTGCGATTCATTTTACTCCAGTGGCCAGTGATCAGTGGCTAGAGTCCGGGATTCGATGGCGACCGCTGCCGCGGATGCTCCAAGCGAAATAGACAGGCACGCCGGCCGCCAGGATGGCCATGCCGAGCAGGCTGTTGCGAGGATAACGATAAATGGTATTGGCGACCACTAGCCAGCAGGCGGCGACGAACAGCGCAGTGGTGACGGGATGTCCGGGCACGCGGTGGGCGGTCCCAGATCTACTCCACCCGCATCCGCCAGAATCGGGCAGATGTGGGGCACCATGGGCACAAGCGGCACCGACTCGGTCGCGGCGGCGGAAAACGAAGATGCAGGTCGCGGTCAGACCGAAGAAGATGAAATCCATGGAGACCACGTAGTTGAGGATTTGCTCGTAGCGGCCGGAGACGGCGATCACCATGGTCCACAGGCTTTGCAGGACGATTGCCACCACCGGGACGCGGGTATGCGGGTGGATGCGGGCGACGGCGCGAAAGAAAAGACCGTCGTCGGCCATGGCGAAATACACGCGCGGCGCGGTGAGAATGGACTGGCTGAGAAAACCCAGAGTGGAGATCGCAATTCCCACCGCGATCAGCTTTCCGCCGGTCTCGCCGAGGGCAATGCGCATCACCGCCGAAGCCGGCGTCTCGGTGTGCGCCAACCCAGCCGGGCCGAGCGCACGCACGCAGACGAAGCTCACGCCGACGTAGAGCGCAATCACGCCGCAGACGCCGATCAGCAGCCCGCGCGGCAGGTTGCGGCGGGGATCGCGGATCTCGCCGCCGATGAAGTTTGCCGTCTGCCACCCGCCATAGGCAAAGAGCACCGGCACCATGGCGGCGCCGAACATCGAGAGCAAGTGAAACGACGGCGGCTCGCCGAAAACCGGGCGCAGCGTGAACTGCGAGGGCCGGCCGAGCAGAAATACACCGCAGAAAATCAGCGCGGCGATGGCGACGATCTTCATCACCATCAGCGCGCTCTGCACGGCGCTTCCCTGCTTGACGCCGAGGCAGTTGACGATGGTCAGCACACCGAGGGCGGCGGCGCCGACAAGCCAATCGGGGACATGCGCGCCGGTGAGATCGAGCAGGTAACGCGCGAAGGTGATCGAGACCGCCGCCATGCCGCCGGTCTGGATCACCAGCAGCAGCACCCAGCCGTAAAGAAACGCGATGGCGGGATGATAGGCCTCGCGCAAGTAGGCGTATTGGCCGCCAACGTCGGGTATGCGGGCGGCGAGTTCCGCGTAAATGAATGCGCCGGCGAGCGCGATCAGTCCGCCGACGATCCACGCGCCCAGGATCAGCACCGGGGTGCGTACTTGCTGCGCAACGACGTAGGGATTGATGAAGATGCCGGCGCCGACAATGCCGCCCATGACGATCATGGCGGCGTCGAATAGGCCAAGATTGCGCGCGAGCGTTTGTGGCGTCGGCGGGGCAGCGGACGGGTTGGGTGCGGAAGTCAAGAGGGTTCTCGGTTATCGGTCTTCGATGTTCACAGCTACCGGGCATGTCAGTCCGGTGTCATTGCAGTTGCCCGGACTGAAAACCGACGACCGTAAACCGACAACCGCCTGAGTTTACCTCGGTGCGGCACAAGAGTATCGTTTCAGCGGACTAAGCGGAGGTGTCTGATGGCAACGTACGTGATTCTCAGCCAACTATCCCCCGACGCATTCGACGATCCCAAAGACTTCAAGAAAATGGCCAAGACGGTGGCGGACAAGATCCGCAAGGAGTGCAAGGGCGTGGTGTGGAAACAGAGCTATGCGCTGCTGGGACGCTTCGACGTGGTGGACATTGTCGAAGCCGCCGATGTGCGCGAGGTGGAGCGCGCGGCGCTGATTATCCGCGCTTACGGGCATGCCAGCACGGAGACCATGCCGGCCACACCGTGGAACGCGTTCATTGAGGGGTTGTGAAACGGCGCGGCTGAAGCCGCACCCCTTCAAAACACACGTGTGAAGCCGGCATGAGTTGCGAGTCATGGTGTAACCGACAAACGCGGTGAAGGCGCCGCTCATCCAACCGAAGAAAGGCCGTACATCAAGGCATGATGTTCCGGGACCGAATCGACGCGGGCGAAACGCTGGCGGAAGAGCTGCGTGAGTATGCAGGGCGGGCAGACGTGGTCGTGCTGGCGCTGCCGCGCGGCGGAGTGCCGGTCGGCTACGAGGTGGCGCGCGCGCTGGGAGTGGCGCTGGACGTGTTCGTGGTGCGCAAGCTGGGCACGCCGGGGCAGCCGGAGCTGGCCATGGGGGCGATCGCTTCCGGAGGCGTGCGCGTGCTGAACCGCGACGTGGTGGAAGCGCTCGGGATTCCGGATTGGGAGATCGAAGAGGCCACGCAACGGGAGCAGGCCGAGCTGGAGCGTCGCGAGGAGCAATATCGCGGCGATCGTCCAGCGTTGGAGGTGCGCGGCAAGACGGTGATCCTAGTGGACGACGGCCTGGCCACCGGCTCGACCATGCGGGCGGCGACAGCGGCGCTGCGCAAGGCGGGCGCGTCGCGGATCGTGGTGGCGGTGCCGGTGGCCGCGCGCGCTACTTGCGATCAACTGCGCGAAGAAGGCAACGAGGTGCTGTGCGCCACCACCCCGGAGCCGTTCTTTGCCGTCGGGCAATGGTACAAGGATTTCGCGCAGACCACGGACGAGGAAGTCCGAGAATTGCTGGAGCGCGCGGTGGTCAAGGGACAGTCGTAGCTTCAGTTTCGAATTTCAGTTTCAGTGCAGACGGTGAGCGGTCTTTCGGTCTTTCAGTCCTTCAGTCTTTCGGTCTTTCCGCCGGTCTCTCAGTCAGTCCTGAATAAAACCACGGAGATCATGGACTGACCGACTGAGAGACCGACCGGCTGATAGACCGACAGACTGACCAACCCCTCCACTTGTGTTCTAATGCGGGGCTGTCCGATTCGCTGGCGGTCACAGTGAGGAGAGAACGATGAAAGCGATTGTCGTGCGAGAGTTCGGCGGTCCGGAGGTCCTGCGGGTGGAGGAGGTTTCCGACCCGCGGCCCGGGCGCGGCGAAGTCCTGGTGCGCGTCCGCGCCATCGGCGTGAATCCGGTGGATACCTACATCCGCAGCGGCGCGTATGGGATTAAGCCGACGCTGCCGTACACCCCGGGCTCGGACGCGGCCGGCGAGGTGGAGAGCGTGGGCGAGGGTGTGACCAAGGTGCGCCCGAGCGATCGCGTCTATGTCTACCGCTCTCTGACCGGAGCTTACGCGGAGAAGGCGCTGTGCACCGAGGCGCAGGTGCACGCGCTGGCGAAAAACGTCTCCTACGCGCAGGGAGCGGCGCTGGGAGTGCCGTATGTGACCGCGTATCGCGCCATGTTTCACAAAGCGAACGCGCAGCCTGGAGAGACCGTGCTGATACACGGAGCCAGCGGCGGAGTTGGCGTTGCAGCGGTGCAGATGGCGCGCGCGGCGGGACTCATCGTGGTGGGGACGGCGAGCACCGACAAGGGAAAAGAGATGGTGGCGCGCGAGGGCGCGCATCGCGTGGTGGATCACAGCGCGGCGGATGCGCAGGAGCAGTTGATGAAGCTCACGGGCGGCCGCGGATTCGACATCATCGTGGAGATGCTGGCCAACAAGAACCTGGCGAAGGACCTGACGATGCTGGTCATCAAAGGGCGGGTGGTGGTGGTGGGCAGCCGCGGCGCGGTGGAGATCAATCCACGGGACGTGATGGCGCGCGACGCCGTGGTGTATGGCATGACGTCGTTCAATATCTCCGACCACGACCTGGCGAGCATTCATGCTGCGTTGGTTGCGGGCCTGGAGAACGGTGCGCTGCGGCCGGTGGTCGGGCAGGAGCTGCCCCTAAAAGACGCGCCGCGCTCCCACCAGGCAGTGATGGAGCCGGGCGCATACGGAAAAATCGTGCTCATTCCCTGAGGTTGAAATCGGCGCGGAGGAATGTCCATGTACTGCAACGCCTGCGGCAAGGCGATTCCCGACGATGCGCGGCTGTGCCCCTATTGCGCCAAACCCGTGCCCGGCACCGCGCCGGTGACGCATCAACTGCTGCGACCGCGGCAGGGACGCATGATTGCGGGGGTGTGCGCCGGACTGGCACTACACTTTGGCTGGAGCCTGACGCTGCTGCGGCTGGTGTGGCTGTTGCTGTTTATTTTTGCCGGCGCCGGCGGGCTGCTCTACATCATTTTCTGGATCGTCATTCCCAACGAGTAAAGCCTCTCGGATGTATATCGTAGAACGATATAGTTTTCTACTGCCGAATCGGGAAGCGCGCAAATTGGGAACCGTCGCGCGGCATTGTCGCAGGTTGACGCAACCACGCGGGACGTATACGCATCATTATAAGAGCCGTGCAAAGACCTCGCCCAGAACGAGGGCCCGAACAGGGCAGGATTTATCGTGACCTGGACGGTCGATTGGTACTTCTCGTAAAAGCCAGCAAGGATCTGTGCACCTGGGTCCCGGTTGCCGATGGCGAGAAGAGCCGGGAAGCAACCCACCGCGACAACTTTGTCCGCCGCTTTACTCCGCTGAAGAAGTCACGCGAGAGAATGGCCGCCTAAGCGGATTGTTCAAATCCAATTCCGGCAGCCCGAATTCATCGCCAGCGTGTATAGTTCTGTGCTGCAAATCTCCCGCCGAGGAAAAAAACATGAAAAAGATTCGATTCGCGCTGGCCGCGGCTTTCTTGCTGGCGGCAGTCGCCATGTTTGCGCAGTACGCGCAGAACGCGCAGGCTCCGAGCGTCAAACGCAATATCCTGTTTAAGCAGGATATGACTATCCCGGGCCGGGAAGCGGTGATGGCGCTGGTGGAGTTGCCGCCCGGCTCCGCCGAGGGCAAGCATACTCACCCTGCCGAAGTTTACGCGTTCGTGCAGGAGGGGACGATCCTGCTGGAGGCCGCCGGCAAGCCCGACGCAACGCTAAAGGCCGGCGACATTTTTCATATCGAGCCCGGCCAGGTCCACCAGGCGATCAACAAGGGCACTGGCACCGCCAAGCTGTCGGCCGTCTTCATCGCCGAGAAGGGAAAGCCACTCACGACGAAGGCCGAGTGAAGGAGACGGTGGCGCGATCAGAAAACTGATTTGGCAGGAAAATCAGCGCTGCTGCTGGTTCCGCCACGCGGCGAGTTGCTGGCGTACTTTGGCAGCGTGGGGCGATTCGATCTCCTCGAAGATGCGCAACGCTGCCTCAGCGCGGGCGATGGCCGGTGCGCGCTCACCCAATTTGTCGAGAGCCAGAGCCATGTTCCAATGCGAGTAGCCTTCGCCGCGCCGGTCGCCGATCTCGCGCACTATCTCCAGTTGTTGAGCAGATTCAGGATTAGTGTAGCCGAGAGGGGAAACAATAGAGATCCCTCGACTCGGGTCTCCCGCGCACGACCACCCCAGCACGCCAAAGGCCGGCGTGCCGGGGACCCCGGTTACAGAAACGCGCGGGAGCCCTCCCTCGCTCGGGATGACATCGGCTACATAAACATCGGCTACATAAACATCGGCGACATGAACATCGGCTACATAAGAAGTGAAAACGGCTTAGCGAAACACTCAGCATAATATCGGGAAACACGCAAGAACGATCTGAGGAGGAGGTGCCCAGTGACTCCGCGATATCTGGCAGTTCTATTTCTTTTAACCGCCGTCGTCGCTTCCGCGCAATTGAAGGACTACAAGGGATACAAGGATCCGACGCTGTTTACGCGCCTGCCGCACTATTTTCTGGCCGACAAAGATTCTGTCGTCGACACTCCGTTCGACGCGGTTGAATTCACGGTCAAGTCGGGAACGCAGAGGGTGGAGGGACATCACCTGAAATACAGTTACCAATTCGATGAGTCCGCCGGCGCCAACCCCGGATTCCTGCAGATCATCCGGAACTACCAGGCGGCCGCCAGGAAAATCGGAGGCGAAGTGCTTGCCGACGACGGCGTGCGCCGGACAACCATTCGCGTCACCAAGAACGGAGTGGAGACATGGGTCGCGGTGGAAGCGTTCAACGAAGGCAGATTGTACGAGCTGGATATCATCGAGAAACAACTGATGCAGCAGGATGTGGTGGCCAACGCGGCGGCCTTCCAATCCGGCCTGAAGGAGAACGGGCACGTCGAGGTGCCGGGAATCTTTTTCGATTTCGGCAAGTCGGAGATCAAGCCGGAGTCGGAGCCCGCGTTGAAAGAAGTGGCGAAGCTGCTGCAATCAAATCCGGCGTTGAAAGTCTGGGTGGTCGGGCACACGGACAACGTGGGTTCGGTGGATGGCAACATGACGCTGTCGGGGGCCAGAGCGGCCGCCGTGGTCAAAGCGCTGGTGCAGAAAGGGATCGACGCGAGGCGGCTGGCGCCGCATGGGGCCGGTCCGTATGCGCCGGTAGCTTCGAACGCTAGCGATGGCGGGCGGGCACACAATCGGCGAGTGGAGTTGGTGGCGCAGCCGTAATTTGCCGGGACCTACCCAGGGCTGAAGCCCAGATCTTTATTGTGGCCCTGTCGCACGGGTCAAGCCGTTTCAGAAATGGTGTAGCCGGGAGAGGAAACACAGAGATCCTTCGACTCGGGTTTCCCGCGCTGGAAAAAACGCGCGGGAGCCCTCCCTCGCTCGGGATGACATCGGCTACAGAAAGGATGAAACGGCTCTAATCGCCTGCATCATTCCTGGCTGGGGACTCCGACGGGGAGCGCATTTTTGCGCGGGCGCCGATTCGACTGCAGGATCTTTTTGCGCAGGCGGAGCGATTTGGGGGTGACTTCGACATACTCGTCGTCGGCAATGAATTCGATGGCCTGCTCCAGGTTGAGAGTGCGGAAGGGTACCAAGCGGATGGCATCGTCGGCGGTGGAGGAGCGCATGTTGGTGAGCTTTTTTTCGCGTACGCAGTTGACGTCGAGATCGTTGTCGCGAGAGTTTTCGCCGATGATCATGCCTTCATAGACCTCGACCCCCGGCCCGGCAAATAACTCGCCGCGCTCCTGCAGGTTCCAGAGCGCGTAGGCGGTGGTGGCGCCGGCGCGGTCGGCCACCAGGGTGCCGGTCAAACGATGCGGGATTTCGCCCTGCCACTCGGTGTAGCCGTCGAACAGCGAGTTCATCACGATGGTGCCGCGGGTGTCGGTGAGCAGTTCGCTGCGCAGTCCGATCAGACCGCGGCTGGGCACACGAAACCCCATGCGGACGCGCCCGTAGCCGTGGTTGTGCATCCGCTCCATTTCGGATTTGCGCATGCCGAGCTTTTCCATGACCACGCCGATGAATTCCTCGGGAACGTCCACGGTGAGGCGCTCGACCGGCTCCATCAGCTTGCCGTGCACGTTCTTGGTGACGATCTCGGGCTTGCCGACCATCAGTTCGAAGCCTTCGCGGCGCATGGTTTCGATGAGGATGGCGAGTTGCAGTTCGCCACGGCCCATCACCTGGAAGGAATCCATGTTGCCGGTTTCCACGACCTTGATGGAAACGTTGGTGAGCAGTTCCTTGTCCAGACGTTCGCGCAGGTTGCGCGAGGTGACGTACTGCCCTTCCCGGCCAGCGAAGGGCGAGGTGTTGACGGTGAACTGCATGGCGATGGTGGGCTCGTCGATCGCGATGTGAGGCAGGGGCGCGGGATTTTCGGCGCTGGTGATGGTCTCGCCGATGGTGATGCCGGTGACGCCGGCGACGGCAACAATGTCCCCGAGCTCGGTCTCGGCGATGTCCACGCGCTGCAGGCCGCTGAAGGAAAACAGCTTCGTGATCCGCACTTTCTCGAGCGAACCGTCGAGCTTGGCGATGCCCACGTCCTCGCCGGTGCGCAGGGTGCCGTTGAGCACGCGAGCGATGGCCAGGCGACCGAGGTAGTCGCTGTAGTCGAGATTGGCGACCTGCACCTGCAGGGTAGCAGCGGGATCACCGGCGGGCTCGGGAATGGTGGCCACGATGCTCTCAAACAGCGGCTGGAAATTCTGTCCGGCGAGCTTCGGGTTGGCGGTCGCCGTGCCCAGCTTGGCGTTGGTGTAAAGCACGGGAAAATCAAGCTGCTCCTGTTCGGCGTCGAGATCGATGAAGAGGTCGTAGATTTCGTTGAGCACTTCCTGGGGACGGGCATCGGGACGATCGATCTTGTTGATGACCACGATGGGCGGCAGCTTGGCTTCCAGTGCCTTGCTCAGCACGTAGCGCGTCTGCGGCAGCGGGCCCTCGCTGGCGTCCACCAGCAGCATGACGCCGTCCACCATCTTGAGGGCGCGCTCAACTTCACCGCCGAAATCGCTGTGGCCGGGCGTGTCCACGATGTTGATCTTGATGTGGTGGTAGAAGACCGCCGTGTTCTTGGCCAGGATGGTGATGCCGCGCTCGCGCTCCAGTTCGTTGGAGTCCATGACGCGGTCCACCAGCTCCTGGTTGGCGCGGAATACGCCGCTCTGGCGAAGCATGGCGTCCACCAGAGTGGTCTTGCCGTGGTCCACGTGGGCGATGATGGCGATGTTGCGAATACTCAAAGTGAACGTCCTTACCGGCTTGATGCAAGCCGCCCGCGCGGTCCCGAGTGGATGGTTTGAATCGACCTTACCTACTGACTATATCAAGTCAAGCATGACACGTACGTGGCTCAGCGACGAATAAAGCTGGCATCAAACGCCCATTGATTGCATTGGGCAATTTGCTTGCGGGACAGGGCGCCGATCTTGATCAGGAACTCCCCTTCCTTATGCACGTTGGTGTGGTACAGCTCGGGGCCGTCGGTATTGATAGTGGCGCGCACGCCGTGCGCGAGCAGGCCGCCGATAATGCGCTTGAGCTCGCGAACGTCACGCACCATGCGGTTTTTAAGGTTGGATGTAGGGCACAGTTCAAGGGTAGTTCCCGCTTCAGCAAGCTTGTCCATCAAGCGGCGATCGCGCGCCGCGGCAATGCCGTGCCCGATGCGGTCGGGCGCAATTTCCCGCACCACGTAGCGCATTTCGTCCAGATCGCCGGTTTCGCCGCAATGGACAGTGACGCCCAAGCCAGCATCCTTGGCGCGCTGAAACAGCGGGGCAACCTCCGCCATGGAGAACGAACGCCGGTCGGGGCCGGCCAGGTCCACCCCGATGATCCCTTTGCCCCGGTATTTGCTTGCCTTTTGCACGATGATGGCGTTCTGCTCGCGGGTCAGCCGGCGGTCCATCATCAGGATCAGCCCCGCCTTGACAGTCGGATATTCCAGGATGGCGCGTTCCAGGCCCCAGAGCGCCGCGTTGATGATGTGGTCCAGATCGCGCTCGCCGCTGCGATTGCGGAACATGGGGTTGAAGCGCAACTCCTGCAGCACGAGGTTGCATTTGCGGTATCCACCCCCGATCACGCTCGCCACCGATTCCTGGATCGCCTCCGGCGAGGACTGAATCAGCTCCGTCCATTTGTAGAAGCGCTCGTTCATTTCATTCAGGCTGCGATTGTGGTCGTGAGCCGCCATGGTGATCATCGCCTCGAATTCCCAGTAGTCCTTGGTGGGCAGACGGATTCCTTGACGGTGCGCGATGGACCACAGAATGGGCGGATCCACGGCTCCGCCCAGATGGGTGTGCAGTTCGGCGCGGGGAATGGTGGTGCTGGCAGGCATGCGCCCATCATAACGGTCGTCGAGTCAAAGTGCCCAACGAAGGGAGCTTTTGTTGCCGCCGACGGTTGTGGGCAGCGACCCGCAATTACTGCTGTCCCCAATCGAAGCCAGGGTGGTACTTAATCGCTATTTTTTGTGATAGGGTAACGCGCGCCATGCAAGCTCTTGAGAGACTGAAGGAACGTGCCCGGGCGGCTCCTCAGAGGATCGTTCTCCCGGAAGGCGAAGACGACCGCATCATAGCGGCAGCCGCCATGGCTGCGGCAGAACGGTATGCGAGGCCGACGTTGCTGGGCCGCGAAGGGGTAATCCGGGCATCGGCCGAGCGGCTCGGCGTGAATCTTGAAGGAGTGGCAATCCTGGATTTTCTCTCCAGCCCGCAACTGGACGCTTACACGCAAATCTACTACCAGCGCCGGCGCGCCAAAGGCACGACCCCCGAGGAAGCCCGCGAACTGGTACGCAAGCCCCTTTATTTCGCGGCGGTGCGGGTGGCAGCCGGGGACGCCGACGGCACGGTGGGCGGGGCAACCAATTCGACGGCGGAGACCATTCGCGCGGCTTTGCGCTCGATCGGGCTGGCATGCGGAAGGAAGCTGGTGTCGAGCTTCTTTCTCATGGTCGTTCCGCCGCAACGCGGCGCCGCGTTCGGGAACAACGGCGCGATGCTGTTCGCCGACTGTGGAGTGGTACCCGATCCTTCGGCGGAGGAGTTGGCCGAAATCGCTCTAGCGACCGCGGAAAACGCGCGCACCTTCCTGGAGACAGAGCCCTGCGTGGCGTTGTTATCGTTTTCCACTAAAGGCTCCGCCGAACACCAGCGGGTGGATAAAGTTCGCGAGGCGGTGCGAAGAGCGAAGACGCAAAGCCCGGAACTGTTGGTGGACGGCGAGCTGCAGGCCGATGCCGCGCTGGTTCCCGCGATCGGTGCGAGCAAAGCTGCGGACTCGCCGGTCGCGGGCCGCGCCAATGTTCTGATCTTCCCCAACCTGGACGCAGGAAACATCGGCTACAAATTGGTGGAACGGCTTGGCGGGGCAGTCGCGCTCGGCCCCATTCTCCAAGGCCTGGCGCGGCCAGCCAACGACCTGTCGCGGGGCTGTTCGGCCTCCGATGTTGCCAATGTGATTGCGATCACGGCAATTCAAGCCATCGCGCAGCAGCGGGCGGCTGCCTCCGCCGCGTAGCTCGCCTCCGCGCGATCGCGGAACTGGCCTCCAATTGCAGCCAAATCGTGACGTAGCGATGAACTGACTTGCCGGTCGACTGGTTGACTGGTCGGCTGATAGACTGACGAATCGACCGATTGACCCTTACATGACTTCACGTCTACTCGAAGACCTCGCCTTCATGTTCCCCGGCCAAGGCTCGCAGTCGGTAGGCATGGGCCGCAAGCTGGCCAACAGGTACCCGGTCGCGCAGCAGACGTTCGAGGAAGCCGACGCGGCGCTTGGCTTCAAGCTCTGCCATCTCTGCTGGGAGGGTCCGGAAGACAAGCTCCGCCTGACGGAGATCACGCAGCCAGCGATCCTCACCGTATCGGTCGCCGCTTTTCGAGTTTTGCGGGAGCACGGAATCGTGCCGACGATCGTGGCCGGCCACAGCTTGGGCGAATACTCGGCACACGTCGCAGCCGGAACGCTGGAATTCGGAGACGCAGTTCGGGCGGTACACCTTCGAGGGCGGTACATGCAGGAAGCGGTGCCCGTCGGCGAAGGCGCGATGGCCGCGGTGCTCGGAATGCCGATCAATCAGTTGCAGCAGATCTGCGACGAATCGGCGCAGGATGGAGTTTGTCAGCCGGCCAACATCAACTCACCGGATCAAATCGTCATCTCCGGCAGCAAGTCCGCGGTCGAGCGTGCGGCGGAACTGGCGAAGCAGCGTGGCGCCAGGAAGGCCATCATGCTGCCGGTCAGCGCGCCATTTCATTCCGCGCTGATGAAGCCGGCGCAAGACCGCCTCGCGCCTGACCTCCAGGCGCTGAAGTTACGGAAGATGAGCGTGCCGGTGGTCACCAACGTCGACGCCGAAGTCGTTTCCGATCCGGAGAAGGCGCGCGACGCGCTCATCCGCCAGGTGTGCGGCGCGGTTCAGTGGGAGCGCTCCATGCGCGTGTTGATCGAGCGCGGCATTTCGAGGTTCATTGAGGTCGGTCCGGGCAAGGTCCTCTGCGGCCTGATGCGTCAGATTGACCGGTCAAAGACCTGTTTGAACGTGGAAGACGAAACGTCGTTGCAGAAAGTGGCATAGGTGCGACAGGCGGGCGCACGAAAAAGGAAGGCGGCAGGTTTGTCGCCTTCCCTTCCTTCGCCGCCGCATCCCCCTTGCGGTTGCGATTGAACTTGATTGTCTAACGCCGGACCTTTAGGATTCTTCCGCCCCATCTGGGAGAGCAATTGGGATTCCAATCTCGAGCGAAGTAAGCCCCTTAGCTAACATCTACTTACACTGGCCTTTTGAAATCACTCCGCGCACAATTGCAAACTTTTGCGACTCCAAACGGGGCATTTGCCCACAGTCCGCTGGCCGATTGGGGACTAACGGCGCAGACTTGGAGAATTGGCCAAGCTTGGAGGTGGGGTCAGTGCCCGATAGAGCCGTGCCCCAGTTGATCGGCGGAGGGGTCAAACAATATCGGCAAAAGTGCGTTCCACACGGCGGAAGTAGTGCAGGCCGGCGATCAGCAAAAGCAGCACGACGCCGACGGAGACGCCGAGCATGATGCCGGGTTTGTCGCCACGGCCAAGCAGCGCCCATCGAAAACCCTCGACCACGCCGGCCATGGGATTCAGACCCAAGACCCAGCGCCAGCGTGCCGGAACCACGGAACTGGGATAACCCACGGGCGTGGCCAACATCCAGAATTGAACCAGAAATCCGAGGGTGTACTGGACGTCGCGATAGTGAACGTTAACGGCAGAGAGCCAAATGCCGGCGGTCAATGAAGTCAGCACGGCGAGCAGCACAAACAACGGGAGAAGGAACACGCCGAAGCCGGGCGGAACGCGGTAGTACACCATCATGCCGAGCAGCAGGAGGAAGGCGATGGCGAAGTCGAGCAGGCCGGCGATAACGGAGGCGATGGGAATCACCAGGCGCGGGAAATAGACCTTGCTGATGAGGTTCTGGCTTTGCACCAGGCTGGTGCTCGATTGTCCCAGTCCGAAGGCGAACAGTTGCCAGGGCAGGAGTCCGCAGAAGGCGAAGATCGGATACGGCACCGGCACCGGGACCTTGGCGACGCGTCCGAACAGGAGGGTAAAGATGACCATTAGAAACAGCGGTTGCAAAAGCGCCCAAGTGGCGCCGAGCGCAGTCTGCTTATAGCGCACCTTGATGTCGCGCCAAGCGAGGAAATAGAGCAGTTCGCGGTATTCCCAAAGCTCGCCCAGATTGACTGCCGAGATCCCGCGGGATGGGGCGATCAGAGTGACCGTGGGCGCAGGCGTGCTGCCGGCCGGCAGGCGATTCCGCGCTTCGCTGAATTTAGCTGCGCTCACGCCGGGGGCCGACACAGCACCTCCTCGAGCCGATGGCGGAATGCGGGAAAAGAAAAGTTGGTCTCGAGCCGGCGTAGTCCGGCGCGGCCCATGGATTGGCGGAGCGCTTCGTCGGTGAGCAGGGTGGTGAGAGCGCGCTCCAAGCTGCGGGGGTCGCCGGGGGCGGTGAGCAGGCCGCTCTCGCCATCCACGATGACTTCCGGAACAGCGGCGGCACGCGCGCCGATGCACGGTTTTGCGTACTGCATGGCCTCCAGGAACACGATGCCGAACCCCTCTTTCAGGCTGGGGAGGACGAAAACGTCGCACGCCTGGTAATAGAGCGGCAAGTCCTCCTCCGAAACCCGGCCGGTGAACCTCACTCTATCATCGATGCGCAGTTGCGCTGCGAGCCGTTGCAGGCGGGCGCGGTCCCTGCCCTCGCCCACCACCACGAGGAAAACATCGGGCACCTGCTTCAGCACCCCCGGCATGGACTCCAGGATGAGGTCGATTCTCTTATAAAACTCGGTCTCGTGGAGGCGCGAGACGCTCAGCAGCATGCGACCGGCAGGCAGGCCGAGGTGGGCGCGTGCGCCGCCGGCATCGGCGCCACCATAAAAAGGATCGAGCGTGTCGGGAAAGGTGGTGAATGCCAGCCCGTTGATCCGATTATGCAGTCGCATCTCGTCGCGGGTGAAATCGCTGACGCTCAACACTTCATTCAGCTGCCGCACGCCCCAGCGCTGCAAGAGGGAGAGCGGCTTCCACACCTCAATGCCGTGGACGACGAGGATGAAGTCCACCGCCGTGGCGGAGACCTTCATCAGCGGCAACACCGGGCAGAAGTTGACGTGGCCAATGATGGCGGTGGTGGCGCGGGTGGCGGCGCGGACGGCAGCGCTCACGAAATAAGTCGTATTCCCCTGGAAGGACCGGTAGGCGACGGTCTCGGGATTGAAGTAGGGAGATTCGTAATGGGCACGACGGCGGTCGTTGAGCACCAGCAACTCGACACTCCAGCGGCGCGCAGTTGCGATGCTGTCGAGCGCCTTGACCAGGGAGCGGTTGAAGGTCTGGATGCCGCCAACGGCGTCGAGCAGGTCGGTGAGCAGCACCAACACGTGTTGCCGTCCGGCGCGGAGCGCACCGCGCCTCATCCCGCCAGGGCCGGTGCTGCGCGCCGGCGGAGGTGCGGGCAGAGATGATGCCGAGGCCGTTCCCGCCGGAGCACGTAAAGAAACCGTAGGCACGGTGGCAGCGCGGGCAACCGCGACCGGTTGCTCGGCTTCCATGGCGCGCGCCAGCACCGACAGCGCCCATGGCCGCGACCAGTGGACTCCGCCTCGGCGGAACTGCGCCCACAGTGCCTGCACGGCGTGCGATTCAAACAGCCGGTGCGCCTGCACATTGGCCTCGAGGGCGCCGCGATCGCAACGCAACCATTCGCCGAACGGGAAGCTGAAGCCCTGCTTGGGACGGTCCCACACACTCCGCGGCAAGCGGTCGCCCAAGGCTTTTACCAGCAAGGGCTTCGGCGTATCGCCGTGCAGGCGACGCGGAGCGGGAATGCCGAGCACGTACTCGACGACGCAATTATCGAGGTAAGGAACACGCGCCTCGATGGAGTGGCTCATGCTCATGAAGTCCGTGTCTTTGAGCAACTGGTTTTGCAGGTAGTGATGGAACTCGAGGCTGACCATGAAATCGGCAAAGCTGCTGTCCGGCGTCTTGTGTGATCCGGGGATGCATAGGCCGAGATCGCGCACCTCGCGCTCGGTGATGCCGAGAAACTGCTGGATCTGCTGCGGGCCGAAGAGCCCGCGGACCAGGAGATACATGTTCTCCCAGGTGGGTTGGTTCAAGTAGGTGAGCCGTTCGCGGCGCCCGTAGGGAATGCCGGCGTTGTAGACGGTGCGGACGACGCGCGAGCGCAGCGGTTTGGGAATGCGCGACATCACCTGGGAGACGCGTTGGACGGAGGCAGCTTGCCGCAGATGTTGATATCCGAGAAAGATTTCGTCAGCGCCGGTACCGGCGAAAACCACTGTCAGCCCCAGCGCCTTTGCCGCCTTGGAGACGAAGTAGGTATTTACGCCGTCCACCGTGGGCTGGTCCATGGCGCTAAAGATGCGGGGCAATTCCTGGAAGAAATCGCGCTGCGTGAGGCGGACTTCGCCGTGTTGCGTGCCGTACTTGCCGGCCACGGTGCGCGCATAGAGGGACTCGTCGTACTCAGGCTCGTCGAAGGTGACGGTAACGGTCTTGACGGGACGCTGTCCGGCCAGGCTGGCCAGGGCCACCAGCGCTGAGGAGTCAATGCCGCCGCTGAGAAAGATTCCCAGAGGAACGTCGCTGACCGAATGGGCGCGGACGGAGTCGGCCAGTAAGGGCAGGACTCGGTCCTCCACCTTGGGCGCTTCTTCGCGGCAAGGGAAACACCTATCCAGGTCCCAGTACTGGCGCACGCGAATATTGCCGTCCTCGGTGGCGAGCAGGTGCGCGGCAGGCAAGGCGCATACGCCGCGCACCGTGGTCAGCGGCAGCGGCACCGACCCCAATTGCAGGAAACGCACCATGGCCTCGAGATCGTGCTGCTGCGGAACGAGACCGCTGGCCATCAGCGAACGGACCTCGGAGGCGAACAGCAGGCGCTCGTTGTCAGCAAAGTAGTAAAGCGGCTTGATCCCGAAGCGGTCCTTGGCGAGCAGCAGCGCGGGCTGGGCGCCGGTCCGCAGCACGGCGAAAGCAAACATGCCGCGCAGGCGGGGGAGCAAATCCTCGCCCCACTCTTCGTAACCGTGGAGCAGCACTTCGGTGTCGGATTCGGAGCGGAAAGAGTAGCCGCGTCCGATGAGTTCGGCGCGCAATTCGCGGAAGTTGTAAATCTCGCCGTTGTAGGTGATCCAAGTGCGGCCGTCGTGGCTGCCCATCGGCATGCGCGCCTTGTCCGACAGGTCGATGATGGAGAGACGGCGCGTACCCAGCACGGCCGATACGCCCGAGCCGCTGGCGCGATAGGAAAAATCGTGGCCACACCCGCGTGCTTCGATCTCGTGCAGCACCTGGAGATCGTTGGCGACGGAGTCGGGAAACAGAATGCCCCAATCGTTGGGGCCGCGGTGAATCTCGGCGTCAAGCATCCGGAGTACCGCGGTTACTTCCTGCGATGTCACCGGCCCGGACAGTTTGAGGATTCCCGCGATGCCACACATAGTTATTTAGTTAAGCACACCTTGCGCCGGGACAAGGATTGCACCCGATGGCTCGCTGCAGACCGGCAGCTTCTGAATCTATGATTGAGGCCACCCGCTACGCCACTCGCGCATCACATACAGAAAGTACCTGGGACAGATAGTACCTATGTTTGTTGCCGAAGAGGTGACATTTCGTGTCACCTGACCAGGAAAGCTGCTACTATCGTCGTTCATAACAAAGCGGCCTACATTAATTTAATTGCTACCTGGGCCGTCAGGAGCGGTGGATGGATCCGAGGCAGTTGACCTCAGGGAGCAGCGTACCCGCTCCCTACGAGCCGCAATCGGTTGAATTCCCAAGCATTCCCTTAACATCCGGTTATTACCCATTCCAACAGGAAGGCATCTCCATCTGGGAGTACCTGCGGACGCTGTACAAGCACCGCTGGTTGATTCTGGCTTCGCTGGTCATCATGGGAACGCTGGCGACCATCGCCACCTTGAAGATGACACCGATTTACGAGGCGTCCGGGCGGATTGAGGTCAACAAGCCAGCCCAGAACATCCTTCCCTTCAAGGAGTCGGGCACCTACGGCGGCGGGGATGACGATTCGGTCGAAATCGAGACGCAGGTCAAGATTTTGCAAAGTGACGCGCTGGCGGCGGACGTCGCTCGGCGGCTCTCTCCGACAGCGGCGGCTTACCTGGGCGTCAAAGGCACGCCGGGACTTGGTGCCGGTGAGTCGGTAAGGCTCGACGTGACGCAGGCGTCGCGCTCGGCCGCACGGATCAAGGGGGGATTGAGCGTAACCACGGTGCCGCGCACGCGGCTGGTGGAGATCCGTTATGCCAGCGCCAATCCCCAGGTCGCGGCGGAAGCCGTCAACACAATGATCGACGCCTACATCGAACACAACATCCGCAGCCACTTCGAGTCCACGATGCAAGCTTCGGAATGGCTCTCCAAGCAGCTCACCGACTTGCGGGTGAAGTCGGAAACGACGCAACAGAGGCTGGTGGATTACCAGAAGCAGAAGCAGATCGTCGGGGTTGACGAAAAACAGAACATCACGCTGAGCAAACTCGACCAGTTGAACCGGGAACTGACAACCGCCGAAGCGGAGCGCATCCAGAGGGAAGCCACCTACCGCCTAACGCAGGCCGACGACCCGGAGCAGATCCATAACCTCGCCAAGGCCGCCGATTCGAATAGTCTGCTGATGGGCTTGAAGCAGCAGCAGGCGACGCTGAGGACCCAGGTCGCGCAGATGCAGGTGCTGTACGGGCCGTCGCACCCGAAAATGGTGGAGATGCGCAACCAGTTGGCGGCGGTCGAAAGCTCCATCCAGACCGAACTGAAGCGCAACGCGGCGCGGCTGAAAAGCGATTACGAAGTGGCCCTGCAGCGCGAGAGCCTGCTGCGTCGGGAGTTCGAAAATCAAAAGTCCGAAGCCAACAAGCTCAACGAGGATGCGATTGAGTACACCATGCTCAAGCGCGACGCCGACACCAGCCGCCAGCTCTACGACGGCTTGCTGCAAAAGCTGAAGGAAGCGCAGGTGTCGGCGGGATTGAATTCCAGCAACGTGCGCATTGTGGACGCCGCCGCGGTGCCCGCAAGCCCGTCGCGGCCGAACAAGCGGCTGAACATCATGCTGGGACTGCTGCTGGGACTGGGGAGCGGCATCGGGCTCGCATTTCTGATCGAGTCCCTGGACACGACCGTCAGTTCGCCGGAAGAGGCGGAGTCGGCGGCCGCCCTGCCCTCGCTGGGCGTGATTCCGCTCAGCGCCCGCGCGCCAGTACGTAAACTGCTGGCGCGCTCCAGCGGAACGGCCGAGGCCGACAACGAAACGCACATGATCGCGCACTTCCGGCCGCGCTCGCAGTCGGCAGAAGCCTACCGCGCCCTGCGCACCTCGCTGCTACTCTCCGGGTCGGGCACGCCGCCCAAGACCATCGTCATCACCAGCCCGCTGCCGCAGGAGGGCAAGACCTCCACAGCGCTCAACAGCGCGGTGGTGCTGACGCAGATGGGCGCGCGCGTCCTGCTCGTGGATTGCGATCTCCGCCGTCCCAGCATTCACCGGGCACTCGGCATGCCCAACCGCTCCGGGCTGAGCACGCTGCTGGCGACCGGCCAGGGCTTGGAAAACATCATCCTGAAGTCGCAGCAAATCCCGAATCTGTGGGCGGTGCCGGCGGGCCCGCCGCCGCCGCAGCCGGCGGAGCTGCTCTCGACCAAGTTTTTCCAAGATTGCCTGGCGAAATGGAAAGGGGAGTACGACCACGTCATCATTGACACGCCGCCGGTGCTGTCGGTGACCGACGCGGTGGTGCTTTCCGTCTATGCCGATTCCGTGGTGCTAGTGGTGCGCTCCGACGTAACCACCAAGAATGCACTGCGGCAGGCGCGCGACCTGCTGTTGCAGGTGAATGCACGCGTCACCGGGACGCTGCTGAACGGAGTGGATCTGACCTCGCCCGGGTCATACTACTATTACTATTCGTACGGTTACGGGCAGAAGAACCGCTACTACAACGAATCGCGACAAAGCTGACGCTACCGCCGAGCCCTGCGCTGCTCGGAACGCGCAGCTGCGAATTGCGCATGCGCATCGAGCTGCATTCTCCGCGACGAAAGCTCCTGTTCGGCGCGCTCTGCCTCGGCCTGATCGCCGGGTACGTGTATCGCGCCGGACGGAGCTACCTCGTCTCGCGCGCCGCCGACAGCACCGACCCAGAGGTGCTCGAGCGTGCCGTGGGCCTGGAGCCGGGCAATGCCCAGGCGTGGTACCGGCTGGGGCGAGTGCGCTCGGTGTTCATGCAGGATGTCCCGGGGTCCATCCCTCTGCTGCAGCGAGCCCTTTCTCTCGATCCTCACCACGCACGCTACTGGCTCGACTTGGGCCTGGCGTACCAATACACCGGCGATGCGGCGGCGCAGCGCAACGCAATCGATCAAGCCGTCCGCTACGATGCGCACGACCCCGACATAGCATGGGAGGCGGGGAACTTCTACCTCGTGGCCGGGGACACCGACCGCGCCCTGCCGCTGTTTCACAACGCGCTGGAAGGCGACACCTCGCGCAAGAATCTGGCGCGTGCCATCCTGCTCACCTTGCGGGCTACGAACAACGATTTTGCGCGTGTGGTTAACCAGGTGTTGCCGCGCGATCCCGCCCACTATTTCGATTTTGTAGATTTGCTGATCAATGCCCACCAGTACGAGGCCGCCGATATGGTGTGGTCACGCGCCGTCGGGCTGGGCCAGCACATCCCAGTCCGCTTTGCCGCCAGGTACCTGGCGAGCCTGGTTCAGCGCAACAACTCCACCCGGGCGCGTTCCGCCTGGAACGACCTAGCCAAGCTGGATCCTGAACTTCAGCCGTACGCCTACTCCGCCGACAATCTGGTAGTGAACGGCCGCTTCGAAAACAACATCCTGAATGTCGGTTTCGACTGGTACTACATGCGCAATGAAAACGCCGCTCTGGAGGTGGACAATTCCACCATCCACGGGGGGACGCATGCCCTGCTGATAACCTTCAATGGGCAGCCGGTGGGCGACATCGGCCTGCGGCAAATCGTACCGGTGGACGGAGACCAGTGCTACGAGTTCTCCGCGTTCATGCGCACCAGCGAATTGGAGAGCGTCGGCGGCCCGCGGTTCTCGCTGCAGGATGTGAAGACGGCGCGCGCCTACGTACTCACCGAGGACATGACCGGCACCCACGGCTGGGAAGAGCGGCGGCAGACCTTCCGCACCGAGCCCGGCTCCCATTTCCTGGAACTGAAGATCGTGCGTGACCGGCCCAATACCGCGATCCGCGGCCGGGCATGGGCCGACGATTTGCGGCTGACGCGCGCCGAGCCGGAGGCATGCCGGTGAAAACTCCGGTTTCCGTAGTCGTCCGTCACGCACCCTCGGGCCTGACCTGGCCAGATGCCGAGAATCGTGTCGAGTTGTGGGACAACCTGCTGATGTTGGGTCTGGGATCGGTGCTGGGATTCGCCGCACTGGCGTTTGGCACGACAGAGCCGTGGTCGGAGTTCATCCTGGAGTGCGGCGCGGCCGCGTTGTTCCTGCTGTGGGCGGCCCGCCAGGTGGTGGAGGGCGCACTGCAACTACGGCCGAGCCCCCTGTACTTCCCTACCCTCGCCTTCGCGTTGCTGGTAGCCGTCCAACTGGTGTTTGGGATCTCGGTTTACCGCTACGCGACCGTGCAGGAGACCTTCCGCCAGTTGGCGTACGGGCTGCTGATGTTCGTTGCCATCCAGTGCTTCCATAGCCGACAGCAGATCCAGAGGTTTCTGTTCGGCATGAGCGTGTTTGGGTTCCTGCTGGCGGTGTTTGCCATCCTGCAGGACCTCACGTCAAACGGCAAGCTCTATTGGGTCCGGCCGCCGATGGTCAAGGCGTGGGCGTACGGTCCCTACGTGAACCACAGCCACTGGGCGGGCCTGATGGAGCTGCTGACGCCGCTGCCGCTGGCGCTGCTGATGCGGCAACGCGCCACGCCGCCGGAAAAAGCGCTGCTGGGATTCGCCGCCCTCATGATGGGAAGCACCATCTTCCTTTCGGGTTCGCGCGGAGGCATGATCTCGTTCGCCATGCAAGTTGTGTTCGGCGCGACGTTGATGTTGCTGCGCGGACGCTCGAGCGAGCGACTTCGCGATCTCGCCATCCTGGCCGTCATCGGCGTGGCGCTTCTTGCATGGTTGGGTGGCGAAAGGGTTTCGCGCCGTATCGAGAGCGCCTATTCCGAGGGCGGAGCCACCATGAGCAACACGCTGGACGCGCGCTTCCGTTTGGCGCTCGACAAAGATACGCTCGCGATGGCCAAGGCGCGTCCCATCGCCGGCTGGGGGCTGAACTGTTTCACCGCCGCGTTCCCGCAATTTCAGACGTTTTATACCGATCGTTTCGTCAACGCCGCGCACAACGATTTCCTGCAATTATTGGCGGAGACGGGCGTGGTCGGATTCGCGATCATGCTGTGGTTCCTGGTCGCCATGTTCCGCTCGGCGCTGCGCCGCACCACGCCGGTGGGATTTGTTTCCTCGGCCAAGCTAGCTGCCCTGGTGGCATGTACCGGCATCCTGGTGCACGGGCTGGTGGACTTCAACTTGCACGTAGCCGCCAATGCCGCGCTGTTCTATGTCCTGGCCGCGCTGGCTAGCGCCGAGGAAGTTGAGGGGGCGTCGCGCAACGTCGTCCGCCGTGAACGCGAACAGGGCCCCATTCTGGTCCAGGACGTTACCCTGAGTTAAGCGTGCGAGGGCTGCTCGGCAGGGGCAGTGGTTGCAGCCGCCATGCCGGCTATGGTACTGAAGTTCGGTCACCTAACATTGGTCCACGACGCGATATGCGAATCACCCTTGGTCGCCGGCGCCGGCGAACTCCGATTACTGCTGGCCGCCAGCAGGGTGCCGTTTTCTTCGGTCGATGAAAACTCCGCCCAGGAAATTCCTGGCGATGCGGTCGACGGAGACCGCCTGTTGGGCATGGCGGCCTGGCACGGCCTCGCACCGCTGCTCTTACGATATCTCGAGCAGCAGCCGAATGCGTCTTTGCCGGACAATGTTTTACCGGCCTTGCGCCAGTCCGCGCGGCAAGCTGCGCTGCACAACCTGGCACTCGCTTCCGAACTCCTGAGCATCTCTCGCCACCTGCGGGCACGGGAGATTGAGCACCTGGCCTACAAAGGCCCCCTTCTGGCCTCCCATCTTTACGGAACTCGCGCGCTGCGGGTGTCCGCAGATCTCGACATCGTGGTGCCGCGGCAAAGACTCCTGCCGGCATGCCAGACCCTGGCCGAACTGGGCTTCGTAGACAAGATTGGTTTCACCAGCTCGCAGCGGGCGGCGGCATTTCGCTTCGGATTTGAGCACACCTTCAGCCGCGGTGGCATCGACGTCGATCTGCACTGGCGTCTCGTGCCGACATTCGTTTCGCCGTCCCTGGACGAACGCGGGGTGTGGCAGCGCGCCGTCGAAGCCCCGTTGTTCGGCGCCATGGTGCCGACCCTTTGCCCGGAGGACTTGCTGCTTGCACTCTGTTTGCACGCCGGGCAGCACGAATGGATGCACCTCTCCAGTTTCTGCGACTTGCATCAGATGTTGATTCGCCACCCGCGATTACGATGGGAAATCGTGCGCCGCCACCTCGGAGACTCGAATACCGCGCGAACCGTCTTGGTCTCGCTGTGCTTGCTCCGCAAGCATTGGAACTCGCGAATTCCCGAGGATTTTCGGGAGCGGATTTCCTCCGATTCCGAGGTGCAGCGCATCGCGAACACAGTGGAGAGCAATTTTTGGCCGGCCAGCGATGTCCCAGTGCCGCGCGACACCTCCATCGGGTGGCTGCTGCAGCGGACGAGGCGCGAACCTTGGCTGGATCGCCTGCGCTACATTGCTGGCATCGCGCTCAACCCGACCACCATCGATTACGAAACGTTCAAGCTGCCGCGCCCGCTGATCGCGCTCTATCCTCTGTTCCGGGGAGCGCGCCTGGCGCTGCAACGCAGCCGCATTGTGCGGCCACGCTCCAGCCCAGCACCGTGATTCAGGTTCGAAGCGCCGCGGGTTGAATGAGTCTGCGGCGTTGATTGGATCGAGCAATGTTCCCGTCGAAGGAACGTGCGAAAAAATGGTCTAGAATGGATAACCACATTGTGGCAGCGCCATCCGCAAATCCAACCATCTCGCCTTATATGACTCGGGAGCCGAAGTTGTACTCTCTCTTTGGGTTGGCGATCAGCTCCGCCGTGCCGCTCCCTTGCCCGGAATGGCAACCCCTCGGGGCCAGGGCGGATGTGGAGTTGTTCGAGTCCACCGGGCAGCAACTCTCCCAATCCTGCCACCGCATTTGCACCCGCTTCGAAGAAGACGGCTTCTGGGAGTGCAGTATGTTCGAGGACGGCGCGGCACGCGTTTGCTGGAAAGACCACTTTGATTTTGTCGTCTCGGGTGATGGCCGGCGGGTGCTGTGGCAAAGATTAATGGGAGTTCCCGATGAAGTGCTCTTTACTTATCTGCTCGGCCAGGTGTTGTCGTTCTGCCTGCTGGTGCGTGGCCTGGAACCGCTGCATGCCACCAGCATCGTGGTGGATGGCCAGGCGATTGCCTTACTGGGAGACTGCGGGTACGGCAAGTCCACGTTGGCGGCGGGGCTGATGGCCCGGGGTTATCCGTTGCTCACCGACGATGTCCTGCTGCTGCAGTTTGATGGACAGACGGTGCTGGCTCATCCCAGCCTAGCGAGGGTAAAGCTCACGCCCGGATCGGCCGACGCGGTGTTCCGCGGGTCTCGCTCGATTCCCATGAATAGATTTACGCACAAAATGATTTTCCCGTTGACTGCATCCCAGCATGTTTCGCATCCCGTCCCCTTGCGCGCGCTGTACTTGCTCCCACGAAACTCGAGCCGTTCCCGCGTCTTGGTGCGGCGGGTGAATGGCCGCGCTGCTTTCCTGCCGATCATCAAGAGCACGTTCAACAATTCGGTGGTCAGCGCACCACGGTTGAAGCGGCAATTCGCTTTTGCCAGCCGTCTGGTGAAAGCGGTACCGATCAAACGCCTCTGCTATCCCAAGCGTTTGGACCTGCTGCCGGCGGTGGTGGATGCAATCCTCGCCGACCTTTCACGGGAGTCGAAACCGCAGTGAGCAGAATCGCCGGCCTGTTTCATCGCGACCGTCGCCCCGTCGACGCGGCCATTCTCCAGCGCCTCATCGCGCCGCTGCGCCACAGCGCCAGCGATGGGCCAAGATTTTGGCGGGACGGTTCGGCCGGGCTGGCTTACCAATGCCTGCAAACTTCGTCTGCGTCCGACGAGCACCAGCCGGCCGCAGGTTCTCCCGGTCTTGCCGTCTGTTTCGACGGTCGCCTGGACAATCGGGAAGATCTGGCGGAAAAATTATCCGCCGACCTGCAAGCGGATGCTACCCAGGTGTCCGATGCCGCGCTCGTACTCGCCTGCTACCGCCGCTTCGGCGAATCCTTCGCCGGCCACTTGCTCGGGGATTTTGCGATCATCCTGTTCGACGGACAAACGCAGCAGTTGCTGCTGGCGCGCGATGTAATAGGTATCCGGCCTCTCTATTATTGGGAATCCACCAACACCTTCGTCGGCGCTTCTGAAATCAAAGCCATCCTCGCCCATCCCGAGGTGGTGGCGTGCCCCGATGACGTCACGCTGGCTAATGTGCTGGTGGGCGGCGATCCCAACGAACTGCGCCGTACTTGTTTCCGAGACATTCGCCGAGTGGTGCCGGGGGAAACGGTCGTCGTCACGGCGGACCGGCTGCGGGGGTTCCGGCATTGGGATTTCGATCCTGCTCGGCAGGTCCGTTGCGCATCCATCGCCGAGTATGCCGAGGTCCTGCGAGCGCGGTTCGAACAAGCGGTCCGGCGGCGCTTGCGTTCGCCGGGCAATGTGGCCGTGACGGTGAGCGGCGGACTCGACTCCTCCGCTATCCTGTGCCAGGCAGCAAAATTGAGGAAAGCGGGCACTCCAGTCGCGCCAGCAGTTGGAATCTCGTGGGTATTCCCCGACGGTTCGCTCGCCGACGAGAAGCGCTATCTCAAGGACATCGAAGCGCTATGGCAGGTTGAAATCCGGAGATTGGCGTATTCGTCATTTCGATTCGTGGACGAAGAGAAATGGGTATGGCAGGTCGAATATCCCCGAGTTTTCTGGAACTCCGAACACGAAGTTTTCAGCACGGCTGGCGCGATGGGCTGCACCGCTTTATTGGATGGCTATTTTGGCGACCAGATGATGGACAGCAGCGGCCACTTGTTCGAGCTGGCCCGCCGCTTCCGCTGGCTGCAAGTCCGGCGTGAGTTTCTTGCGTTGGCCGGGTCCATGAGCGATTGCTCTCGCCGCTCATTGGCTCAGGAGTTGTTGCATCGCTTCCTGCGCGATCTGGCCCCCGACTGGTTGATGCGGCCGGTGAGAAGCATCCGCCGGCTTGGGGACTCGGACCGGTCGCCGCGCTGGTACACGGTGCGACTCCGCAACCTCGCCTACCGGCGCAGCCAGCAACAGCGCCGTCCCGCGCTTCGTTTCCCCAGCAAGCAGGCTGAGATCTGTTACCGGTACTTCCTTACTGCTCACCGCCTCGACGTCTTGGAACAAATCAACAAGATTGCCGCCATGTACGGTATCGACAAGGCATACCCGTTCATGGACCGGGACCTGGTCGCGTTTATCATGTCGGTTCCCAGCTCAGTCGTGAATTGGCAGGGCATATCCAAAGGCCTTTTCCGTGAAGCGATGCTCGGCATCCTGCCGGAATCTATCCGGCAAAGGAATTGGAAAGCAGACTTCACGCCCTTGAACAGCGGCGCCGCAGCAAGGGGTTATGCCAGGCTTCAAAAGCAATTGCGGTCCGATTGCCTCGCTGTTGAATTCGGCTACATCGATCCTGCGACGCTCGAACCTACGTTGTCCGCTCATCACGCTAAGCTCAACGGTGAGCGGCTGTTACCCATTGTCCAAGTGAACACCCTCATCGGCCTGGAACTATGGCTGCGTGCCTTTTTCCAGAGAGAGAATTGCAGTATGATAGGCGGCGGTTAACCTGACCCGAGAGCGTTGTGGATGGAGAATAAGAAAAACTCCGAGCGGCAGCCGAAGAAGCCCTACCGCACGCCAAAGCTTTCGTCTTACGGCGACGTGTCACAGATCACCCGTGGAGGAGGAGGCACAAAATCCGACGCTGGCGGCCCGCTTACGAAGAGTGGTTGACCGAACGCTACGACAGGCGCGATTCTTGGGCGCCCGTGGTGCTGCCGCAGTATCACCACTTCGGCCAGCGAGTGGCTAGGAGCAATGCTCCCAGGTTCTGTTACAAAGGCTGTTCCGTCCTCTGTTCGACCACGCCGTGCGGTGCGCGCGTCGCGATTGCGCCCCCAGGGTTGTCCACGCCCGCCATGCGACCTGGTATCGCACTGGGCAAGGGTCGCTTCGCCCATTGCTCGCAATTGCTTCCATACCTCGTCCCTGAACAGGAGGTTACCGCCGGATGGGCAGTTCTGTGTACTGCATCACGCTCCCCCCGAGCATGACCAGCCCCTCGCTGTAAACCCAAGCATGCGCTTCGAAGCCGGGAGGCATCTTGGCGACCCCGAGGCGAATCTCCGCGGGATATCCCGCGCGCAGCAGCATGGCGCGTCCCACGATGGACTGCGGGAGGCAGTTCACGCCACGAACATATCTCGACGCCGTGGTCACGGCGCGGCAAATCTCTTCCGCCGAGCAGGCATTGTGCTGCGAGCGCCTCACCGATTTCCGATCAGTCCACGTGCGGCAGACACGGGAAGAGGGCAACAGGCGCAGCAGCAGTGACGCTGCCACCAGCCGAAAGAAGGCCTCGGCCAGCAATCGCTGGAAGCGAAAAGGATAGTTCAGGAACCTACGAAGCCGGTTCACTGCGAACCTCGATCAGCCCCTCGTCGTGGAGCTGGTTGAGCAACCGAAGTACGTCCTGTTCGCATTGTTCCTCATCCACATCGTACTCCTGCAGGATGGCATCGCGGATTCGGCCGACCACCTGCGGTTGCTGCAGTTTCTGCCAAATGGAGGTGCCGACCTCATCGAGCCCGAAGTAGACGCCTTTGTTAAAATGCAGGATCACGGTCTCCGCGTCGAGTACGCAGGAAACCTGCGAATCGGTTGCGACCACGATTGAGTTGCGGGAAATACTCATATTGGAAGCACGCACAGCGGTTGCGGTTGCGAATCATTTTACGCAAGTCGCGTAACCCTGCCAATTCAAATCAGGAGGTCAAAAGCACGTACTCTATCCACGATCACGGCTGGATCATCGCTGACCAGGTCCGCACGGGCGGATATCTCCGCGCGCTCGAGGCTGTGGTGAAACCCGGCCAAGTGGTCGTGGATATCGGCACCGGAGTGGGACTATTGGCGGTGTTCGCCTGCCGCTATGGCGCACGCAAGGTGTACGCCATCGAGTCCGACGAAGCCATCGAGTTGGCAAAGCAGGTCGCAAAAGACAACGGCTGCGCCGCCCAGATCGAGTTCATCCGCGATCACTCCACCAACGTGAAACTGCCGGAGAAGGCCGACGTGATTGTCTCCGATGTGCACGGCGCGCTTCCCTTCCACCGTCGCGGATTAGAGTCGCTCATTGACGCGCGCCACCGGTTTCTGGCGCCTGGTGGCACCATGATTCCGCTCCGCGACCGCATCTGGACAGCGGCGGTGGATCTCCCCGCCAAGTCCTGCGACCAAATCACCATTTGGGAGGACCGACGTTGGGGCGTGGATCTCTCGGCAGGACGACGGTTCGGAGTCGACTGCACGTTTTCTGCCCGCCTGCAACCCGAGAACTTGAACAACGAGCCTGTCTGCATTGCGACCCTTGATTACCTCACTCTGGAGTCACCCTCGGTCTGCGCTGAATTACATTTGCGCGCGGCGCGCGACGGCGAGTCGCGTGGGTACGTCGTCTGGTGGGATTCGGATCTGGCCGAAATCGTGCCTCTCACCACTGCTCCCGGGCAGCCCGCAAGTGTGTTTCCGCACTGGATCGCACCCTGGTCTCGGCCCGTCCGCGTTTGCGAAGCTGACCAGATTGAGGGCAAGATTTGCTTCCGACTAGTGCATGACGATTATGTTTGGACTTGGAACACCTGCGTGCGGGCGGCCGGCGGAGAATTGAAGGATCAGTTCCGGCAATCAAGCTTGAACTGCATGTTCGTCACTACCGAGAAGCTGCGCAAACGCACCTCTCAGTGCCGTCCGCGGCTGCAGAAGACTGGTGAGGCCGGACGCGCCATCCTTGACCTCATGGATGGGGAGCGCACCCTGCTGGAAATCGCCCGAACCGTGATGCAGCGCCATCCAGGAGTCTTCGCGGACGAAAAAGCAGCGCTCCAGGCGGTGGCCGAATTGTCCGAAAAATACAGCGAATAGCGATTGCAGACGCGCCGGGGGATCAGTACATAGATAACGTCCCGCGCAGACGCGCATTGCGCAGCACGGCGGAAAACACCCACAGGCTGACAGGCAACAGCAGCGCGGTAGCAGCCGTGAGGATCAGAACGGGCGCCATCAGGTCGGGAAGCGTGGCTTTTACCAGCAACACGTCGCGGGTCATTTTGACCACATAAGTCATCGGAAGCAGTTTCGCGACGCTACGCAGCGCCGCAGGCAGCGTGCTCACCGGGAACATGCTGCCGGACAACAGCCACACCGCGGTGGCGAACAACCAGACGGCTGCGCCGCCTTTCTGAAAATACAACTGGATGGCAGCGGCCAACAGACCCAGGCTGATCGTCATCACCGAGGCCAGCAACAGCACCACGGCGAGGGCCGCTGGGTCAGGCGCGTGCAGCGGCGCCCGAAAGAGGGCGAATCCGCACCCGACATACACGAAGAACGCGACCACCCGGTCAATCTCCAACACCGTCGCCGACAGCAGCATAACGGTCAGGGGGCGCGTGGCGGTGGCCATCATCATTTCCATGGTTCCGGAGAGTTGCGCATCGCGGACGCTGCTGACGAAGGCATGCATCGAAGCCACCATCAATTGGGTTACGCCGCTGCCGATCAGCAAGAAGGTAAAATAGTCGAAACCGTCCGGCCGGAAGCCGGCGCCAATGGCACGCGCCAGGAAATACGCCCCCGCCAACTCAGTCACCAGTGTGATGGGAAAGGTGACAAGCGTGCCGCGGTAGCGCGACGCGATGAGCAGGTCGCGGCGCGCGAACGCGAGAAATTTTTCAAGCAGAGGCGGCACGGTTAACCTTCCAGGGCATGGCGGTGGCATCGTCGGCGGTTCGAACGTCCTGGTGATAGCACCGGCGCAGCTCTTCCACGCTGGTGCCTGTATCGATGGCGTGCCACGCCGCCAACTCGCCCTGCCGCAGCACGGCGACGCGGCGCGCCACGCTCGCCGCTTCCTCGAAGCTGTGCGTCGCCAGCGCTATCGTCGTCCCGGCGCGCGCGCTTTGCTTCACCCAGGTCCAGAATGCGGACGCCGTTTCCGGATCCAGGCTGTTGGAGGGTTCGTCGAGCAGCAGGAGCGCGGGATTCTTGAGCAACGCGCGCGAAATGCCCAGGCGCTGGTACATGCCCGCGGAAAAGCTTTGCACCAACCTGCGCGAAACTGAGGTCAGGCCGCTGATTTCCAGCACCTCATCCACCCGGCACGCGCGCTTCGCCGCCGGCACCTCCTCTAGCGTGGCAAAAAAATCCAGGTTCTCGCGCGCCGTCAGGCGGGGAAAAAACGAGCGCTCGTTGGTAACCGCCAGCGCCACCTTTCTGACCACCTGCTCGGGGTGGCGCACGGCATCGACTCCATCCACTTCGACGCGGCCTTCGTCCGGCAGCAGCATGGTCGCAACCAGCTTCAATAAAGTCGATTTTCCGCTGCCGTTGGGACCAAGCAGAACCAGGATATCGCCGCGTTCCACCGCCAGCGACACCTGTCGTACCGCCCGGATCGCTGCCGGTTTCCTCCGCCAGGCAAACAGGCCCAGCCGGGGATAGAACGACTTACTGACCGAATCTAGGACGAGAGCATTCATGAGCAGGCAGGATTCTGATCGTAGGAGAGGCGCCCCCAGCTTACGGAGCAGCTTCACGCGCCATAAAGCGCAAATCTGGCTGATGTGGTCTGAATGTACCACAACTCATGCAACCGCCGTATTGCGGTCCCGCGGCGCAGACGAATCCGGCGTGATAGATGAAAGATTTCGACCTCTTCATCTGCGATCTCGTCTCAAATCGAGTCGCCGAGTGAACACTGCAAGCCCCATAGGGAAATCTTTTTCCCACTTTACTCCGAGTTACGAGAAGGCAATAATTTACGCGTATGAAGGCAAATGGTTTACATGAGGTAGTAGGTTGGACTTTGGCGTGCTTATCGTAGAGTGAACGTGCCCCTCAAGATCGTGGTGGGTGGAGGAAGGGGTCAATGAAACGACTTACTTTGCGACTGGTTCTACTGGCAGTCACGCTTCTGGTCAGTATGTCTATGTTCGCCGACGGCATTTGCGAATCAGTTAGCGGGAATTTGGTCTCGAACTGCGGATTTGAAAGCGGTAATCTGACCGGGTGGACGACCGGCGGAAACTGGAATACCGGCTGGAATACGGTGGGGAGGTTTCTCCCAAATAGCGGTAACTATGCACTTCAGATTGGCAACTACGCATACCAAGGCGAGCCCATTATCTTGCAGACTTTCGGCGATACGAACGGGGAGGCCTATCTCTTTAGTTTTCATGTAACGCAATGGGGATCTGGGAACAACGTCAACTTTCAGGCTCTTTGGAACGGTTCTCAAGTACTGGACATTGACGGACAGCCTCACGCGTATAATGGGCAGTTTTCCTTTGTCGTGACTGGGACTGGGTTGGACACTATTTCGTTCCAGGCCATCGACGATCCCGGCGAATACCTGGTTGACGACGTGGTCATCAGCGCAACGAATCCAGCGGCGAATCCGACTGCGAATCCAGTACAGACTCCCGAGCCTGGCACTCTGTTGTTGATCGGATCGGGACTATTGGGAATCGCCGCGCGTCGTCGGCGCGCACGGTAGCCAGCGGAGGCAGGTCACCGAGGCTCGAAATCGCGCCGTCCTTACGGGACTCGGAGCGTTTGATGCGGGCGCTGGCGTGCTCATAAATCATTCATCCGCAGGTGCGGGCACCGGTTCCCGCTGCAAACTGCGGAATGCCGGCCAGATCAGGCCGAAGCCGAATAACTCGACGCATCCTACCGTGGTGGCCGCGATCAGGGAACCGACAACGAACCGCATGCCCTGCGAAGCGCCTTGCAACAACTCTCCGTACCAGTCGGCGCCGTTTACCAGCCCCAGCACGACTGCCATGGCGACCATGGCCGAGAGAATTGTCCACCTGATCGCCGGCGACAACTGCGGCCGGAGCGCCACATCTTCCTGCGGAGCGCGCTTGTACCAGTGCGCGAAACTGAGCCCCACCGCCAGCAAACCTAGCGCCGTTCCACTGTGCTGCAGCAGGAGATAAAGTGGAACTCGGCGATGGGGAAAAACGAAAACCGCGGAACGTAATGCCGGCCAGTGGATGACCGCCCAGCCATCGCTGTGCGTGAATGCGTCCCAGAACAGATGTGTTGCCATCCCGATAGCCAGCGATAACACAACCCATAGCAACCGCGACGGTGGCCACCACCGGAATCGCCGCGCCGGGCCGACCATCCGCGCCTGCACGCCGCGCGGCAACAGCGAAATCACCGGCCACTTCACCAGCGCGTGAAAGATGATCAGCACTGCCAGGGCGAGCGGAAACGTGAAGGTAATTACACCCGGGAAGGAATGGGACACGGACCGGACCAGCCCGAAGAAGTATTCAAAATCCGGCGCCATGCTGCCGACCACGAGAGCCGAGAAAACCAGTCGCCAGCGGCGCAGCGGCAGCACTGCCGCAGGATGAGAAAATGTAAAAGGCACGCAGTAATTGTAACCCCGAACCTAATCGCCCACCGGCGCGCGTTGTAGCGCCAAGCTTAGTAGCGCCGGTATCTTGATGGGCTTGCGGCGGTTGCGCTTATCCTTTCGCGTGACGCGATAGCCGGCTGATCTGCTCGAGGAATAAACGCGATTATTCAGTTCGCGCAAATTTCAGGATGGAATAGGGCCGCGCGACAGGGCGGCGCATCTTGGCGCTTCGCCCCCGCAGTGCTCGTTTGGCAACTTAGGAGCACGCAGTCTGGCTATTTGCGGTAGGGCTCCGTGCCGCGCCTAGTTGTGGGGGACTCGACGAAAACGCGGCTCGGAGCCCCTTCATTCTCAGGGCGAGAATGCTTGCGCACAGTGTACCTCGCGGGGAAGCCGGGAAATAGCCAATGGAGAAATAAATCCTGCGTGCGCTTCCGGCTTGCCGCCTCCAGCCATAGACCATTGACCATTGACCTATCAAGGGTACCCCTAACTACATCCCGTCGTAATTCGGCCCGCCGCCGCCTTCGGGTGGGACCCAGGTAATGATCTCGTAGGGATCCATGATGTCGCAGGTCTTGCAGTGCACGCAGTTCGAAGGGTTCAAGTGGATCTGCTTGCCGCTGGGGAGGTCGCCGGCTTCGACTATCTCGTAAACATTGGCCGGGCAGAAGTGCTGGCAAGGGTTGCCGAACTCGGTGACGCAGCGGGTGTTGCAGATGTTGGTGTCGTGAATCACCAAGTGAGCGGGTTGGTCTTCCTCGTGCTTGGTGCCGGAGTGGTAGAGGTCGGTGAGCTTGTCGAAGGTCAGTTTGCCGTCGCCCTTGGCATTGCCGAGCAGGTCGGCTTCGGCGCCGCCGTCGCTCGGCAGCGTAGCCAGTCGTTTCAGACGGCGATGCCCGGCTACGCACCCGTATTTCTCGTGCAGGCCGCGTCCGCCGGTGACCTGCTGGATGGCGGCGTGGACCATGCCGCGCCAGAGGCCGTGCTCGAAGCCTTGATGGAAATTGCGCACCGGCCAGAGCTCCTGCTTGATCCAGCTTTTTTCCACCCGGCTGGCGTAGAGATTGAGCGTGTTCTTGCTGAAGTTGTTGGTGGACATTGCGTCCATCACGGTTTCCGCCGCCAGCATGCCACTCTTGATCGCCAGGTGAACGCCCTTCAACCGCTGTGAGTTCAGGAAGCCGGCGGAGTCGCCGAGGATCATCCAGCCATCGCCGGCAACCGGCGGAATCGCCCACCATCCGCCGTAGGGCAGCGACTTAGCGCCGTAGCGCACCATGCGTCCGCCCTCGAGCAGCCTGGCACTAAACGGATGCTTCTTGAATTCCTGCAGCACGCGCTGCGGGTCGAGGCGCGGGTCGGGATAGTCAAGGCCCGTGACGAAGCCGAGCGATACGACGTTGTCCTTGCCGCCGTAGATCCAGGCGCCGCCATACTCGCGCGAGGTCAGCGGCCAACCCATCGTGTAGATGACCTCGCCTGGCGCGATCCGCCCCGCGGGCACTTCCCACAGTTCTTTCACCCCGACCCCGTAGGTCTGCGGATTGCCGTCCTTGTCGAGTTGGAACCGGGCGATGAGCTGCTTGGTAAGGGAGCCGCGCGTGCCCTCGGCAAGAATGACGACTTTCGCCTTCAGGTCGTATCCGGGCTCGAAGTTCCCTTTCTGCTGACCGGTCTTGTCCACGCCCTTGTCATCGGTTCGAACGCCGACAACATGATCGCCTTCGATCAGCAACTCCGAGCCGGCAAACCCGGTGAAAATGGTGATGCCGGTGGCCTCGACTTTTTCGCCCATCCACTTGGCGAAGCGGTTGAGCGAGATCACGTAGTT
>JAIQFM010000218.1 GCA_020073285.1 Terriglobia bacterium | reverse complement strand
TGGGGAGGGCGTCGTTTATGGCGTACGACAGAAAAACCATCGTTGAACTCGAAGAACTAGCAAACAATCTCCGCCTTCAGCTCGCCCTCCATCCCGATTACGAGTTGGAGCGTGTGGAACTGAAGGAGTGCGAGAGGTGGATCGAGCTGCGTCGCCGCGAGCTGGATACCAACTTGCGCTGCCCGCGCACTGCCGCATGAGGAGGGCGCGCGGGACTCAATTGAGATCTGCTCGCGTCCCGCGCTGCATTAAGGCGAACACAGTCTGTTCAGGAATGCCGGTTAAACACAGTCCGTGCCACCGGCATCAGCTCGATAGGAAGCAGGGCATTGCCGAGTCAGCGCGTCCGCTTCCTCCCGCCTAGAGCATGGCGCCGGTGCTCACGGGGATCCCTCCGGCAGCTTCGTGTACGTCAGCAATTTCGGTGACAACACGATTTCGATTTACAAGATCACCAGCAACACGCTCAGCTCGGCGGGCATGGCCAACACGGGAAACAATCCCAGTTCCATGGTAACGACGCAGTCGTCGCTTCTTCAGCTGCTCAGTATTTAAAGTCAAGAATTTCTGAGAATCCCACCTCGGCGCGGACATGATCCAGCGGACTCCCGAAATGGAACATGTGAGCCGAGCGCGATTGATATCGCGGTTTGGCGCGCCGGTAACGGTGATACGCTGCGCGTACCGAAGCCATCAGATATTCGGATCCGGGGCCGACCGCGTTCAGTGCGCTTATCGGAGCTCCGCCGCACGCACAGAGCTTCGCAGCGTAGAGGCTAACCAGACGCGCGTACGATCGGGACGGCGTTTCTCGACTGCCCGCGCCATTTTCTCAGGCACAAGGAGGCCGCCATGGCTCGATCTGTTCTCATCGTCTCTCTTCTTCTGGCATCCGTTTTCAGCGTGGCACAAACCACGTCGGGCAGTAGCGGCCCGCAATCGCCCGCTGCGAAGTCCACGGCGGCCTCCGTGGGCGTGTATGTCTATCCGAAGCAGAACCAGAGTCGGTCGCAGCAAGACAAGGATGAACAAGAATGCTATGGCTGGGCGCGGCAACAGTCGGGGATTGACCCCTCGGCGCCTCCACCGCCGGCGCCGGAAGCGCAAAAAATGAAAGGCGGAGGCGCGAAGGGCGCCGCGGCAGGAGCGAGTGGGGGCGCGGTCGTGGGAGCAATCACCGGCGACGCCGGAGAAGGCGCGGCAGCGGGGGCGGCGGTCGGCGCGATGCGCGGCCGGCGTCAACAGAGGCAAGCGAACAAGCAGGCGGAGAAGCAGGCGCAAGCGACGGCGAAACAACAACAGGAACAGAGGCTCAACACGTTCCGTAAACCCTACTCAGCGTGCCTGGACGGGCGCGGCTACTCGGTGAAATGAGGACGAGTTTGCCGGGTTCGCTGCCGCAATGAAAATCTGCACTGAGTCAGGCCCGATGTGTTGCAGGCGGGAGGACTTCGACGACAGTGCGCAGGAGCATATTTATCGCAGTGTTTATTCTGGCCGCTGCCCTTTGCCGGGCGGTCTCGAAGGCAGACCGAACGTGGTGGTAGAAGTGCGCAGAAAGTGACCGCCAGCGGGCTGTGCGAAAAAGCGGCAGACGAACCAACAGAAGAACTAATGACTGGCCGGCCGATGCGCCGGCGCTGAGCTCCGTTGCGTGGAGCTTGAATTTACAGGAGAAGAAAAATGAAGACATGGGTGGCAGTTCTGATCACCTTGCTCGTGGTCCTTCCCGGGTTAGGCTGGGCGCAGACCGCGCCGCAGGAGCCAAAATCCGCCGTTGTCGTCCAGGACGCCAACCTGGACAGCTATATCCAAGCGTTGCGCTCCGATCTCAGAACGGACAAAGTGCAGATCGTTACCGCGGCCATGCGCTTCAACGAAGCCGAGTCGGCAGTTTTCTGGCCGATTTACCGAAATTACCAACTGGAAGTGAGCAAGGTTAACGACCACAAGGTCGCATTGTTAAAAGATTACGCTCAGCACTTCGACAACATGTCGGCGGCCAAGGCCAAAGAACTGGCCGACAAGTCCTTTGCCTTGGAACAGCAGAAAACCGATTTGAAGCGCAAGTACTTCAAGGAGTTTGAGAAGGTCATGCCCGCGAACCGCGTGGCGAGATTCTTTCAGGTGGACCACCGCATTGATCTGCTGGTCGACTTGCAGATTGCAGCGCAGGTGCCGCTGGTCGATTAGGGCTGCAGGGCTGGAGTCCTTAGTCAGGCGCCGGCCTAAAGGTCGCATTGCAGAGCGTCGAGAAAAACGGGATCGGCCCATCCTGCAGCCGATCCCGATTCCTCAGACCTGCTCCGTCACGACCGTGAAGCGAAAAAAGACTTCAGCGCCGGCGGCCTCCTCCTGCTCTGGCGCCGCCAATCGAGCCTCCACTTCGCATCTGCTCGCGCTGTGCGCCTTCCTGCCTCGCCGATGCCTCGTGGTTCAGTTGCTGCATGGTATCCGGGGAAACCGAACCTCGCCATGAGCTGGGTTGTGTGGCTGGCTGCTCGCGCGTCCGCTCGGCCGCGGGAGTCGCCCCTTGGCGCTGCTGCCATGCCGGCGCCGACGGTTCCCGGGTGGCACCGGCCTCCTGCGCCCGTTGCTGCATTGAATCACGCGAGGTGCCAGTAGTTTGGCTGCGCTGCTGGATTTGTTGCTTCGCATCAGTCTGATTGCCGCTACCCGGCTTGTACCCGGTAGCGTGCTGTTGTACCGGATCCCAGTTTCCGTTGTCGTACTTGCTCCAGTTGCCGCTCGAGTCTTTCCGATAGACATTGCCATCCTTACCGGCATAGACGTTGTTGTCGGTCCTGACGACGCCGCCCCTGCCGTCGTCGGTAGAAACAATCCGGCCTGAAGTGCCTTCCGAGGTTTTAAATCGGGTGGCCGTTCCCTGATCCGTCGTGACATGTCCAGCGCGGGCCCAGTCGTCGCCGCGCGTGACCACCGAGGATCCCCATTGAGCGTAGGCATTGTGGCCCTGCGCCGTGGCGCCATACGTACCTGTGTAGGGATTGTAGCCCTGGGCGACTGTGCGACCGCCGTAGGCGGTTTGCACGCTTGCGGCGCGTCCGTACGTTCCGGTTGTAGGGTTGTACCAAGCGGCACGGCCTGCTGCGCCATAGGGGCCGTAGACGGCTCCACCTATCGCATAAGCGCCCGTAGCGGGGTTGTAGGCCGCCCGGTACCCATAGCTGTATGGATACGGATGGTAATAAGGATAGGGATACGGTCCCCAGTGGTAATACGGCGGATAGTAATAGCCGGTGCCGTAGGCAATACAAGCTCCGACTGCCGCTCCCAACACGAACATGCCCACGTAGCCGCCGGTATAGCTACTCTCCACGGTCGTGGGCGTGGGATTGGTTTGCGTGACGTAGGTGATGTTATAGACCGGCGCAGAGGATGGTATCTCGTAAATCTGCTTAGGCACCGAGTCCGCGGTCTTCCAAGGCCCACTCGGGCTGGTAGCCATGAACCACACGCCCTGGAAGCAAAGGTAATAAAGGTCTCCGACCTTGATTACCTTGTCGTCGGTGTTCACAGCGTAAGACAGGGAAGTGCCTTCAATCGGCTTGAACTGCGGATCGCCGGCATAGACGACCTTTACCTTGGCCTCCGCCTCGGCGCGATTCACGATCGCCGTGGTCGGGACCTGGGCCAGCAAGACCGCGTCGCGGGCGGCTTGGGTCCCCGGCACCGAAACCAGCACATGGGACTTACCGTGAGTTGTCGGAATCCTGGCGAAGTCCTTTGGCAAATCATTGCCCGCATAGCTCCAGGGGCCTTGCAGATTCGGGGCACGGAACCAGCGGCCGGAAAGCAGAACGTAGACCTTGCCATCCGACTTGCTCACGAAAACATCGTTTTCCGTGTTGCTGGCATAAGTCAGGCTTGTTCCGGGGATCCTGGTGTAAACCGGATTCCCTTTGAAGAGGAGAAGCTCGGCAGGTTTGCCGGTGAAAAAGACCTGCGGCGCCTTTTCTGCTGTGGCCGCCGGCGGAATCGCCTGCCTGACGTCCTGCCAATTCTGATCGGCAGGAAGATTGGCCATATCGGGTGGCAATTGGGTGGTAACGATCCAGGGGCCTGAGAGTTCCTTGGCTTTCAGCCACGTCTTCTGGTCCAGCAGATAGTAATCGGACTTGTCATAGAGCAGGTCCCAAGTGGTGTTGACGACATATCCGAGGTTGGTGTCCGCAATCGGGACGCGCAGCGGGTCACCGTCCACGAACAGGAGGATCGCAGGTTTCGTGCTGACAAAAATCGGCGGAGGCTGTGTGCTGATCGCGACATGGGGCGGCGCTTGGGAACTCTTGAACCCGGCAAGCATCCGGTCCAAGCCGATCGTCATGGTGCTGCCGTGATAAGCCTGCCGGATACGACGTTCCATGGCGGCGGCATCGATCGCATCCAGCGAGGGAAAGCGCGTGCTGGTGATCACAATGTCCTTGATGACGACGATGCGTGCCTGCGTGTCGGTCAAGGTAGTTGCGTGCCACGACACGACACCGAGCACGGGCTTGTTGCCGGCCGGGGTCACCGATACAGCCGTGTCGAAGATGAGATCGTGGAACTTCTGCCAGTCCCGGATTTGTGGCTGGTAGATGATGAGCCGGTTCCCGTCACTGTTGAACTCGACCGGCCACTTCGGCGGCGGGATGTTGGTCGTGGACTGCGCAGCCTGGGCAAACGCGGGAAGCGCGCAGGCCACAAGAACCAGGATACAAATCAATAGCGTGAAGGAACGATCGCAGAACTTATAGTGTGTCTCCATGGGAGACTCTCCTTTGTTTTCCGGGAAGGCCCGGATTTTCTGCCAACCTATTAAGCCTGTAAAGCCGTCTCCGTTTCGCGCCTCACATTCCGCGGGGAATGCTCATGGCGTGACGATGTTGAAATTGCCGTCAAAGGTATCGAGGAGGCTGAGCAATTCGCCGAGCATCCTGCCATTCCCCTGAATTGTGATGTGGCCGGCGGCAATTTCTGCCGCGAACGTCGTGTGGCCCGAATTGATGGCGTCCAACGTGGCGCGCGCCAGCGTGAAGGTGGCGTCGGCGTTGGCTGCCTGCTGGTTCGGCATGTAAGTGAGCGCCGAGTTTTCCATATTCAGGATGTACTTCTCGCCGACGTCGGTGAAATTCCAGTTGAGGACGATCACCTTGCCGTCGGCCTTGGGGCCATTGAGTCGCACTCCCATGAAGTCGAAGAACATCGGGATGGTCATCGCCGCGGTCACATCGGGATTGCCAGCCCGGCCCTCGGTGTGGACCCCGTTGCGCAGTTCGTAGGCCGCTGTCAGGTAGTTATTGCGCCAGGTGGCCGCCTCGCACTGATACCCGAGTTGTTCCAGGGCGTCGGCCTCGAGGTTGCGGGCTTCCTGATTCTTGGGGTCAGCGAAGACAACATGATTCATGGCCTGGGCAACCCAGCGATACTCGCCCTTCTTAAAATCTTCGCGCGCCTTGGCCATGACCGCCTGCGCGCCTCCCATGTACTCGACGTACTTTTTCGCCGAATCCTCGGGAGGCAACGGGTTGAGATTGGCTGGGTTGGCGTCGTACCAGCCGAGGTATTTCTGGTAGACCGCCTTCATGTCGTGGTTGACGGTGCCGTAGTAGTCGCGGGCATACCAGTGCCGGGCGAGGCTGGGCGGCAGCTTGAGCATGGGGCCGATCTCGGCCATGGTGTAGCCCTCATTGGCAAGCCGCAAAGTCTGATCGTGAACGTACTTGTACATATCGCGCTGGTCCCTGAGGAAGCTGATGGAACGTTCGTGCCCCCACCGCGGCCAGTGGTGCTGCGCGATCAGCACCTCGGTCTGATCGCCGTACATTGCGATCGCCTCGTTCAGGTAGTGCGACCACTTGGCGGCATCGCGGACCTGCGCGCCCCGCAGCGTCAGGACGTTGTGCAGGGTATGGCATGCCAGTTCGGCGGAGTCGAAAACCTTGAACTGCGGGAAGAAGATGGTCATCTCGGCGGGCGCTTCGGTGTCCGGTGACATCTGAAAGACCATCTCCACGCCATCAATGACCCGCTTTTCCCCGGTCTTGGTGATGATGTCGGTCGGCGGGATCAGGGTGACAGTGCCGGTTGAGGCGGCCTTACCAAGTCCGGCATCCACCTGTCCTCGTTCTCCTTTCGGCAGTACGATGCCGTACCAGTATTGCGATCGCCGTGCCATCGCCGTACCCGCGCTAACGTTCTCGCTGACCGCGGCT
>JAIQFM010000217.1 GCA_020073285.1 Terriglobia bacterium | reverse complement strand
GGCAGGGGAAGTCGAGCAGGCCCATGTCCATGTCTTTCACCTGCGCGCCGGTGGCTTCGATTTCGGCGAGACAATCCTTGATGGTTTGCAGGGCCTTGTCGCAGGCGGCGCGGCGGCGGGCGAGTTTGACGACGTCAATCTCCGAGCCACCGGCAAGGAAGATGCGATGGTTGATCTTCTGGAACTCCCCCTCAATCTCCTCCACCTGCTTCTTGGCTTCCATGCCACGGCGCAAGAGCGATTCCAGCACCGGCAGCAGGGTGTGCGCTTCGTCGAGACTGAACGTTCGGTTGGCCACCGCTGAATAGATTACCACCAAGGGCAAGTGCCAGCGGCCACGCCTGCCGACGTGTTCGTTCGCTGTCGGTCGGGCAAGCTACCTCAGCTTGTCGAGTGTGGCCCGTAGTCGGTTCTTTTTACATCTCGCGCAGGGCCACGGCGACGCGGGCGCGGGCGGCGCGAACCGCCGGAGGCACCCCGCCGACTATGCCCATCAATAGCGCAAAGATCACGCCCCCAGCCAGCAGTGCGGGCGTGACGCGAAACGCGAAGGCCAGGTGGGAGAAGGTCTGCCAGTTCATCGTGCCGGTAGTGAGACCGTTGAGCGGCAGGATGGCGAGGCAGCCCAGCACCCCGCCGACGAACGCAATACACAGGCCTTCGAATACGAAGGATGAAACTACGCTCGCCGCGCCGAATCCCAGGGCACGCATAGTGGCGATTTCCCGGTTACGCTCCGCCACCGCCGAGTACATGGTATTGAGGGCGCCGAACACGGCGCCGATGCCCATGACCAGGCCGACCATCGTTCCCAGCACGAGGATCAGTTGGGTGAGGGCGCGCGACTGCTTGTCGTAGTATTCGATCTCGCGATCCACTTGCACGGTGAGGCGCGGGTCGGAGGTGAGCGCGTCCTTGAAACCGGTGAGCGCGTCGGGCGAGGTAAGGCGCACGGTCACCGAAGAAAAGACGTTGGCAGGACGCTTGTACACGTCCTTCACGACCTGGGCGTCGCCCCAGACTTCGGAATCGAAGGCGCTGCCGCCGGCGTCGAAAACGCCCACCACCGTCCACGTCCCGCCGCCAAACTTGACGCTGTTGCCAAGCTCGAACCCGGAATAGGTTCGGGCGACGTATCGTCCCACGACCAATTCGTTCAATCCGGGCTGGAACATCCGTCCGGAGACGATTCTGACGTTGTCGCGCACGTTCAACACCTTGGGAGAGACGCCGCGCACCTGAACGTTGGCATCGGTCCCGGTCGCCTTCAAAGGAAACGCGGCGATGACCACGGTTTCCGGGCTGACCAGCGGCCCCGACCCTGCGCGTTCCACTCCCGGCGCATCTTCGATGATCTTGACGTGATCCACCGCGACCGCGCTCTCCATTTCGGCGGTTGAGCCGGCGCGACGCACGATGGCGTTACGCGGCGAGCCGGAAGAAACCAGCGTAGCCTTGAATCCCTTCGCCAGAGACAACATGGCCACGAATACGCCCACGGTGCCGGCGATGCCGAGCACGGCAACCACGGTGGAGGTCCAACGCACGCGCAAACTGCGCAGGTTGTAGGTCAGGGGAATGGCCATCGCTCACACCCTCCTCAAGGCGTCCACAACCCTGAGCCGCATGGCCGAGACGGCGGGCAGGATTCCGCCCACGGCGCCCACCGCCAGCGCGAGAACAATTCCCGCTACCACCGCGCTCGTGGGAAGGTAGAAGAATGGCAGCAGGCCGCGGGTGGGATCGCCGCCCAGAGTGAACAGTTTTGCCAGCAGAATTCCCAGGCCGCCGCCCACCATCGCCAGCAGCAGGGCCTCGCCCAAGACCAAACCAAGGACGAAATTGTCCGAGTAGCCGACGGCCTTCAGGATGGCCAGTTCGCGCACCCGGTCGCGCACAGCTATCGCCATGGTGTTTCCGGTTACGAGCAGGAGAGTGAAGAAGACGACGCCCCCGATGCTGAGCAGCAAGAGCTGAATATTTCCCGCCTGCTTCACAAACGATGCGGCGAAGGCTTTCTCGGTGTCGGTCTTGGTCTCCCACGGCGAGTTGGCGAAGCTTTCGTCAATGGCCTTGGCGATGCGCACGGCATGGTCGGGATCATCGATGCGCACCGTGTACCAGCCGACCAGTCCCTTCCAGTACTGGTTCTGGCGCTCCTCCAGCAGCTTGTAGTGAAACCAAAATTGCGTGGTGTCATCGGCCTGACGCGTACCGTGGTAGATGGCCCGGATGTTGAACTCCCATGTGCCGGGAAAGATGGTGCCCTTGAGGGGAACGCGGTCGCCAATCTTCCAGTGAAAGCGTTTCACCAGGTCCTCGCCGACGACGGCGCCCTCGCGGTCGGCGACGAAAGCCTTCCACTGCTCCTCGGGCATGGCGAATTCAGGGAACATTTCGCGGTAGGTTTCGGTGTCGATGGCAAACTGCGGGAAGAAGTTGCGCTCGTCCTGGTAAACGCCGCCAAACCAATTGGCGTGCGTGACCTGCTTGACGCCGGGAATCCGCAGCAAGCGATCGTTGTAGGCGATGGGCAGCGGCTGGATGAGGGAGACCTTGTTGACGATAACCAGTCGGTCGGCGCCCGCCACTTCCAAGCCCTGATTAAAAGCGCCGCGCACCACCGCCAGCAGTCCGAACAGGAAGAGTGCGACGGCGAAAGAGCCGACGGTCAGCGTGGTGCGGATCTTCTTGCGCGACAAGTTGGAGAACAGCAGGTGGCGATATTTCATCAGGATGCCTCCACCTTCCTGGCCTCCTCGAGCACGCCCTTGTTGAGGTGAAGAACCACGCTGGCGCGCTCCGCGGCGACCGGATCGTGGGTCACCAGTAACACCGTTTTTCCGTGCTCGCGCACCAGGCGGCCGAGCAGGTCCATGATCTCGTCGGCGCTCTTGCGGTCGAGGTCGCCGGTGGGCTCATCGCAGAGCAGGAAAGTGGGATCGGCGACGATGGCGCGCGCGATGCCGACGCGTTGCTCCTGCCCGCCGGACAATTGCCGGGGGAAGTGGTGCATGCGGTCGGCAAGCCCGACCACCTGCAGCGCGGTTTCGACGTGCTGGCTTCGCTCCGCCTTGGAGAGCTTGGTCAGCAGCAGCGGCAATTCGACGTTTTGAAACGCGGTCAGCACCGGGATCAGGTTGTACATCTGGAAAATGAAGCCCACATGGCGCGCGCGCCACGCTGTCAGCTTACCGGCGGACATGTGGGTGATCTCGTCGCCGGCGACGGTGATGCTGCCGGCGGAGGGCAGGTCGAGTCCGCCCAGCAGGTTGAGCAGCGTCGTCTTGCCCGAGCCGCTCGGTCCCATGAAGGCGACAAAGTCGCCGGCGTCCACGTCCAGGTTCAGGCCCTGCAGGACATGGATCTCCTCGCTGCCACGCTGATACTTTTTGTCCAGCCCGCGCACCCGGACCAGACTGTTGCCGCCTCCGCGGCCGTCAACCCTGACCATAGAATCTCCTGAAATAAGCCGATGTCATCCCGAGCGAGGGAGGGCTCCCGCGCGTTTTCTTCAGCGCGGGAAACCCGAGTCGGGATCTCGGTTCCTCTCTTGGCCACACTAATACTGAAACCGCACTAGCCACTTACTTTTTGGTTCTTTGCTGGCCACTGGCTACTGACCCCTGGCCACCGACCACTGACTCCTGACCCCTGACTACTGACTACTTATTTCTTAATCCCCACCTTGCTCCCGTCTTTCAGTCCTTCGGCGCCGCCGACCACCACCTGGTCGCCATCGGAAACGCCGGCCAACACGACTTGATCCTCACCCTGCGCGCCGCCGACCCGAATGGCGCGGCGCTCCACTCGGCCATCCTTATAAACAAAGACTGCCGCCTGCCCGCCTTCGTCGCGCACCGCGCTCTTCGGGATGAGCACCTGAGCGCCCGGGGATTGCGGCTGCGCGGGCGCATCGCTCAGAAAGGCGACTTTCACTCCCATATCCGGCAGAATGCGCGAGTCGAGCTTATCAAAAGAGATGCGCACCTTCACGGTCGCTTTCTGCCGGTCGGCGGTGGGAATCACCGTGCGCACCTTGCAGGGAATTTTCCAGTCAGGATAAGCGTCGAGCGTGGCGGTGACCGGTTGGCCGGGTAGGACCCGGGCGATGTACGACTCGTTGACGTCCACCTCGATTTCATTCGAGTCCATATCCACCACCGTCGCAATGCCGGTGCGGGTGAAGCCCCCTCCGGCCGACACCGGCGACACCATTTCCCCGACTTGCGCGTCCTTGGAAACCACGATGCCGTCGAAAGGCGAGCGTACGGTGCAGTTATCGAGGTCCTGCTGGGCGACGCGGATGCGAGCGTCGGCGGCCAGGGTTTGCTCCTTCGCCAGCGCGATCTTGGCGCGGTAGCTGTCGGCCGTGGTCCGGGCCAGGTCGAGGGCTTGCTGGCTGCTGACGCCGCCGGTCTTCAAGCTCTCGGTGCGGCGCAACTCGCGCTCGGCATTGGCCAGATTCACTTCCAGGTCGGCGAGCGCGGCCGAGGTCGCGTCCCGATCGGCCATGGCGGAACGCAGGCGTACGCGAGCGTCGGAATCGTCCAGCAGGGCCAACACCTGGTCCCGCTTCACCCGCATGCCTTCATCGGCGTACATGGTCGTGACCCGGGCGGTGATCTTGGCGGCGACGGTGGCGCGGCGCCGGGGGGTGACGTAGCCGCTCGCATTCAGCAGCGCGACCCGACTGTCACCGCCCGCAGCCGTTCGAGCCACCGCCACTTCGATCATGGGCGGCTTGCGTTGCATAGCCAACACCAGCGCGAAAACCAGCAGAACAGCGCCCAAAGCCGCCCAAAACCAGCGCAGCCATTTGCGCCCGCCGGTGCTGGCGCGAGCCCGTTCGTCAATCTTTAAGGGGGTCAGGTCCGGCAGAGTGGACCCGGGGCGCGGGGCCATGCAACACGCCTCCTCTTGCGGTGCATCTCAAACCATCAAGAATTACACGCCGCGTTCGAGTATTGCAACCGGCAAAGCAGCGCAGGTCGCGACCCTCATCTGCCAACCGCAGGCAGTGGAGGGCTCGTCAGACGTGGTCACAGACGGCTCGCGCCCGATTTGTTAGACTTCCGGCGCGATGAAGGGAAGAGTTGTCCAAAAGGTGGCGCATGCGCTGGATCGTGCCGCCGCGGTGACGGGACGCGAGAATCCAGAGCGACTGCCGCAACATCTGCTGACCGGCAGGCGCGGGGAGGACGATGCGTATTTTTATCTGCGGCGGCTGGGATACGTGATGGTGGCGCGCAACTGGCGGTCGCCGCGGCATCGGGGCGAGCTGGACATGGTGGGGTGGGATGGGGACGTGCTCTGCTTCATTGAGGTGAAAACCCGCACCACGCGCGACGTTGCGCCTGCCGAGGCGGCCGTGGACGAGGAAAAACGCCGCGATCTTGGTGCAGTCGCCCGCGATTATCGGCGGCGCGTTGCCGGCAATCCCGCCCTGCGGTTTGACGTTGTCAGCGTGTACTACGACACCGGGGTAACCCTGCCGGATATTACTCTATTCAAAAATGCCTTCCCGATGCCGTAAAATGAAGGGGTATTAGTCAGGGGAGAGTCCCTTTGCCAGAACTAAGAAAAGATCCCATAGTCGGCCGCTGGGTGATTATTTCCACCGACCGGGCCAAGCGCCCGACTGATTTTGCCCGCGAGCAGAACAAGCTGAAGGGCGGTTTTTGCCCATTCTGCTACGGAAACGAGAGCAAGACGCCGCCGGAAATCCTGGCTTACCGCCCGAACGCGAACGGAGGAACGCCGGCGGCGAAGGATTCGCCCGGGTGGACGGTGCGGGTGGTGCCGAACAAGTTCCCGGCGCTGGGCATCGAGGGCAACCTCAACCGCCGCGCGGAAGGGATGTTCGACCGCATGAACGGCATCGGGGCGCACGAGGTCATCATCGAGACCCCGGACCACGCCGCCAGCCTGGCGACGATGAAGGAACGCCGGGTGGAAGACAGCCTATGGGCCTTTCGCGACCGCATCCTCGACCTGAAGCAGGATAAGCGCTTCAAGTACATCCTGATCTTTAAGAACCATGGCGAGGCCGCGGGCGCGTCGCTGGAGCATCCGCACTCGCAGTTGATTGCGCTGCCCATTCTTCCCAAGCAGGTGGTCGAGGAACTGGAGGGCGCCAAGCAGTACTACATCTACAAGGAACGTTGCGTCTTCTGCGATGTCATTCGCCAGGAACTGGATAATGGAATCCGCATCGTCGGCGAGAACGAGCAATTCGTCACCATGGCGCCGTATGCGCCGCGCTTTCCGTTCG
>JAIQFM010000216.1 GCA_020073285.1 Terriglobia bacterium | reverse complement strand
ATTGCCGAGGTGATGACGCGCGACCTGGTGACCGTGCCGCCAGAATGCAGCCTGGAGGATTGCCTGGAACTGATGCGCGAGCGCGGCTTCCGCCACCTGCCGGTCTGCCAGGGGAAGCAGTTGCGCGCCTTGATTTCGCTGCGCGACATTCTGGCTCATGCCGTAGTGGAAAAAGACGGCGAAGTGCAAATGATGAGGGCGTACATCGCGCAGAGCACGTAAAAGCAGTTTCAAGTTTCAGAGGTCGCGGCGGAGGCTGCGACCTTGCTTTTTTGGGTTACCGGTCAGTCGGTCTATCAGTCTATCAGTCTGTCAGTTTCTCAGTTCTACAGGTCGTCAGCTCTGGTTTTGGCGGTGAAAGATCGACCGGCTTCGACCGATAGACTGGCAGACCGACTGACTGATCGACTGATCGACCGAGAAACCCATACGGGGCATAAAATAGTAAGGGCTTCCGATTGCGGGCCGGCCGCCTCGTTTGTACAATCCCGCGTACCTCATTCGCCCATGCCGCGCTCACGGATCAGCGAAGAACTGCGAGAGATTGCCGGCGCCGAAGCGGTGCTCGACGGCGCCGAGGACCTCATGCTCTACGAGTATGACGCGGGGTTGTCCACGGGCACGCCGCAATGGGTGGTCTTCCCGGAGACGACGAAGCAGGTGTCGCGGATCGCGCAATTGGCTTCGCGAATGAACGTTCCGCTGGTGCCGCGCGGCGCCGGCACGGGATTAAGCGGCGGCTCGATTCCGCGCGCCGGCGGCATTGTCCTGGTGTTCTCGCGCATGACCAAAATCCTGGAGATAGACGCCGCCAACCGGCGCGCCGTGGTGCAGCCCGGAGTGGTGAACGCGGATCTGTCGGCGGTGGTGGCGCGGCACGGACTGTTCTTTGCGCCCGATCCGGCGAGCCAGAAGGCGTCCACCATCGGCGGCAACGTGGCGGAGAATTCCGGCGGGCCGCACACCCTGGCGCACGGGGTCACGGTGAACCACATCACCGGTCTCGAAGTGGTGCTGCCTGATGGTGGCGTGGTGCAGATGGGCGGCAAGGCGGCGGATTCGTGCGGCTACGACCTGACGGGGTTGTTTGTCGGGACGGAGGGCACGGTCGGGATCGTCACGGCGATCACGGTGAAGCTGACGAAAGTGGCGGAAGCGGTGGAAACGCTGCTGGCGATCTTCCACACCATTGACGACGCGGCGAACGCGGTAGCGTCGATTACGGCCGGAGGCATCACGCCGGTCGCGCTGGAGATGCTGGACGGCAAGACGCTGCGCTGCGTGGAGGAAGCGACGCACGCGGGATATCCCATGGATTCCGGCGCGGTGCTGCTGATCGAACTGGAAGGACTGCGCGAGGCGGTGACGGAGCAGGCGGAGGCGGTGCGCGCGGTCTGCGAGCGGCACAACGCGCGCGAGATGCGGCGCGCGGCCAACGAGCAGGAGCGGCAACTGCTATGGAAGGGCCGCAAGACGGCGTTCGCGGCGCTGGGCAGGCTGGCCCCGGCTTATTACACGCAGGACGGCGTGGTGCCGCGCAGCCACATCGCCAAGGTGCTGCGCTACATCGAGACGGTGGCGCAGAAGTGCAACCTGCAAATCGGGAACATCTTTCACGCCGGCGACGGCAACATGCACCCGTGCATCCTATTCGACATGCGAGACCCGGACCAGGTGAAGCGCACGCACGAGGCGGGACGCATGATCCTGACCTACTGCGTGGACTGCGGCGGGACAATCACCGGTGAGCACGGCGTCGGCATGGAAAAGAACGAGCTGATGCCGCTGTTGTTCAGCGAGGACGATCTCGAGGTCATGAAGTGGGTGCATGACGCGTTCAATCCGAAGTCGGTGCTGAACCCGCAGAAGCTGTTTCCGACGCCGCGCAGTTGCCGGGAGACGAACGTCGCGGGCGGAATCGGAGGATCGCGGTGAGCCCGACGGTCGCGGCAGCGGGGCTGGCACGCGCGTTGGCGGCGATCGCCGGCGAAGCGTACGCGACCGAGGATCCGGCGCGCACGACGTCGTTTGCGATTGATGAAGTCGTGCCGCGTGCGGCGGTCGAGCCCGGTTCGGCGGCAGAAGTGGCGGCGGTGCTGCAGTACGCACACGCACGTAAGCTGGTGGTGGCGCCCGCGGGAGGCTTCACGCACCAGCACACCGGCGGAATTCCCGAAAGGGTTGACATCCTGCTGCGCACCGAACGGCTAAAGGCGGTGGAGCACTACGACCCCGGAGATATGATGATCGGCGTGGGCGTAGGCACGACAGTGGCCGAGGTCGAGCGCAAGATCGGACCGCACCAGCAGATACTTCCCCTGGAGACGGCGCAGCCGGAGAGAAGCACAATCGGGGGAGCGCTAGCGACGGCGACGCACGGCCCGCTGAAGCACGCGTACGGCGGACTGCGCGATTACTGCACGGGCGTGCGGTTCGTTACGGCGGACGGGAAGATCGCGAAGGCGGGCGCGAAGGTGGTAAAGAACGTCGCCGGCTACGACCTGATGAAGCTGCTGATCGGTAGCTACGGGACGATGGCGGTGATCACCGGCGCGAGCTTCAAGCTGTTTCCGCGGCCGCCGCAGATGCGGACGTTCGTGGCGCAGTTCGCGCGGCTGGCGGAGGCGATGACGTTTCGCGACCATGTGCTGGGCTCGCCGCTGACCCCGGTGTGTCTGGAGTTGGTGTCGCCGCACGCGCAGGCGATCGTGGCGGAAAGCTTCCACCCCGTCTCGCCCAACTCGGGAGAGACAAGGGTGGGCCCCCCGGGCGAAACCTGGCGCGTGCTGGTGCGTGCCGCGGGAAGCGATCGGGTGCTGGCGCGGTATCGCGCGGAGTTGGGAGCGGCGGCGGCTGCAAGTGAGATGGGCGGCGATGACGAGGCCCAGATGTGGCGCTCCGTCGCCGAGTTTCCGCACACGCTATTTGAACGCAGTCGCAATGCCATGCTGTTGCGCGTGGACGTCGCACTGCAGGACGTGGCGCCGATGCTGGAAGCGGCGGAGCGGGCGGCGTTGGACAACAGTTTCCTATGCGCGGCGACGGGGAGGATTGGGGTGGGATCGCTGCTGGTGGGCTTCGCGCCGATCGCGGTGGATCCGCCGTCGGCGATGCAGTACGTCAATGCGGTTTCGTACCTGCGCAGCATGACGCCGCGCGACGGCTCGGCGATCGTACTGCGCTGCCCACTAGAAGCTAAGCGGTATTTCAACGTGTGGGGCAGCACACCCAACGATATCGGCACGATGAAGGCGCTGAAGCGCGCGTTCGACGGCGAGGACATACTGAACCGCGGGAGGTTCCTGTTCTGAGCGCGAACCCTGTCAAGGCGGACCATGGCGGGAACGGCGGCGCACCGGCGGCGGCGGTGAATCCGCGGGGTTCGAATTTCACCGGACCGGACCGGCCTACCTGGGACTTGTACTCCAAGTGCATCCATTGCGGGTTGTGCCTGCAGCAGTGCCCAACCTATCGCGTGCTGGGACGGGAAGCGGATTCGCCGCGCGGGCGGATTTACCAGGTGCTGCAGGTGGACGCGGGGAGGCTGCGGATCGGGGATTCGTTCGTCACGCACATGGACCGGTGCCTGGGCTGCCGGGCTTGCGAGACGGCATGTCCGTCGGGCGTGCAGTACGGCAGGATTCTGGAGCGGGCGCGGGCGGAGATCGAATCGAATTACCAGCGGCCGTGGCTGGAGCGGCGGCTGCGGGACTGGTTCTTCACCCGGGTGTTGCACCGCCGCAAAGGCCTGGAGCGGTGGGCGAAGTGGCTACGGGTATATCAGCGCTCCGGGTTGCAAAAGGTGGCGCGAGCCAGCGGCATGCTGAAGCTTCTGGGATTGGACAAAGTCGAGGCGCTGGCGCCGCAGGTGGACAGGGCGTTTTTCTTTCCGCACCTCGGGATGCTGTACCCCGCCGAGGGCGAGGTGCGCGGCCGGGTCCTGTTTCACGTGGGATGCATTGCCAGCGTGGCGTTTACCGGCCTGAATGAGGCGACGGTGCGGGTGCTCAACAAGAATGGGTTCGAGGTTTTCATTCCTCGGGCACAGCGCTGCTGCGGAGCGTTGCAAGCACACGCGGGATATCGGGAAGAGGCGCAGAGGATGGCGCGGCGGAACCTTCGCGCCTTCCTGGAGCCGAACCGGGATGCGATTATCACCAATTCCGCCGGATGCAGCGCGATGATGAAGGAATACGGCGACTTGCTGCAAGACAATCCGAAGTACGGGGAGCACGGTCGTGATGTGGCGTCAAAGGTGAAGGACGTGACCGAGTTTCTCGCCGAAGCCGGACTGCGCCCGCCGCAGCGCCGGCTGAAGGCGCGCGTCACCTACCAGGATCCGTGTCACCTGGCGCACGCCCAGAAGGTGAGATCGGCGCCGCGCGAGCTGCTCAAGGCGCTGGGCGCCGAACTGGTGGAGATGGCGCATCCGGATTACTGCTGCGGCAGCGCGGGCACGTACAACGTCACCCAGAACGAGCTGTCCATGAAGATTCTGGAACAGAAAATGGACGAGGTGACGCAGACACGGGCGGAGATCATCGCGACCGCGAATACCGGGTGCATGCTGCAACTGCGGGCCGGAGTAAAAGCCAGGGGGCTGAATGCGCGCGTGGCGCACGTGATCGAATTGCTCAATGAGGCTTACGAGGATCCACCGGCGGCTGCCGAGGAACAGCACTCGCGCCACCGGCGCAAACGCGCAAGTCATGTACCCAGTTCGTGATTTCGCTGCACTCACCCGCTACAGAAACGCTTCCGCCTTCTGGACATCCTCGACGCCCAAAATGATGAGGGCGCGCTCCGTGCCCTTGACGATGGAGCCATAGGCATAGAGCACGTTGATGCCGCGGTCGGCGAGCTTGCGGGTGGCGCGGCCGAGGGCGCCGGGGCGGTCGGTGACGCGGATGGCGACCGCCGTTTCTTCCTGGTACGGCAGGTCCATTTGCTGCAGAACTTTGCACGCGGCGGCGTGCGGCATGGCGACCATGCGAATGCGTCCGCCGGGCTGATCGTAGGCAGCCATGATGGCGGTGATGTTGACCGCTTTCTTGGCCATCTCCGAACAGATGGCGGCGAGTGCGCCGGGCTTGTGCTCGGCCTTGATAACGAGTTGGTTGACGCGCGACATAAAACTCCAAATAGTCAATGGCCAGTGGTCAGTGATTGGTGGTTAGGATTTCTCCCCAGCTTTATACCTGACAGCACTGGCCACTGGCTACTGGTCACCTTTTTCACGCCGCTTTAGCCATCAGGACATCGTGCAACGATCTCGCCAGGTCGTCGGGGTCGGAGATGGGCGGCCGGCAGGTGAAATTGGAACAGATGATCGCGGTCGACTTTCCTTCCTTGGCCAAGAGAAGGTTGGGCACGGTGTCGGCGAGGGCGGGAGGAAGATTTTGCGGCGCGGCGGCGCTGTCGCTGACCTTAAGCACCGCCTTGTTCACGGCGAAGGGTGCAACGGCGGCGGCATAAAGCTCCCGCGCGCGCTGATCGTTGCCGACCACGACCACCTGTGTGTGGCCTTCCAACAGCCACACCGCCGCTATTGCATACGTGGACGAAAACATGCCGTACTGCTCGCATGTTCCGGCAAACACCTCAAGCGTCTCTTCAGCTATTTCGAAATAGCTCGCCTGATTGGTGTAAGCGTACATGCGGAAGAGCGCGATGGCGGCGGAGGAGTTGCCCGCGGGCGTCGGTGAGTCCTGGAAGGGCTTGCGACGGGTGGTGAGCGCGCCCAGCGCACCCTTGTTTTCGGAGTCGAAGAATCCGCCGGAGGTTTCGTCGTGGAAGCGGGCGATCATGGCGTCCACGATCTTGCGAGCGAAGTTGAAGTAGCTGAGGTCGGCGGTGGCCTCGTAGGCGTCGAGGCAGGCGAGGGCGGTGAAGGCATAGTCGTCGAGCATGCCGGGGATCTCGCGGTGCGCGGCTTGGGAGTCGGCATAGGCGATGACGTGCAGGAGGCGGCCATCGGCGTGCCAGGCTTCAGAAAGGATGCGGTCGAGGGAGCGCAGCGCGAAGTGGCGGGCGTCTTCCAGCGACAACACGCGCGCAGCGTCGAGGTAAGCGGAGATGCAGAGCGCGTTCCAGCCCGGAGTAATCCAGGATAGTGCTTCGAGTGCCTCTCTCTGTGCCCTTCTGGCAGCACGGGAACGCGCTACCCATTTCATGAGCAACCAGCGGGGGTGCGATGGACGTCTCGTTGCCTACGCCTCCACTCAGACCCATTCTTCCGTCGAAAAGGGGGTTAAGATTGCCGGATTGGGACAGCAGAATCTCC
>JAIQFM010000022.1 GCA_020073285.1 Terriglobia bacterium | reverse complement strand
ACCTCAGTGTGCTGGGCGCCATGGAAGTGGATGAGGAAGGCAATCTTGCCAACTGGATGATCCCCGGCAAAGTGGTAAAAGGCATGGGCGGCGCCATGGACCTGGTGGCGGGCGCGCGCCGCGTCATCATCGCCATGGAGCACACCACCAAGGACGGGCAGCCCAAGATCCTGACCAAATGTACCCTGCCGCTGACCGGCGTCAAGGTGGTGAACAACATCGTCACCGAGATGGCCTATATGACCGTGACGCCCGAGGGTCTGCTGCTGGAGGAAGTGGCTCCGGGGCTGACCGCCGATGACGTGCAGCGCGCCACCGCAGCCAAGCTCATCGTCAGCCCCAACCTCAAAACGATGGGTGATTAGTAGCCCGCGCTCGGTATGGCGCAAGTGGTGTCGCGCTGGCCGTGTTTTTGGGTTCCGAAACCCCTATCCACCGAACCTGGGTGCTGTCCTGCGACATGATTATCTGTCTGATCCTGAGCGAGCCGCCTATCTAAACCAGCGCCTGACGGGCCAAGAACGAAATCAAGAACGAAATAAAGAGCGCGGGCGGCTTGTAAGGGTGTGGTGGGAGCCGCCCGCGCGTCAGACCCTATCCCGAGGAGAGTGCCGGGAAAGGGTTACCTCCTGCCCAGGTGAGTAGCAGGAGAGCCTAAAGTCTTGTACGCGTTTTGAAGGGGGCAGCTAGCAGAGACGGGCGGTGGTCAGGTCGATGACCTCGGAACCGCTGAGGGCCAGATGCGCAGGTTGCGGTCCGACCAGCCAGTGGAATGCACGCGCATGATTGGCGGCAACGGTAAACAGCAAGGCCGTGACCGGAACGACGAATTGGGGCGGCTGCAGCGTGTGCTTGGATGGCAACGTGGTCGCCGGCGAGGGCACCGCCGGGGACACCAGGATTACCATCACAACGTACGCCATCAGGATGGCCGTTAAGATACGCATGCGCCCCACCTAGAAATAGATATCCTCTAGCCGGCCTTGCGGTCAAGTCCAAATTTGCGAGCAGCCGGTTCAAGCCGCCTGGCCCTTATCCTGACCCTCCGCCCGGGCCTTGGACTGAAATCCCGGCAAAGCGGTATCGCCGGTGATTAGCCGGGCGGAGCGCTCGTAGGTCAGGTATGACCACGACCATTCCAGCATCACCAGCACGCGGTTGCGAAAGCCGATCAGGGACATGATGTGCACGAACAGCCACAAAATCCAGGCGACGAATCCGCTTACCTTGATTTTGCCGAAATCGGCTACCGCGGCGGCGCGCCCGATCGTGGCCATGGTGCCGCGGTCCTGGTAATGGAACGGCTCACGCGGAAGCCCGCGGATTTCGCGCCCAATCGTGCGTGCCACCGCGCGTCCCTGCTGCATTGCTACCGGCGCCAGTCCGGGCAGCGGCTGGCCGTTCTTGCCGGCGAGGTTGGCCAGGTCGCCGATGACGAACACCTCGCGATGTCCGGGGACGCTCAGGTCCGATTCGACCAGCACCCGTCCGGCTTTATCGGTCGGACCCAGCATTTTGCCCAGCGGCGAAGCGGATACGCCCGCCGCCCACAACGTGACGGCCGACGGCAGCATGGTGTCGCCGAGCATCACGCGACCGGGCTCAACCGCGGTGACCTTGGTGGAGGTTCGCACCTCGACGCCGAGTTGTTCCAGTTGCTGGTGCGCGCTACGCGACAGCTCCTCGGGGTACGCCGGCAGTACGCGCGGCTGCCCTTCCACCAGGATGACGCGGGTGAGGCGGGGATCGATGGCGCGGAAGTCCATGGCGAGGGAGTGGCGCGCAACTTCCGCCAGCGTTCCCGCCAACTCCACCCCCGTAGGACCGGCGCCGATGATGACAAAGTTCAGTTGCTCGTGCGTGCCGGTGGTGACTGCCTGCCGTTCCGCCAGTTCGAAGGCGAGCAGCACGCGGCGGCGAATCTCGAGCGCGTCCTCGATGGTCTTCAGGCCGGGCGCGGCCGCGGCCCACTCGTCGTGGCCGAAGTAGGAATGGGAGGCGCCGGCGGCGACGATCAGGTAGTCGTACTCGATCTCAACGTCGGACAGCTTGACGCGGCGCTTCTCTAGGTCGACGCCGCAGACATCGGCCATGAGCACGGAGACATTCTTGTGCCGATGCAGCACGCCGCGAATCGGCGCGGCGATTTCGCCGGGCGACAGGCCGGCGGTCGCGACCTGGTAGAGCAGCGGCTGGAATGTGTGGTAGTTCTTGCGGTCGATGACGGTCACGGAAACCGCGGAGCGCGCAACGCTAGCCGCGGCGGTCAGGCCGCCGAATCCTCCGCCGACGATGACCACTCTAGGCTTGGCCATATTCATTGGATTCAGGCTGCAGGCTTCGGGCTGCAGGCTTGGTGCAAAGGCTTCAGGCTTCAGGCTGCAGGCTTGGTGCAAAGGCTTCAGGCTTCAGGCTGGAGGCTGGAGGCAAAGGAAGAGAGGTAGGATAACATAGCGTTGAGCAGTAACTTAATTGGTATTAACTCTGCTCGGCAAGTGTTTCAGACCACCCCTCCCCATCCTCGGGTGTGGGATCAACAACTTAAGTCACGGATACCGTCAGATATAGGCAGGTAACCCACGGTTACCGTGGATTGCATAAGTTAACCAAGAAGGTAACTTTGCTGGGTTATCGCTGGTGGCAATTGTTATCAAAGAACTAAACAGCGGTGCTTTCGACACCAACCCTTTCGCGCACCAGGCACAGAAGCATGATAGGCGGTGCGCAAGGATAATGTCTGTGACAAGGGCAGAATAATTTCCAGGGAGTTCCGATTTGGGAAAGAGGCTGCGGGTTCATGGTGCCGGCCTTAGGAGCAGCGCAAAGCTCGCGGCACGGAAGGTTGGCCAAGATTGGTATTGGATCTTGGAATCAAAGCGGCATGGAGTGTCGAGATTCGTTATTCCCACCTTTCGAAAAACGCGAAAGGTGGGGCACCCACATTTTGCACACTGCTTCAAAAAGGGTGCGCCACCCGCCATGTTCAAGGTCGGTCGCCAAGAGTTTTGGCCGGGGCGGAAGCCGGTTGCCTGAAATCATTTGACGGCAGTAGTTACCAAACTCAGATACGGTGGCTTCCGGTCGAAGTTGAAATGAACAAAAGTAAATCCTTCGTCCGAGAAGCACGCTAAGGGGGGGCCGACTTCAGACGTCGGCTCGTAAACTCTGAGCACCTCCCCGGTGGTCGCGTCGAGAACGGCGAAAACAGCATCAAGCTCTCCGCCGAGAGGGTCATCTCCCTTCGGCTTGACAAATTCTATCGCCAGCCGCCTGCGGTTGACTTTTATCAGTACTGGTCTAAATCCGGGTGCAGGCGGAGTGAGCGGAATCGTCCGTGAAACCTCTCCGGTTGGCGATACTACCAGGATTTTGTCAAGTTGAAGGAGGTATGTAACGCCGCCTTCCCGTGCTGCAGTTGCCATTCCGAAGAGGTGTTTCCAGACATCCTTTGATACCTCCTGAAACGACTCTCGTATCAGTTTTCCAGTATCGTCAAAAACTGCAAGGTACTCGCGGTTCCGTTCTCGCTTGGGTGCGCTGGCATCCACATACCCTGACACTACAATTTTGTCGTTTGCCAGGATGCCAAAGCTTCGGATGCTGGTCGCCTTCAGTCCTTCCGGAACCTTTAGCCGTATGGTATTGGCGCTGGCGGGATCGTCGGCGTTGAACTGGATGACATACGGCTTGTTCTTCTTGCCGCTGGCAGCCAGCATCCAAACTTTGCGTTCAGCAGTGACCTGGAAGTCCTCTAAGAGAGGGTCTTCGATGTCAGCATCCGTCACCTTGTAGAGCACAGTGGAGCCTGTGGTGGAAAGCTTCAGGACTACTCCTCTTCGGGGGTGGAACCCACTTGCGAAATACAAATTCCCGCTGTCGTCACACTGTACCCCCCGCATTGAAAACGGTGGCATTGTCAGCGTTCTGATTGAATCCGCTACCAGCTTAACTGGGGTTCTGTCTTTGGTGATCCCCTCACCGCCAAACAGTTCAACCCCTAACAGAAAAATTGTGAATGCGATCAACCTCATCCGCATGCTAACGTGGAGTCGCTGCGTCTTCCCGATCGGTGGCATGTTTCCCCTCTTTCTTGCTGGCGTCTTTCCACCTGGGGATCGAGTCCCTTTCATCCAACAGGGGAATTCGCGACTCAGTCATTAGAGCAGCACCCGCGCAGATTGGTACCCATTCTGCAAGATACGAATAGGGTATGCCGGCGCGTTGCAGCTCAGCAACTCGCTTCTTTGTTTCAGTTCCAAACTCATGCCCTTGCACCTTAGAGATGGAGGGCCTGTTCGGGCTGGGTGAACTAGACCAATGGTGCACAAATTCCGGCTTGGCGATCGCCTATTGTTCCACGCCTATTCACCAGCCGCAGCGGGTTGCATGATCACGCCACTACTGTGAGCGGGTCAGATTATTCTTCTCTTGTTCTGGATTCAGAACAGAGTGACCAGGAAGTGGACACCGCTTAAGTTCGTATCTCCTTGATCCGGTGGGCCGGTTGTGCTGGAATGTTGTCGCCGTTTCCGAAGTTGAATGCAGTGTGTTCGCCCTCACGGTCAGATGCGAAAGCGTTCTATTTTTGGAACAATGCATGTAATCCTCAGGTTACGTTGAGATCCCCCCAAGGACAGCCCTATCTACCAGCCGGACGCTTCATGGCCGCCCGCAGCCTATACCCGGTCAGATACGCCGCATCCGCTTTGTCGGTCATGCCCTTCGCCTGATACGCATTGGCCAGCCAGATCCAAGCCTCCGCATCTCGCGGCGCCAGTTTCGTCTCCCGGGTGAACGCCTCCACCGCATCGTCGTAGTGCTTCAGGTTCATCGCAGCCAGCCCGAAGTTGAACCACGTCGCCGGCAGGTTAGGTGCCAGCGATGTCGCATTGCGGAAACTGGCCAGCGCTGCCTCGCTGTCGCCCAGCTCCGCCTGCACGAAGCCCAGCTTCAACCGGACGTCGGCGTCCTTCGGACTCAGTTGCGCCAGCTTCTGGTAGATGGCCTTCGCTTGCTCGTAACGCCGGTTCTGCAGGTAGAGCAAACCCAGTTGCTTCCACGCTACCGGACTGTCCGGCTGCAACTGCGCCGCGCGCTGGAACGCGGCTTCCGCCTTGTCCGGCTCGCGATTGCGCGCGTACACCGTCCCCATCAGGGCCCACGCCGCGGCGTACTTCGGACGCGCCTTTACCACCTCGTTCAACTCGCGCATCGCAGCCGCGTTGTCGCCCTTGCGCAAGTCCTGCTCCGCCTTGTCCAGCCGCACCACCGGCATGTGAACGTAGCGCACCGCAACGATGCCAACCACCAGCAGAACGGCAAACGCGGGGAAGAGAATCGGTCTGATGGGCGACGATCTGGGCGCCTGCCGCGGAAAATCCTTGCTCAACACCGATCCCAGCAGCAGTCCTGAAACCAACCCGCCGACGTGCGCGCCATTATCGATGCCGCCCTTGAGAAATCCATATACAAGACTGTAGCCGGCGAAAACGATGAGACTGACCAGGCCGGAACGCAGTGCGGAGCGTGGCGTCGGCAGGTGCGCCAAGTAGAGGGTTGCAATCAACGCTCCCGCCAGCCCGAAGATCGCGCCCGAGGCCCCCGCCGACACCGCCAGTGGATTCCGTCCTATGCTTACCAGGCTTGCCGCCAATCCGGAAAGCAGGTAGAGCGCGAGGAACGTCTTGGGGCCGTAAAGATATTCCGCGAGCATCCCCAGGTTCCATAGCGCCCACATGTTCAGCGCCAGGTGCACGATACCGATGTGCACGAACATCGCCGTCAGCAGACGCCACCACTGGCCCTGCAGCGTGAGCGGGCCGAAATTCGCCCCCCAACGCAGAATCTGATCGGACGTGGGCTGCGTCACCGACACGCCCTTCACTACCATCGCAATAAAGAGGAGAACGTTGATCCCCACCAGCAACAGCGTGATCGGGACCGGCGTGCGCGGCGTGAGAACAGGTCCGGCGGTTTTCGGTTCCGCGGAAGAAAGCGCAGTGGTGGCGCACTCCGGGCAGGTGCTTGCCGCAGCGGCGCGCGACGGCTCCAAGTCGCGTCCGCATTGTGTGCAAACCGTCATTCGTGAAGGTGGGCCAGAGTCAAAGCTAACACAGGAGAGAAACCCGGGCGTGAACCAAGCGGGAGCGCACCATTGACGAATTGCAGAATTGAAGAATTTACGAATTTCTCCGGCTCAACGACGCAATTCGTCAAGTCGTAAATTCTTCAGTTCGTCGATTACTCCGGCTCCGTCATGCGCACCGTCAGCACCGGACACGGCGACTCGCCCACAATCTCGTACGCCGTGGCCCACTTCAGCCGGCGCACGAAGCCCACCGGCTGCCGCACTCCCAGCACGATCAGCCCGGCCTTGTGCTGCTTGGCGGCTTGCAGGATGCGCTCCGCCGCCACCCCGAATTCCACAATCGTTTCTGGCGGCGCCGCCAGTAGCATGCCCGGCGGGATCAATGACCGCAGTCGCTGGTGAGCTTGCTGGGCAATCTGCTGCTGCTCCTGCTGCGTCGCCGGCGTTTCCTTGCTCACGTGAATGAGCAGCAACTGCGATCCCTGGTGCTGCGCCAGCGACAGCGCATAGCCCCCGGCCTTCAGCGAGTGCGCGCTGAACCCGGTGCAAAACAGGATGGGCTGGTCCGGCGTACGCTCGCTCACGTGCCGCGCCCGCGGACCCACCATCAGCACCGGGCAGGTCGCCTGACGAAAAATCGTCTCCGCCACCGATCCCAGGAGGAGCTTCCCCACGCGTCCTCTGGCGTGCGTCCCGATCACCAGCAAGCCGATGGACAGCTCGTGGATTCGCCGCGATAGCACCTCCCACACGTCGCCCTGCTCCACCAGCACCTGATGATCCACACCTTCCAGGTGTCCGGCGATGAGCAGGTTGGTCATGTGGCGCTGCGCGGTGCGCCAGGCGTCTTCCAGCGCGCGCTGGCGTGCATCGGGGGCCAGAAAATTGAACGGTTCGGGCGCCACCACGTGCATCAGGTAGATCTTGGAGCCGTACCGCCGCGCGATGGCAAGCGAGTAGTGCAGCGCCGCCTCCGACACGGGATCGAAGTCGGTGGCCAGCATGATTCGCTGCATGGCAATGGGGGTGGACGCGTCCAGCGTAGGCACGGTGGCAGGGAGGTGGAGCGGCTTATCGGCCATGGCGTCGCTCGCGAAGCCCTTAACCATAACACTGCGACTGGAGCCACTCAAGTGCGCCGCACCGGCGCTCAGGTTCCTACTGCGCCAGGGCGGGGTCAAGAGAATCGAATCTTGGGTTAGCCAGCATGAAAACCACATCGGCGCCTTCACCGGCATCTCCTTCGAAGCCGACAGCGTCGAAAAGACCTACGACGAGCTGGTCCAGCGCGGCGTCGAATTTATCCAACCTCCCAAGAAAGAGCGGTGGGGCGCCACGGCCATCTTCAAGGATGCCGACGGCAACCAGTTCGTGATCTCATCCAGGTAATCCGGCGCCCGCCTGGTGCCCCGCTCATGGCGGGGGTCGTTGCATCGGCAATCGGCTACGGTGTTGTCTTATTGCAGCGCGTACACGTTGCCGTCCATGCTGCCGAAATACACCACGCCTCGATCCACCGCCGGCGATGACATGATCGCGCCGATGGAAATAAAGCGGTAAAAATCGATGTACATGTCCTGGAAGTCGCCGAAGATCGGCGCAAACGCCGCCTGGTTGAGCTTGCCATCCGCATTCAATATCTTCATGGGGTCCTTGGTTGCTGCCTCGGTCTGGAATTCCCACGCCAGCTTGCCGGTTTTGGTGTCAATGGCGTACAGCCTGCCGTTGTGGTCCCCGACGTAGGCTATCTCGCCCGCCAGCGCCGCCGAGGAAAACATGTACGCCTTGGCATCGAAATTGAATCGCAAACGACCTGTGTTCGCGTCCAGCGCCATGAAACGCGAGCTGTCCGACGTGCCCACGTACACTACCCCGTCGCGCACCGCCGGGGTCCCATTCACCCACGACTTGCTGGTCGGATAGTCCCACTTTTTGCGCCCCGTGGCCGCATCCACCGCGTACACGTGCGCGTCGCGGCAACCCACATACACCGTACCGTCCACCACCGCCGGCGAGGACTGGAATCCCACCTGGTTGTGCGCCACCGGATCTTCTCCCGTCTTCAGCGACCACCGCGGCTGGCCCGTCTCCGCGTCCAGGGCGTACAGATAGCTGTCCCAACTGCCGATGTACACCGTGTTGTCGGCCACCGCGGGCGAGGCGTGCACCACATCCTTGGTGGCGAACTTCCAATGCAGCGCGCCGCTCTGCGCGTCCACCGCGTAGACGTTGCCGTCGCCGCTGCCGAAGTACACTTTTCCGTCGAATACCGCGGGCGAAGAGATGAAGACGTCCCAGGCGTCCGGGATGGTCTGTGCCGCCGGCGGATAGCCGTGCAGGTTCTTGGCTTCGAACTTGCGCTCCATCTCGGTGGCGAAGACCCACTTGGGCTTTCCGCTGACGGTATCAATCGCCGCCAACGCGCCCGTGGAAGAGACGAAGTACAGCGTGCCGCCGGCCACCGCTGCGGTGGAGGCGATCGGCATCCGCGACTTGAACTTCCACTTCTCCTTTCCCGTCTCCTGGTCAAGGGCGTAGAGAAAACCGTCCATGCTGCCGATGTACACCGTGCCCTCGACAATCACCGGCGAAGCGACGATCGGCCCGCCGGTCTTGAACGTCCATTTCAAGCCGCCCAACTGTTTCGGTCCGGCAGATTCGTACACGCCGGTGCGCGCAATATTGCCGTGAAACGTGGGTTCGGCAAGGCAGGTGGACCCAACCACAAGCAGCAGCAGCAGCAGGGATCGCTTCATTCGTGTTCTCCGTTCCGGCGACACCTCGACTCTAAGCTCTGGCTACATAGGACGGCGAAGAGAGCAAAACGTAATCGCCACCAGAGAGGTTTTCGGGGATCACGCCTAGTAGCGGCCGTCAGGTTTGGTGGGACTGGTGCCCATGCGTGCGGTGATCTGGTCGCGGACATCCCACAGCGGCTTGTAGAGCGTGCCATGCTCCACGCGCCGGCGCACATTTTACATCGTTGTCCTAGGGCCGAAGCTCGTTCTCCTCGCCGACGATCTGGCCGTCGCGCATGTGCAGAATGCGCCCGGCAAAGGTGGCTGCCTCAAGATTGTGGGTGATCATGAGCACGGTCTGGCCGAGAGTGCGGTTGGTCTCCTGCAGCAGGCGGAGGACGATTTCGGAATTCTTGCTGTCGAGATTGCCGGTGGGCTCGTCGGCCAGAATGATGGCGGGCTGGTTGATGAGCGCGCGCGCCAGGGCGACGCGCTGCTGTTCGCCGCCGGACAGCTCCGAGGGCCGGTGCTCGAGGCGGTCGGCGATGCCGAGCAATTTGGTGATCCGGTCGAACCAGGCGGCGTCGTGATTGCCGTCGCGGCCGGCGATGTCCTGGGCAATCTGGATGTTGAGGCGCGCGTTGAGGGTCGGCAGCAGGTTGAATTTCTGAAACACGAAACCGATTTTGCGCTTGCGCATGCGCGTGCGCTGGGCGTCGGAGAGACGGGCGAAGTCGTCGCCGTCAACGATGACGCGGCCGGAGTCGGCGCGGGTCAGGCCGCCGAGCACGTAGAAGAGAGTGGATTTTCCGCTGCCCGAGGGGCCAACCACGGCCACAAACTCACCTTTCTCGACTTGGAATGAGACGCCGCGAACCGCCGGCACTTCGACCTTGCCCAGGTGGTAGATCTTGGTGACGTTTTGGACTTCAATGATCGGTGGCATGCGGGCAATTCTTGATCTTAACATCTAAGGATGCGCCGCTAAGGATGCGCCGCCCGGACGTGGTGGAGTTCGCGGTATAATCCGCGACCTGCGGGCACTTTGGTGGGGAGACGCCTTGTATGCCGCTGCGAGTGGACGCGCGCCGGGTGGGGAAGGTCACGATTGTGAAATGCTCCGGCCGGATTGCGGCCGGACAGGAAGCCGACCACCTGCACCGGGAGCTCACAAAACTATTGCCGGAACAAAAGCATTTCGTGCTGCACCTGGGCGAGGTGGAGTTCGTGGATAGCAGCGGGCTGGGCATGTTGGTGCGGCTGCTGGCGTCGGCGCGCTCCGCACGCGGCGATCTCAAGCTGTGCAACGTGACCAAAGGAATCGCGCACACGCTCAACATCACCAACCTGAACCAGTTGCTCGAAGCGCATGAGTCCGAAGTGGAAGCGGTGTCGGCGTTCTACCAGCGCGGCGGCGTGAAGGACGGTGCGCGGCAGCCGGGGAAAACCGTGGTGTGCGTGGACCAGTCGGCGAACGTGTTGGCGTACGTGCACGAGGTGCTGCGGCAGGCGGGGTACGATCCGCTGACGACGGGCAACGTGTCGGATGCGCGCATCCTGGTTAAAGCGGCAAGGCCGGCGGTGGTAATCCTGGGGCCCAACGTGATGGTGCGCGGGGGCGAGAAAAGCGACGCGCTGCGGCAGGCTCTGCACGGGATTCCGACCATCGAGCTGGGCAGCGCGTTTTCGACGATCGACGCAGGCGAAGCGGCGCAGCAGATGCTGGCGCAGGTGAAGGCGCATACGGCAGAGTAGTCGTAGTGGCCACCGGCGTCACGGCGACATTTTCTTGGAGCGGCGGCCGGGGGTGGCAGCGGACTTCGAGATCGTCGCGATGCGTTGTCGCGCGGCGGCGAGGGCTTCGCGGACGCGCGCCGGCGCGGTGCCGCCGGGGACGTTGTGGCTGTCGAGAACGGATTCCAGCTTCAGGCAATCGAAGAAGTCGCGCTCGAATTCCGGGCGGAACCGCTTCAATTCTTCCAGCATGAGGCCGTCGAGCTCGCATCCTTTTTCTAAAGCCAACCGCACCGCCTGTCCGACGGCGGAGTGCGCGATGCGGAAGGGCACTCCTTTTTTCACCAGGTAGCGCGCGGCGGCGGTGGCGTTGAGGAAGCCGGATGAGGCGGCGTGCTGCATGCGCTTGGTGTCGAAGCCGACCGCCGCCATGAAGCCGGTGGCCACGGGCAGCGCCTGCGCCATGCTGTCGGTGGCGGCAAAGAGCGGCTCCTGCGCTTCCTGCAAATCCTTGTTATAGGCGAGCGGCAGTCCTTTGAGCACGGTTTGCAAGGTGGCCGCCGCGCCCAGCACGCGCCCGGCTTTGCCGCGGATCAGTTCCAGCGCATCGGGATTTTTTTTCTGTGGCATGGCGCTGGAGCCGGTGGAGTAGGGCTCCGGCAATTGCACCAAACCGTACTCAACGGTCGAAAACAGCGCCATTTCTTCCGCCCAGCGGCTGAGGTGCAGGGCGAGCGAGGAGAGCGCGTGCAGATACTCGAGCTCGAAATCGCGGTCGCTGGTGGCGTCCATGCTGTTGGCGGAGATGGCTTCGAAGCCGAGTTCAGCGGCGAGGGCGGCGCGGTCCAGTTCCATGCCCGGCCCGGCGACCGCGCCTGATCCGAGTGGCAGGACGTTGACGCGGCGGCGGCAGTCGGCAAGGCGGTCGGCGTCGCGCAACCACATTTCCACCCAGGCCAGCAGCCAGTGGGCGACCAGCACCGGCTCGGCGCGCTGCATGTGCGTGTAGGAGGGCATGACGTCATCTTTGTATTGCTCGGCCTTGGCGACGAAGGCGGAGGCGAGCCCGGCGATGGCGGCGAGGATGTCGTCAATGCTGCGCCTCACGTAGAGGCGGAGGTCGGTGGATATCTGCTCGTTGCGGCTGCGCCCGGCATGCAGCTTGTATCCGGTGTCGCCGATCAGCAGGACCAGTTCCTGCTCGACGAACTGGTGGACATCTTCGACGCCAGGAAAGTCGGCGGGATTGGGCGCGGGTCTGGCAGCTAGGGTGTCCAGCCCGCCGAGCACCGAATCAAGTTCCGTGGCGGTGAACACGCCCGCCGTTCGCAGAACTCGGGCATAGGCACGGCTAGCGGCGATTTCGTCGGCCAGCAGGCGGACGTCGAAGGCGAAGGACCGCTGCCACACCTCGAATTTGGGATCAAGCGGCTCGCGGAAGCGTCCGGACCACATTTTTTTCAAGGCTTCGGGCTCCAAGCTACGGGCCGGAATTTTCGCACATGATTAAACGTAGTTGCGTGTGGTGTTGCGCAACAAACAGCAGAAGCGTCGGTGTCGTCCCTCCGGGACTCTGACGATCTGTTACGGCATTGTCCCGGCACTGACGTGCCGGGCTAGGTTCTGCCGCCCCTGCGGGGCTGGCCTGAAGTCGGAAGCCCAGAACCGGCAGCCCGGAGCCTTAAGCCCGGATCCGGAGCCCAGCCTACAGCCCGAAGCCTGGAGCCTGCAGCCTGGAGCCTAATCCGCGGCGGTGGTGGCCTTGAGGAATTCCTTGCCGCGCTCGCGCTCGGATGCCTCCTTCTTGAACCGCAGCGGGGCCTGCACGCGCGCGGGCAAGCCGAGAATGCGGATGAATCCCTCCGCATCTTTCGGGTTGTAGCCGTCCATGTTGAAGGCGGCCAGCCCGGTCTGGTAGAGGGAAAATTCCGACTCGCGGCCGGCGACGGTAAAGTTGCCCTTGTAAAGCTTGAGCGTAATCGAGCCGGTGACGGTCTGCTGGGTCGAGTTGATGAACGAGTCGAGGGCCTCGCGCAGGGGCGTGAACCACAGACCGAAGTAAACCATCTCGGCGTACTTGAGCGCGACGTGCTGCTTGAAGTGCATGACCTCGCGGTCGAGGCAGAGCGACTCCAGTTCGCGGTGCGCGGTCAGCAGCAAGCTGCCGCCGGGGGTTTCGTAGCAGCCGCGCGACTTGATGCCGACGAAGCGGTTTTCCACCAGGTCAACTCGGCCGATGGAGTTGCGCCCGCCTTTGAAGTTCAGCTCTTCCACCAGCGTAACCGGATTCATCGATTTGCCGTTCACCGCGACCGGCATGCCTTGCTCGAAAGTGATTTTGACTTCTTCCGGACGGTCGGGCGCCTGCTGCGGCGAGAGAGTCAACTGCCACATGTCGTCGTTGGGCGTGTTGTTGGGATCCTCCAACTCGCCACCCTCGTGGCTGAGGTGCCAAAGATTGCGGTCGCGCGAATAAATTTTCGCTCGGCTGGCTTCGACGGGAATGCCGCGCGCTTCGGCGTAGTCGAGGCAGTCCTCGCGGGAATTCAGTTTCCACTCGCGCCATGGCGCGATCACCTTGAGCGACGGCGCGAGCGCCTGGTAGGCAAGCTCGAAGCGGACCTGGTCGTTGCCCTTGCCGGTGCAGCCGTGCGCCACGGCGGACGCGCCCTCGGCGAGCGCGACTTCCACCTGGCGCTTGGCGATGACCGGCCGCGCCATTGAGGTGCCGAGCAGGTAGCTGTGCTCGTAGACGGCGCCGGCCCGCAGGGTGGGGAAGACGTAATCGGTGAGGAATTCCCGGCGCAGGTCCTCGACGTAAACCTTGCTGGCGCCGGTTGCTTTCGCTTTGGCGATGACCGCGGGGATGTCGTCGCCCTGGCCGACGTCGGCGATCATGGCGATGACTTCGCAGCCGTAGGTCTCCCTCAGCCACGGGATGATGATGGAAGTATCGAGACCACCGGAGTATGCAAGTACGACTTTTTCCGTCATTTCTGAACCTCTTGAGGTTTCACGTTTCCAGCTCACGTTGAACGTGAAACCCGGAGCCTGAAGCCCGAAGCCTGGAGCCTGAAGCCCGACTACGCTCTGCCGGCCCGTATCGCCGAGGCCGATTTCACGCCTTTGCGGGCGCCGGCGAGCAGAACCATGATGGCGTTCTGCACGTGGAGGCGGTTTTCGGCTTCGTCGTAAACCACCGACCGCGGCGAGTCCAGCACCTCGTCGGTGACTTCGGAACCACGATGCGCCGGCAGGCAGTGCATGAACACGGCGTGCGGCGCGGCCAGCGACATCAACGCCGCGTTCACCTGAAACGGGCGGAAGATGGTATCGCGCTTGCCGGCCTCGCTCTCCTGGCCCATGCTCGCCCACACGTCGGTGTAGACGGCATCGGCGCCGGCCACGGCGGCCTGCGGATCGTTGCCGATCTCGATGACGGCCCCGGTATGCGCCGCGATTTCCTTGGCCGCCTGCGCAATGTCCTTCGCCGGCTCGTAGCCCTTGGGCACGGCAAGCGAGAAATGACTGCCGAGATTGGCGGCGGTCAGCATAAGCGAGTGGGCGACGTTGTTGCCGTCGCCGGCGAACGCGACCTTCAGCTTCGGCAGGTCGCCGAATTTTTCCTGCAGGGTGAAAAAGTCGGCCAGCGCCTGGCAAGGATGCTCACGGTCGGTCAGCGCGTTGATCACCGGCACGCCGGCGTTGGCCGCCATCTCGGTGACGGTCGAGTGCTTGAAAGTGCGCAGAATGATGCCCTGCACCCAGCGTTCCAGGTTGCGCGCCACGTCGGCGGCCTTTTCGCGCGACTCGATGCCGCCCGGGCACTCCATGAAGAGCGCGTGCCCGCCCAGGGTGTTGATGCCGGCCTCGAAGGTGATGCGCGTGCGCAGCGAGGGCTTTTCGAACATCATGACGTACTGCTTGCCCTTCAGCGCCGTGCCGAATGCGGACGGCTTCGCCTTAATGGTCTTGGTGAGCGCGAAAATCTCGTGCACCTCGTACGGCGAGAGGTCCTGGATGGAGAGCAGATCGGTCTGCTGGAAAATTGCGGGGGCGGAGCGCGGCGCCTTCGTTGCTAACGCCGGATGCGCGGTGGCCATGTTCGACTCCTTGCTTCAAGCTTACGGGTGCGCACGCCAGGGCTCGTGTGCCACACGCCGTTACGACATTTGTTCGCGAATGCGCTTGCCGAGCTGGCGGCAGCTCTTGCTGCTGGAGCTGATCACCAAAATGGTGTCGTCGCCGGCGATCGTGCCCACCAGTTCAGGCCAGCTCTCGGCGTCGAGCGCCCTCGCCACCGGCTGAGCGCTGCCCGGCGGCGTTTTCAGCACCAGCAGGTTTTGCGCCTCGCGGACATCCACCACGAACTCGCGCAGCAGGTGCGACAGCGACGGGGTGGGCGCGGCTTCCGCTATCGTGCCCGAGGCTGCATAGCCCTCCTGCGTTTTCACCAGCCCCAGTTCCTTGATGTCGCGCGACAGCGTGGCCTGCGTGACCTTGAGCCCCTGTTGCGTAAGGCGCCGCACCATATCCTCCTGCGTCACCATGGGCTCCCGGGATACCAGCTCGAGGATGCGGTGGTGGCGCAGGGTTTTTGGGGTCGAACGCATTTTTATGCACGAACTGAATAATTATGCGTTCCGGTTTGGGCCCTGTCAACCGAAAATGAGCTGCCACCTGCTCCATTCCCCCTCGGTTTGGGTATGATTTTTGCTGGGAGCGCACGGGAGGAAATGAAAATGGCTCTGCGTGAGGTGGTAACGACCGATGCGGGCCGGATGGCGACGCTGGCATTCCTGGAGGCGCTGTTCGACGGCGCCGGAGCGGAGGAACTGGCGGTGCGGCTGTGGGACGGCAGCCAGTGGCGTCCGCGGAATGCGCGCGGAGAACCACGGGTCACGCTGGTACTGAATCATCCCGGCACGCTGCGCAACATGTTCTCGGCGCCCAGCGACCTCGTGCTCGGTGAAGCGTACATCTACGATGATTGCGATGTCGAAGGGGACATCGAGTGCTTATTCCGCGTCATTGACGGCCTCTTCGCCCGTGGTTTCAGCGTCGGCGAGAAGCTGCGGTACGCGGCGCTGCTCTCCGGGTTGCCGAAAAGCTCGGCTCCGCGCGGGGAGCGCCAGGCGCGGCTGAACGGGGCGTTGCACTCCAGGACTCGCGACCGCAGCGCGGTCCGGTTCCATTACGACCTGTCGAACGATTTCTATCGTCTCTGGCTGGACCGGCGCATGGTGTATTCCTGCGCTTGGTTCGGATCGGAGCGGGACACGCTCGACCAGGCGCAGGAGAACAAGCTGGAGTACATCTGCCGCAAGCTGCGCCTGCGGAAAGGGGAGCGCCTGCTGGACATCGGATGCGGCTGGGGCGCGTTGATCGTTCACGCGGCCAAGCGATACGGCGCGCGGGCGCTCGGCATTACGCTCAGCGGCCAGCAAGCTGAACTCGCCAACCAGCGCATTCATGAGGAAGGTGTCGAAGACCGGTGCCGCGCCGAGGTGCGCGATTACCGGGACCTCGAAGGGGAGACGTTCGACAAGATCGTCAGCATCGGGATGGTGGAGCACGTCGGAGAAAAAATGCTGGGCGAATATTTTCGCCGAGCCTGGGCGGCGGTGTGTGCCGGCGGCGTGTTCCTCAATCACGGCATCGCGCAAGTCTTCCACAAGCCCAACCGAGGCGAGTCGTTCGTGCAGCGCTACGTTTTTCCGGACAGCGAACTGGTGCCGTTCAGCTCCATGACCACGGCGGCCGAGGACGCGGGTTGGGAAGTACGCGACGTGGAGAACCTGCGCGAACACTACGTCATGACGCTGCGCCATTGGGTTCGGCGGCTGGAGCGGCAGGCTGCGGCAGCGCGCAAGCTGGCGGATGAGGTGACGTATAGGATTTATCGCCTTTACATGGCGGGTGCCGCACATCGCTTCCGCACCGGCCAACTGAGCGTGCACCAGACGCTGCTGGTCAAGCCCGACGCCGGCGAGTCGCACCTTCCGCTCAGCCGCGCCGACTGGTACGGCTAAGCCGGTTGTACAACCCTGCGCATCACAGGTTAGGCTTTCCCTGTGCTTCGGAGGTTGAGGGATGAGGCTGCGCCGCCGTGCTCTGCTGCTGTTTGTCCTGCTGTTCAGCCTGAACGTTCTGGCCCAAACGTCCGGCCCGCGATTCGAAATCTCATTTCCCGCCACCGCGCATGCCGGACCGATCACCGGGCGCGTGTTCGTGATTCTCTCGCGGCATGACGGCCCCGAGCCGCGTCTGCAGGCGGGCGACTGGTTCCAACAGACGCCGATCTATGGCGCCGATGTCAGCCGGCTTCCGCCCGGCCAGGCGGCGGTGATTGACGGATCGACGCTCGGCTTTCCGCTGCAGAGCCTGAAAGAGCTGCCGGCGGGCGAGTACAACGTGCAGGCGCTGATCAATGTTTACACCGAATTCCACCGCGCCGACGGCCATACCGTCTGGGCGCACATGGACCAGTGGGAAGGGCAGCAGTTCAACCGATCACCGGGGAATATGTACAGTGAGGTACAGAAGGTGCGGCTGGACCCGGCGGCGGGGTACGACGTCAAGCTGGAGGCGAGCCAGGTGATTTCGCCGATCGAAGTTCCGCCGAACACAAAGTACGTCAAGCGGGTGAAGTTTGCCAGCAAGCTGGTGAGCCAGTTCTGGGGGCGCCCCATGTACATCGGCGCAACCGTGCTGCTGCCCAAGGGATACGACGAGCATCCGGACCAGCGCTATCCGGTGGTGTACGTCCAGGACCACTTCACGCTGCGCGCGCCGTTCGGCTTCCAGGATGGGAGCGGCGAGGAGGGCGGCTGGCCGTCAGGGAAGGAAGCGCGCGAGATCACCGGCGCGTGGCTGTCGGAAAAATTCCCGCGCCTGATCCTGGTGACGTTCCTGCATCCGACTCCGTTTTTCGACGACTCCTACGCGGTGAATTCGTCGAACCAGGGGCCGTACGGCGACGCCATCATGCAGGAGCTGATTCCATACCTGGAGACGCACTTCCGCATCATTGGCCAGCCGTGGGCGCGGGTGCTGACGGGCGGATCGACGGGCGGATGGGAGTCGCTGGCGTTGCAAGTGCTGCACCCGGATTTTTTCGGAGGGACTTGGACGTTCTTTCCCGATCCGATTGATTTCCATCGCTATCAACTGGTGGACATTTACCAGGACGAGAACGCGTTTGTCGCGGGCGGAGAATACGTCCCGCTGGAGCGCCCCATGATGCGCAGCTCCGAAGGCCAGGTGCTGGTCACCATGCGGCAGATGAGTTTGCTGGAGGAGGTGCTTGGCAGCCACGGGCGTAGCGCTCAGCAGTACGAGGAATGGGAGGCGGCGTACGGACCGGTTGGCGCCGACGGGTATCCGCGCCCGTTGTGGGACAAGCTTACAGGCAACATTGACCGCGAGGTCGCGCTCTCCATGCGCGATCACGGCTACGACCTGACTTACGACCTGGAGGAAAACTGGTCCACAATCGGGCCCAAACTGGTAGGCAAGTTGCACCTCTTCTGCGGCGACATGGACAACTACTACCTCAACCTGGCGGTTTACCGCTTGGAGAATTTCCTGAAGAACACCAAGGATCCGTACTACGCGGGATCGTTTGATTACGGGCGGCCGATGAAGGGCCACGGCTGGAGTCCGTACACGGCGACGGAACTGGTGAAGCTGATGGCGGCGGCGATGGAGAAGAACCGGCCGAAAACGGCGGCGGCGGCAAAGTAACGCGCCCCAGTCTTGTTCCACTGTGGGCCAACCGCACATTCGATGGTGACAAGAACGCTTGTGGCGCGGCCCGCGCGGCGCTAGTGTGGGCAGTGTACAGGAAAGCCTTGGGCTCACGTGTCTCCGCACCTAGAGGAGGACGGCCATGAGGAACCTGAAAATCATCGTCGCCGCGGTCGTGGTGGTGTTGATTGTCATGCTGACCGCGGTTACTTCCAGGAAAGATCCCGATTCGCTGGGCTACAGCGCCGGCAACGAATTCACGACCACCGGCACGGTGCAGGATGTGCAGGAATTTTACTGCCCGGTGACCGAGGACCGCGGCACCCACCTCGTGCTGAAGACCGACCACGGAACGATGCTGGTGCACGTGGCGCTCTCGCGTTTCCTGCGCGAGCAAAAATTCGCCATCCAGTCTGGAGAACGCCTACAGGTGACGGGAGCGAAAATTCGCTACCAGGGCAGGGAGGGCATGATCGCGCGCGAAATCGTTCGCCGGGACGAGGTGCTTACGCTGCGTGACACCTCGGGCAAACCGCGGTGGTCGAATTGACGGACCGGCTTACGCGTTGCCGGTGGCGCTGCGCAGGACTTCGCGGAAGCGCTCCACCTGTTCGCGCTCGCCGGCATTTTCGGTGAGGAATTCCAGGCCGTAGTAATAACCGTAGCGGTTGCGCACTTTGGCCCAGACACGCAGTGGCTCCGGCGAGTACGGAGTTGTGAATTCCAGCTCAACCTGGTCGGCGTTGTTGAGTTCCACGCCGGCAAAAACGCACATGCCGCCTTCGTTGAGTTCGGTGCCGCGTCCGTTGACGCGCGAAGTGAGATCCCCACGATGCACGACCAGGCGCACAGGAACGCGAATCTGGTGGCGCTTCCAGCGACGCAGCACTTCGAAGGGACCAGGGGAATTCGCTGCCATATGCATTCCTCAAGGGTAGGGCTCTGCGCGCGGCTAGGGCAGATTACCGAGGTCGTAATACCAGTCTCTGCGAGGTCGTTGTACCAGCGGTGCGAGCCACCGGGCAGCGCTGAAGCGGGCTTCGGGCTCCAGGCTCCAGGCTTCAGGAAAGAAAATGCGCTGAAACAGGCTTCAGGAAGGATCCCCACCCTATCCCGCCAAAACCGGGCGGGCTAAGGGTGGGGCAACCGCCACTACTGGCCACTGGACGCTGGCGCCGGCCAATGGTTTCCTCCATTTGAGCTTCCGCACAAGCTTGCGTGACGTTGGGCACTGCCCGCCGGCCCGTGACGGGGGTAGACTAGAGAGTTAATATCTTTCAAAATCCCTCGCACAGGAGAGGCACGCATGGCAACGCTGGAGGTCAAAAAGGCGGATCTCGCCGGACCGGGCATTGGCGATTACACCGAGCTGGAGAGGATCCTGCCCAACGATTATCGCTCGCTGCTGACGCCGCGCGAGACGCAGAAGGCGATTTTCGCGGCCAAGAACTACATCGAGGAGAACCTCTGCAAGGAACTCAGCCTGATGATGGTCACGGTGCCGCTGATCGTGGACGTGGAGAGCGGCGTCAACGACCTGCTGGACCGCGACGGATCGCGCACCCCCATCCAGTTCCACATCTCGAACGATTTCGGCAAACACCCGGTGGACGCGCAGGTGGTGCAGGCGGCGACCAAATGGAAACGCATGGCGTTGCGGCAGTTCGAGTGCAAGGTTGGCGAGGGCCTGTGCACCGACATGCGCGCCGTGCGCAAGGACTACTTCCTCGACCACGACCACTCTTGCTACGTGGACCAGTGGGACTGGGAGCGCGTGATCCGGCCGGAGCAGCGCAACCTCAGTTTCCTGAAGGAAGTGGTGAATCGTATTTGGAAGGTGCTGGTGGGCGCGGAAAAATTCGTGCAGGAGATGTTCCCCAAGCTGATGGACCCGCGTTATCCCAACCTGCCGGAGAAGCTGACCTTCCTGCACGCGGAAGAAATCCTGGACATGTTCCCGGACCTGCCGCGCAAGCAGCGCGAAACGCAGGTGCTGCGGAAGTACCCGGCGGTCTTCATTATCGGGATCGGGTGGCCGCTGGCTGACGGATTGCCGCACGAGAACCGCGCCGCCGATTACGACGACTGGATCACCGACACGCTTCATGAAACGGGCAAGAACACGCACGGCCTGAACGGCGACATCCTGGTGTGGAATCACGTCACCAAACGGCGGCATGAGCTGACCTCGATGGGAATCCGCGTCAACGCGGAGACGCTGAAGCAGCAGCTTGAGATGTCGAAGCTGACCGAGTTCCTGAAGTTCCCGTATCACCAGGCGATCGTCAAGAACGAGATTCCGCTGTCCATCGGCGGCGGCATCGGGCAGTCGCGCACGCTGATGACGCTGCTCCGCAAGGCGCATTTGGGCGAAGTCAGCGTCACCGTGTGGCCGAAGATCCTGAAGGACATGTGCGCGAAGAAGAATATCTTCGTGCTGGAGTAGTCAAGGACGCGGTCAGTGGTCAGTGGCCTGTGGCCAGTGAAGAAGGCCGCGGTCGCTGACCACTTGGCCACTGTCTGCTGGCCACTGACGGACGCTGACCACGGACCACTGGCCACTGCCTTTCCAGAGTCTCGCGTATAATTCAGGCTTCCCGCACGACAATAGATTAAGGAGACGTGTGTCATGAGGAGATGGCTCTGCTTCGCATTCATACTGGCATTCGCGATTGTGGTCCAGGCGCAAAAGCCGCTGTTGCTGCATCAGCCGGCGGTGAGCGCGTCGCAACTGGTGTTCAGTTACGGTGACGATCTGTGGAGCGCGCCTCGCGAGGGCGGAGCGGCGCATCCGCTGACCACTGGGCCGGGCGCCAAGAGCGACGCTGCCATTTCGCCCGACGGCAAATGGATTGCCTTCACCGGCACTTATGACGGCAATGCCGACGTGTACGTCATGCCGGCGAGCGGCGGCGAGGCCAAGCGGCTGACCTTCCATCCCGCATTGGATGGCGTGGTCGGCTGGACGCCCGACGGCAAGCAGATCCTCTTTCATTCCTCGCGCAACAGCTACGCCGGATTCGACCGGCTGTTCACAATCGGGCTGGACGGCGGGCTGCCGCACGAGCTTCCGCTGCCGGAAGGGGTGATGGGATCGTTCTCGCCCGACGGCCGGCAGCTCGCGTACGTGCCGGTATGGAACTGGCAACCGGGGCGGGCTTGGAAAAACTACCGGGGCGGACGCACGGCGCGCATCTGGATCGCCAAGCTGGCGGATTCCAGCGTGAGCGAAATTCCGCGCGACAAGAATTCCAACGACTTCAATCCTCTCTGGATCGACGACAAGATTTACTTCCTCTCCGACCGCAACGGTCCCATCACCATGTTCGTGTACGACACGCGCAGCAAGAAGGTGGACCAGGTGCTGCCGGTGACCTCGGACATCAAGCGCGCCTCGGCCGGACCGGGCGAGATCGTATATGAGCGGCTCGGCTCGCTGCACAAGCTCGACCTGCGCAACGGGAAATCCGCGGCCATCAACGTCGAGGTTGCCGGCGACCTGCCCAGCCTGCGGCCGCATTACGTGAAGGTTGGCGACCGCATTTCCAACTACGCTCTTTCGCCCACGGGCGTGCGCGCGGTATTTGAAGCGCATGGCGAAATCCTGACCGTTCCCGCCGACAAGGGCGACATCCGCAACCTGACGAATACGACCAACGCGGCGGAGCGCGACCCAGCCTGGTCGCCCGACGGCAAATGGATCGCCTACTTCTCCGACGAGAGCGGCGAGTACGCGCTGCATCTGCGCTCGCAGGACGGCGCGCAGTTGAAGAAGATCGGGCTGGGCGAGGCGCCGTCGTTTTTCTACGAGCCGCAGTGGTCGCCCGACAGCAAGAAGATCGCGTATACCGACAAGCGGCTCAACGTCTGGTACGTGGACCTGGCGAAGGGTACGCCGGTGAAGGTGGACACCAATTATTACGAGGCGCCGTTCCACACGCTGGACCCGGCATGGTCGCCCGACAACCGCTGGATCGCGTACACCAAGGAGCTGCCGAGCCACATGCGCGCGGTGTTCGTGTACTCGCTGGAGACGGGGAAGCCGGAGCGGATCACCGACGGGATGAGCGACGCGCGCTACGCCGCGTTTGACCGCGACGGCAAATATCTTTACTTCACGGCCAGTACCAACGTCGGGCCGACCAACGGCTGGCTGGATCTCTCGAGCTTTGCGCGTCCGGTGACGCGCAGCGTGTATGTGGTCGTGCTGAGGAAGGATCTGCCGTCGCCGATCGCGCCGCAGAGCGATGAGGAGAAAGCGGCGCGGGAAGCGAAGCCGGAAGACAAACCGGTTGGTGTCGCCACACAGGTATCTGGCAGCGAAGAGACGGACGCCGCAAGCGACGAGAAAACCGCGGACAAGAAGTCCAAGCAGCCGGTCACTGTGAAGATCGACTTCGAAAATATTGACCAGCGAATTCTGGCGCTGCCCATCCCGGCGCGCAATTACACCGGGCTGCACACCGGGGCAAGCGGTACGGTTTATCTGACGGAAGCTCCGGTGATGCCGACGTTCGGTCCGGGCGGGATGGCGCAGACGCTGTACCGCTTCGAGCTGGAACCGCGCCGGACCGGCAAGCTGCTGGAAGGCATTTCCGCTTTTGCGCTGTCGTTCGACGGCAAAAAGATGCTCTACCGTCAGGGCGCGGGCGAGAACGCGAAATGGCGGATCGCCAGCGTCCCCCCGCCCAGCAAGTCCGGCGAGCCGCCATCGCCGCCGGCCGAGGCGGCGCCGCGCATCAGCGGCATGACGTTGAAGCTCGACGACATGCCGGTGTACGCCGATCCGCGCGCCGAGTGGATGCAGGAGTATCGCGAAGTGTGGCGCATCGAGCGCGACTTCTTCTATGACCCCAATCTGCACGGGGTGAACTGGCGCGAGGCCGAGAAAAGCTACGCGCCGTATGTCGAGGCGGCCGCCAGCCGCGCCGACCTGGATTACGTCTTCACCGACATGCTGGGTGAGATGTCGGTCGGGCACATGAACGTGCGCCCGCCGCCGCCACCGCATTCCACGCAGCCGAAGACGGGACTACTGGGCGCCGATTACAAAATCGAAAATGGGCGCTACCGATTCGCGAAAATCTACCAGGGCGAGAATTGGAATCCCGAGTTGCGCGCGCCGCTCACTGAGCCGGGCGTCAACGTGAAGCAAGGCGATTACCTGTTGGAGGTTGCCGGACGCGAGCTGAAGGGCTCGGATAATATCTTCAGCTTCTTTCAGGCGACAGCCGGGAAGTCGGTGGTCATGCGGGTGGACAGCGATCCCAGCGGCAAGGGCGCGCGCACCGTTACCGTGGTTCCGATCGATAACGAAACTAACCTGCGCAATCGCGCGTGGATTGACGGCAACCGTCGCAAGGTGGAGCAGTTAAGCGGCGGGCGCGTGGCGTACGTCTATTTGCCGGACACCGCGGTGGGCGGCTACACCTACTTCAACCGCTACTTCTACGCGCAGATTGACAAGCAAGGCGCGGTGTTGGACGAGCGTTTCAATCGCGGCGGGCAGGCGGCGGATTACATCATCGATGCGCTGCGCAAGCCGCTGATGAACTACTTCATGACGCGCGAGGGACACCCATTCACCACGCCGGTGGGTTCGATCTTCGGGCCCAAGGTGATGGTGACCAACATGTACGCCGGCTCCGGCGGCGACGCGCTGCCTTGGTACTTCCGCCATGAGAAAATCGGGCCGCTGGTGGGCACGCGCACCTGGGGCGGGCTGGTCGGGATTTACGATTACCCGCAACTGATGGACGGCGGGGCGGTGACCGCGCCGCGCGTGGCGTTCTACAACCCGAAAGGAGAGTGGGACGTGGAGAACGTCGGCGTGCCGCCCGATTACGAGGTGCCGTTCGATCCGGCGGCGTGGCGGCAGGGACGCGATCCGCAACTGGAAAAGGCGGTGGACCTGGTGCTCGAGCAACTCAAAAAGGAGCCGCCGAAGTTTGTGGAACATCAGCCGTTCCCTAACTATCATGAGACCAAGGGGAAGGCGGCCGGCGGCGGACATTAAAACAGGTTTCCGGATGACAGCTTGGGGCCGGGTGAAATCCTGCCGGTGCAACTTTCTCTCAGGAAATGTGTTAGCACGCTCATCGGTTCGGCCCTTAATGATTTTGCGCGCCGCGTACGACGGAGCGAATTCTCCGCATCCCATTGCTATATTGTTATTATGAAGGCGACATGAGAAGGCAAGTAAGGATTCCTGTCTTTCTCCGCACGATCTTGGCCTCCATGTTGTTATTCGCCGGGCTGCTGCCTGCCGCCGCGCAGAACCGCATTGTCCGGCCCATCGAAACCCGTCAGGTGCAGCCGGTGCGCGGCAACGTGCATCCGTTCGCCCGCGCGGAATTCGACGAAGGCGCGGTGGCCGGCTCGATGATGCTGCACCGGATGGCGCTGACGTTCAGGCCCAGCGCGGCGCAACAGGCCGATCTCGAAGCGCTCCTGGACGAGCAGCAGAACCCGCTTTCGCCCTACTACCACCAGTGGTTGACGCCGGAACGATACGCCGACCGCTTTGGGCTCAGCCAGGATGACATCGCGCAGGTCAGTGCGTGGCTTCAGTCCCAGGGATTCACCGTGGACGAGACCGCGCTCAGCCGCACCTACGTGGCTTTCAGCGGCACGGCCGCGCAGGTGGAGTCGGCGTTTGCCACCGCGATCCATCGCTTCACGGTGAGTGGCGAGCCGCACTACGCCAATGTGTCCGATCCTGTGTTGCCGTCTTCACTGGCGCAGGTGGTGATTTCACTCCACGGGCTCAACGATTTCCGTCCTAAGCCGCGCGGAGGCGTCGGCCGAACCTCGCTGCGGCCGCGATTCACGTCCAGCATCAGCGGCAGCCATTTTCTCGCGCCCGACGACTTTGCCACCATCTACGACCTCAAGCCGCTCTACAACAGCGGCATCGACGGCACTGGGCAGAAGCTGGCGGTGATGGGTCAGACTGACCTGATCTTGCCGGACATTGCAACCTTCCGCACTGTGTCCGGCCTGCCGGCGAATACGCCGACGGTGGTGTTGGTGCCGGGCTCGGCCGATCCGGGCGTGGTCAACGGCGATATCATGGAGGCGAACCTCGACATCCAGTGGGCGGGAGCGGTGGCGCGCAATGCGACCATCATCTACGTCAACTCCAACAACGGCGCATTCGATTCGCTGTTTTACGCCGTTTCCCAGAACCTGGCGCCGGTGCTCAGCATCAGCTACGGCGACTGCGAGCCGAACTTCAGCAGCAGCGAAATAAATTCGCTGGTCGCGATGGGCCAGCAAGCCAACGCGCAAGGGCAGACCATCGTGGGACCGTCGGGCGACAGCGGCGCCGCCGATTGCGACTATCCGCGCACTCCCACTTCGGTGGTGAGGTCGGCGACGCACGGTCTGGCGGTGGATGTGCCCGCCGCGCTGCCCTACGTCACCGTCGCGGGCGGCACCTCCTTCAATGAAGGCACCGGAATTTACTGGAGTGCGAACAACAACGCCAACAACGGCTCGGCGTTGTCGTACATCCCCGAAACGGCTTGGAACGACACCGCGTTTGAAATTGCTCCCCCACAAAACGGTTCCCTTGCGGCCACCGGCGGTGGAGTGAGCAAGCTGTTCGCGAAGCCGAGCTGGCAGACCGGCACCGGCGTGCCCAACGATGGCCAGCGCGACGTACCCGACATTTCGTTTTCCTCATCCTTCGACCACGACGGCTACCTGGTGTGCTCGCAGGGGAGCTGCGTCAACGGCTATCGCGCGTCGGACACTACCCTGTTCGTTGTGGGCGGCACCTCGGCGGGCGTGCCCGTGTTCGCCGGCATCGTGGCGCTCATCAACCAGCAGATGAACGCCGCGCAGGGCAACGTGAATCCGCGGCTGTACCAGTTGGCGGGCACGTCGACGGATGCCTTTCACGACATCACCTCCGGCGACAATAAGGTGCCGTGCACGGTGGGATCGCCGAACTGCCCCAGCGGCGGCGGTTCGATCGGCTACAGCGCCGGCGTGGGATACGACCCGGTGACCGGGCTGGGATCGGTGGATGCGTTCAACCTGGTTACGGAATGGAGCGGGAACGCGGTCTCTCCGGATTTCCAGCCTTCGCTGGCCGCCACCACCATGAACCTCACCGCCGGAGCCACCGCTAATGTGGGCACGACGACGTTGACCATCACCGCCCTGCATGGTTTCACCGGCACGGTTGCGCTGAGCTGCAGCGCGTCGGCGACGCTGCCGGGCACGACCTGCGCAGTTTTGCCGACCTCGGTCACCAACTCGGGAACCGCTACCGTGACGGTCACTGCACCCAGCAGCGCGACGACCACACAAAGCGGCACTGTAACAATTCAGGGCACCAGCGGGGCCCTGACCCACGCGGCCATTATCACCGTGACGGTGACAAGTGCTGCGGACTTTCAGTTCACTGCCTCGCCCACAAGCCTGTCACTGACGGCGGGCACCACCGGCAATGTTGGCACTTCGACGGTGACCATCGCGGCGCTGAATGGATTCACGGGGACGGTTTCGCTGTCGTGCAGCGTGCCGACTTCCTTGCCGAGCACGACGTGCACGGTTTCTCCGACCTCAGTCGCCAACTCGGGAACCGCTACCGTGACCGTTACCGCTCCCACGACGCGTGCCAGCCTGCACGCGCCGCGCTCGCTGTTCTTCCCATGGACAGGTGGGTCGCTTGCGCTGGCGGTGGGGCTGGTGTTTGCGGGCAAGAGGGAACGCTCGTCAAGAGAGAAGCGCGTCAGACGGATCCTACTGTTGACGCTGGTGCTGGTGTTTGGGCTGGCAATGATGATGGGGTGCGGCGGAGGCGGCAGCAGCTCGAGCAGTCCGCCGCCGTCGAATTTCCCTCAATCCGGCACGGTGACAGTCACTGGAACCAGCGGTGCTACGACGCACACGGCGATCATCTTGGTGACGGTGAACTAACTAAACGTCCCACATTTCCGGTTGGTGTGTCATTCCACCGCCTCACTTCGCTCGGGATGGCACCTCAAAACAAAATTGCAAGGGACAAATGACCTGACAAAACCGCGAGTTTCGCAGCCATGCTTGGGCGCGGTTGAAGCCCCGCCCTTCCAGACTGTTACGAAACGCCAAGGTCTCCAGGTTGAGTGGACCGAAAAACTCGCATCTCGCGCCGTAGGCGCGACAGTACATAGCCCGGCACGTGAGTGCCGGGTATGCGAGTGGAATGAAATTCGAGTCCCGTTAGGGACGGCACGAGTTTCGTAATGGTCTGCTTCACTACGGACTTTCAGTCCTAGAACGTGATCTTCGCTGCCAGTTGAATGCCGCGCGGCCCGCCGCCTCCCAGGAACGGATTGCCGACGCCGACGTCGCCGCTAGCGCCCAGCGTCAGCGGACCTCCGCCCACTTCACGGTTGCCCTTGATCCCGAACCCGGCCGCGCCCGCATCGGCAATGAAGTTGGGCAAAAACGGGCTGGCGAAATTCGGGTGGTTGAGTACGTTGAAGAACTCGGCGCGAAGCTGCAACACGGCTTTCTCGCCGAGGTGGGTGTCCTTGTGCAGGGCCACGTCCCACTGGTGGAAACTCGGACCGCGCAGGGCATTGCGTCCCAGGTTGCCGAAATGCCGGGTGCCGGCCACGCAATCGCCGGCGGTGCCGCTGGCGGCGGCGACGTTCACCGTGCACGGAATCGCGAAGGCGCTCAGGTCGAGGAAGTTGAACGGGCTGCCCTTGTGATACACGATCGGGCCGATCACGTCGGGCCGGTCAAAGCCCTCGCCGCTGCCGCTGAAATCATCCTGGAAGTTGTAATTGAGCTGGAAGGGTTGGCCGCTTTGCAGGGTCAGTGTGCTGTCGAAGCCCCAGCCGTTCTTCAGCCCTTGCAGGCTGCCGCCCAGTTTCGGCAGTTGGTAGCCGAAGATCCAGGTGAAGCGCTGCGGGACATCGAAGTTCGAGGGACCATATTCCAAGTTGGGCCGGGTGCTGTCGTTGGGCTGGGCGGCGTTAGGCTCGAAGTCTTCCCCGTCGCTGGCGGTATCGAAGGAACGCGACCACACGTAGTTCACGATCGACGTGATGCCCTTCCAGCCGTTCACCCGAAGACTGGCCTGTAAGGAGTTGTAATTCGATTTTGCCGTCGTTTCCTGCTGCAGGATGTAGAAAGCGCCGTACGTGTTATTGCCAAACACCCGGGGCACGCCGTAGCTGCTGACCCCGTTCGCCAGGTCCGCCGCCGTGATGTCTGCCTGGCTCGGTTGGTTGATATCGCGGAAGCGGAACAGGCGATGGCCCTGCGAGCCCACGTAGCCGATCTGGAAAACCGTCTTGCTGCCAAGCTGGTGCTGGATGTTGAAGTTGTAATTCTCCATGTAGGGGGTGCGCATCTTGCGGTCCACGGAGAAAATGTCGCACTCGAAATTGCACGCATTGGTCGGCCCGTAAACCGGAACGCCGTCGACGATGGTCGCACCCGCCCCGGCGGAAAAAATCGGCGCCGGCCCGATTGGGTTGTACGCCGGACCGGGGGCGAAGTACGGCGGGTAGGGCAGGTGTCCGAGGAAGAAGTCCTGCGAGAAGGCGTCGTAGAACAGGCCGAAGCCGGCGCGAACCACTGTCGTCCCCTTGCCGGTGATGTCCCAGGCGAAGCTCACGCGGGGCGCGAAATTCGTGTGGTCCGGTTGGTAGAGCTGTTTCAGGCCCGCTGATCCCACCTGCGTCAAGGTCACCGTGCCCGCCGTCAGGTCCGTGCTGGTGATGTTGCTCAGCAGGTTGTTCTTCTCTCCGATCACGCCGAAGTAATCCCAACGCAAGCCGTAGTTGAGCATGAAGCGCGGGGTGACGTGGAACCCGTCCTGGATGAACAGTCCGAAGCTGTTCTCGAACGTGTTCCGGCGGGTATTGCCGAGGTACTGGAATCCGCTGTCGATCGTGCCGGTGAGGAAGTCGGAGAGAGAGGCGAACTTGAGCCGGCCGCGCGAGTAGCGGTCGATGTAATGCGATACCGTGGTGCGCCGATACTCGACGCCGGCCTTCACATCGTGCTTGTTGTGCTTCCAGGAAAAATTGTCGAGCACTTGATAGTTGGTGTCTATGCGGCCGCGCGGATCGCCCTGGTTGGCGCCCAGTTGGGAGAAGCCGTTGACCAGAATGATGGGCAGCCCCTGGTCGGGAACCCCCGGCCCGACGTTCAGGCCAATCGAGCTGGGCTTGAAGGCGCGGTCCTGTGCCAGGAAATCTTCCGCAAAGCGGTTCCAGCCGAAGCGCAGTTCGTTCACCTTGTTGGCGGAAAGCACGCGCACGTAGGACAGCGAAATCAACTGCACGCGCGTGGGGGTATCGGTGTTGAAGCCGGGAAGCTGTCCGCCGCCGGCGGTCAACGCCAGGGGAAAGGACTGCTGGCTGTCGCCGAAGTAATAGCGCCCGGTGACGAGGTTGGAGGCGTTGAAATTGTGATCGATCTTGCCGATGACGCTGTCCACGCGGTTATTGGAGGGAGAGGTCAGGGAAGCATTGGGCGTGCCGCCGCAGCCCGTCTCGCCTGCGATCACGCCGGGGATATTGGGCTTGGGCCACGGATTGCGCGCCAGCAATTTGGCGACGACCGGATTCGTGGCGCCGCCGTCGGCCGCAATCTGCGCCGGGTCGGGCACGCAGGCCAGCGTCACCACGCCCACTTTTTCCCGCTGGCCCTCGTAGTCGGCGAAGAAAAACGTCTTGTTCTTGACGATCGGACCGCCGAGGGAGCCGCCAAACTGGTTGTTGTGGAATGTCGCTTGCGGCTGGCCCCTGAAGTTGAAGTAATTCCGCGCATCCAGCGCGTTGTTGCGAAAGTATTCGATCAGCGAGCCATGCAGCTTGTTGGTGCCGCTCTTGGTGACGATGTTAATCACCGCGCCGGCATTGCGGCCGTATTCCGGCTCGAAATTGGAGAGCACGCGCAGCTCGGCGACCGCGTCCACCGGAAGAATGGTGGCGGGCGTGCCGAACACGCCGGCTTCGTTGATGGCCGGGTCGTTGCGGTAGCCGTCGTTCATGTCGGTGCCGTCGAGCAGGAAGTTGTTGGAGCGCCCGCGCGCTCCGTTCATGGAAAAGATTCCGAACGATCCGGGCGAGTCGGTGATCTGGTCCGGGGAACCGGAAATCCCCGGCGTCAGGTAGATCAGCTTCTGGTAGTCGCGCCCGTTCACCGGCAGGTCCTTGATCTCGTTGGCGATGTAGGTGCTGCCCATGGTGTTGGTGGTGGTCTCCACCTGGGGAAGGGTCTCGGCGGAGACCTCGACTCTTTCGTTGACCGCCCCCGGCTTGAGTTGCGCATCCACTCGGCGTTCGCTGGCGACGCTCACGTCCACCCGGGTGACCCAGGTCTGGAAGCCTTGCTGAGAGACCGTGACCTCATAGGCGCCGATCGGCAGTTCGGAAATGCTGTAGCTGCCGTCGGCCGTGGTTTGCGTGGTGCGCTCCAGCCCGGTGGCGGTATTGCGCGCGGTCACTTTGGCCCCGGAAAGCACCGCGCCCGTACTGTCGGAAATGGCGCCCAGGATGGTGCCGCGGAAGGTCTGCGCTGTCAGGGTGACAGCTCCGCACAACAGAAACACGACGGTGAGTCGAAGCCTCATCGTAATCTCCTTAGCCGTTCGAAAAAGTAAGGAGCCCGAGAATCGGAAACGGCCCGCCGGGTTTTGCGCCGCCGCCGTGCTCGTCCCGCCCGCCGGGTTGGAGACGGGCATTGTCGCCGGGTTGCGCGCGGGATTATGAGCCGGGACAATCGTCGCGGTCAAGTGCAAGGCCGACAATATCGTATTACGATGTTTAGAAGAAGACGAACGAGAGAACGCAGATGGCGGAAGCGTGTCGGAGTCGAACCGACCCTCGGCAGCGCGAAGCTGTCGAGCGCTGGTTTTGAAGACCAGGAGGATCACCGGACCCCATGCGCTTCCGGGCGAGGCCCAAAGGCGTGAACTAGGGCTTCGCTCCAGAGTGTAACGCGGAGAAGTCGAGGCCGACAAACCACGCCCGCGCTCCCGCTGTTTGTGAAGCGTTTGGCAAGCTCGCGAGTCTAATAGGCCATGCAGCCCACCTTCGACGGCCCGGCCCCATCTGGGCGTGTGGCGTCAGTTTTGTGGGCGCTCTCAGCGAGGAGGTGTTGGATGCTCAAGATCAATGATGTCGCTCCGGATTTCGAGGCTCAGACAACGGAAGGGCCCATACATTTCCATGAATGGATTGGCGATTCCTGGGCGGTGCTGTTCTCTCATCCCAAGGATTTCACGCCGGTATGCACCACCGAGCTCGGCTACATGGCCAGGATCAAGCCCGAGTTCGACAGGCGGAACACCAAGATCATCGGGCTGAGCGTGGACCCGGTCGACAACCACAAGAAGTGGGCGAACGATATCAAGGAAACCCAGGGGTACGCGCCGAACTATCCCATGATCGGCGACACTGACCTGAAGATTTCCAAGCTCTACGGTATGCTGCCCGCCACCATCGATGGTTCCTGCGAGGGCCGCACCGCCGCCGACAATCAGACCGTGCGCAACGTTTACGTCGTCGGTCCCGACAAGAAACTGAAGCTCATCCTCGTCTATCCCATGACCACCGGGCGCAACTTCGACGAAGTCCTGCGCGTGATCGACTCCCTGCAACTGACGGCGAAACATAAAGTCGCGACGCCGGCCAACTGGAAGCAGGGTGAAGACGTAATCATCTCCGGCTCGGTTTCCGACGACGAGGCGAAGAAGACCTATCCCCAAGGATGGAAGGCGCCCCGGCCGTACCTGCGCATCGTCCCGCAACCGAAGCAATCTGAAGCGAAGGAATCCGAGAAAAAGTCGGCGTAAGCGCTGCCCATCGAGTCACGGATCACGCGGCTTTATCCGGCCGCGTGACCCTGGCCACAACCTGCGGAAGGTCCCCATGCCCAAGACCACACGCCGGTTTCCGTTCGTTCAGGTGGATGTGTTCACCTCGCGTCCTCTCGCGGGAAATGCGCTCGCCGTTTTTACCGACGCGCGCGGACTGAGCGACGCCGAGATGCAGGCCATAGCGCGGGAAACCAATCTGTGCGAAACCACCTTCGTGGTCCCGCGCGAGGCGTCCACCGAGCGCGAGCGCGGGCATCGCGTCCGCATCTTCACCACCCAGGAAGAGCTTCCCTTCGCGGGACATCCGACGCTGGGCACCGCTACCGTGCTGCGCGGCGAAGGTGCCGCCGAACTGGTCGAACTCGATCTCAACGTTGGCAAGATTCCCGTGCGTTTCGCGACCGGCGCCGATGGCCTGGTCTTCGGCGAGATGCAGCAGCGTGATCCGGAGTTCGGCCCGCGCCACTCGCGCGAGGATGTTGCCCGCGTGGCCGGCCTGCAGGCCGACGAGATCGCCGACGACGTACCCATCCAGACCGTTTCCACCGGCCTGCCGTTCACTATCGTGCCGGTTCGCGCGCTGGCGACGATGCGCCGCCTTCACCTCGACCTGACTGTCGCCTCCCAATACCTGGAACGCAGCGGCGGCAAGTTTTTTTACTTTGTCAGCCGGGAGACGGAGGACAAAGCCGCCCGCCTGCACGCGCGCATGATTTTCTACAACGGCGAGGACCCCGCGACCGGCTCGGCCGCGGGCTGCGCGGCCGCTTGGATGGTCGCGCACGGCGTCGCCCAGCCGGAAGAGAGCGCGCTGATCGAGCAGGGAATCGAAATCCAGCGGCCGAGCCGCATCGTGGTGCGTGCCGCGCGCAACGGTGACCGGATTGTCACCGTGCGCGTCGGTGGAAATTCTGTGGAGGTAATTCGCGGCGAACTGTTTCTCTGAGGCGCACCTGCCCAGCCTTGCGACTGGCGCAGGGTTTCGCGCACCTCGGCCCAAGGAAAATCTTCTCTAGGTCAAATTTCTATTATCTTCGTTGCCACTATACATGGCGTGCTTCCGCCCGTAGGATGCACGCACTGTTTTTTATAGCGCACTTTTTGGAAAAAATTCTGGAAGCTACCTGTCCGCGTCGGCGCCACTTCGCGGCCTCATGCGCGCTTCCACTTGCGACTTCGGAAAGGTCATGAAGCCTAAGCGGACGATTCTCTGCGTTGACGACAACGAGCAATCCCTCTCCATCCGCAAGGTCATGCTGGAGACCCGCGGCTATCGCGTGATCACCTGCACCAACGGACTGGACGCACTGGAGGAATTCAACAAGGGTGGTATTGACCTGGTCCTAAGCGACCTGATCATGCCCGGCCTCGACGGCCACAAGCTGATCGAGGAGATCAAGAAGATCTCGCCGCAAACCCCGACCATCCTGTTCTCCGGGAAGATCAAGATTTACGAGCGCGATATGCGCGCCGACGTCTTTTTGCCGAAAGGGATGTATGCGGCACTGGAGTTGCTGGAGCGCATTCGACTGCTGCTGATCCGGAAACGCGGCCCCAAGCGTGTTGTCCCGCTCACTATCCCGCCGAGCGGGCGCTCCGGAGCGGCAGCCTCCTAAGCTGAGCCTCCCGCTTCAACGAGCGGTGAAGTGCCCGGGCTTCGCCGCTCCCATGTGGTTGCTGCGGCCAGAACCTGGGAACGGGGATTGCCTTGCCGCAAATCGCCGCTGGGCCTACCATCTAGGTTCACGATGCGGCGCATAGCACTGGAAAATCCGGCGTTTTACATCAATCCCGAGGTTTCCTGGCTGGCCTTCAACCGCCGCGTGCTGGAGGAGGCCGAGGACGAGCGCAACCCGCTGCTGGAGCGCGTCAAGTTCCTCGCCATCACCGCCAACAACCTCGACGAGTTTTTCGAGGTTCGCATTGCCGGCGTGCTGCAGCGCATTGAAGACGGCTACACCGAGGCCGGCGCCGACGGCCTGACGCCCGCCGAGCAGCGCGACCAACTGGCGCGCGAAGCGCACGAGTTCGTTGACGCCCAGTACCGCTGCTGGAACCAGCAGTTGCTGCCGGCGCTGGCCGAGCACGGCATCCGCGTGCTCGCGCTGCACGATCTCGACGCCGAGCGGCAGTCGTTCATCGCCGACTACTGCGAGCGCGAGCTCGACCCCCTGCTCACGCCGGTGACCGTCGATCCGGCGCATCCATTTCCGCGCGTCATCAACAAGGCCCTCTGCCTGGCGTTTCTCCTGAAGCGCCGCCGTCGCGCCGCCACCACCTTGATGGGCGTGGTCACGGTTCCGCGGTCGCTTCCGCGCCTGGTGCGATTGCCCTCCGAAGAGGGCGCCGACAACTACATTTTCCTTGCCGACCTCGTCGCCTACCACGCCGCCACCATGTACCGCGGCTACGACATCCTGAGCGCGGCGGCGTTCCGCGTCACCCGCAACAGCAACCTCTATTTGCAGGAAGAGGAATCGCGCAGCTTGCTGGAATCGGTCCGCACCGAGCTGCACAACCGCCGCCGTGGCGACGCCGTGCGCCTGGAAATCGAGGCCGGCGCGGATCCCGAGATTATCGAGCGCCTGCGCACCAATTTTGAACTGGAGACCTGGCAAGTGTTCCAGACCGACGGCGCCGTCAACCTGTCGCGCCTGTTCACGCTGCATGAGCGATCCGACCGGCCCGACCTCAAATTCCGCCCCTTCGTGCCGCGCCAGCTCCATCTCACTGCCAAGTCGCACGACTTGTTCGAAGAGTTGCGCCGCCACGACCTGCTGCTGCACCACCCCTTCGATTCCTACGACACGGTGGTCGGGTTCATCGAGGCCGCCGCCGCCGATCCGCTCGTGCTCTCCATCAAGCAGACGCTGTACCGCACCAGCGACGACTCGCCGATCATGCGCGCGCTGGAGGAAGCCGCCGCCAGGAAGGAAGTCACGGTCGTGGTTGAACTCAAGGCGCGTTTCGACGAAGCCTCCAACATCCGCTGGGCGCGCCATCTGGAAGACGCCGGGGTGCAGGTGTTCCACGGCCTGGTCGGCCTCAAGACGCATTGCAAGCTGGCGCTGCTGGTGCGCCGCGATCCGGAAGGGACGACTCGCAGCTACGCCCACCTCGGCACCGGCAATTACAACCACGTGACCTCGCGCCTGTACACCGACCTCAGCCTCCTGACCGCCGATCGGCAGATGACGTCGGCCGTGCACGCCGTCTTCAACTTCCTCACCGCCTATGCCGAGCGGAGCGAATACGATCCCTTGCTGGTTGCGCCGCTCGACATCGCGCAGAAGACCATCAACCTGATTGATCGCGAGGCCGACCACGCGCGCCACAAGCGCCCGGCGCGCATCATCGCCAAGATGAACGCGCTCACCGA
>JAIQFM010000215.1 GCA_020073285.1 Terriglobia bacterium | reverse complement strand
CACCGGCAGGTCGTCAAGGTAGCCGCCGGTTCCAGCGAAGATGATGAGAATCTGCTTGCTGAACGGCAGGGGGGCGTACTGGTCCTGCTTCAGGATTTCCACCAGACGCTGGCCGCGATTGAGCTGCGCCTGCGTCGCCTTGTCCAGGTCGCTGCCGAACTGCGCGAACGCGGCCAGCTCGCGGAACTGCGCCAGCTCCAGTTTCAGCGTGCCGGCGACCTGGCGCATGGCCTTGATCTGCGCGCTGCCGCCGACCCGGCTCACCGACAAGCCCACGTTGACCGCCGGCCGGATACCGGAGTTGAACAGGTCGGTTTCCAGGTAGATCTGGCCGTCGGTAATGGAAATCACGTTGGTCGGAATGTAGGCGGAAACGTCGCCCGCCTGCGTCTCGATCACCGGCAGCGAGGTCAGCGAACCGCCGCCGTTCTTGTCGCTCATTCTGGCGGCGCGCTCCAGCAGCCGCGAGTGCAGGTAGAAGACGTCGCCCGGATAAGCCTCGCGCCCCGGCGGACGCCGCAACAGCAGCGAGATTTCGCGGTAGGACGCCGCGTGCTTCGATAAATCATCGTAAAACGTGATCGCGTGCTTGCCCTTATCGCGGAAATACTCGCCCATGGCGCAGGCCGCGTAGGGCGCGATGTACTGCATCGGCGCCGGCTCGGAAGCCGACGCGGCCACGACGATGGTGTAGTCCATCGCTCCGTTGTCTTCCAGAATCTTCACCACCTGCGCAATCGAGGAGCGCTTCTGTCCGATGGCGCAGTAAATGCAGATCAGGTCGCGGCCCTTGTTGTTGATGATGGTGTCCAACACGATCGCGGTCTTGCCCGTCTGCCGGTCGCCGATGATCAGCTCGCGCTGTCCGCGGCCGATCGGGATCATGGCGTCAATCGCCTTCAGCCCGGTGGCCATCGGCTCGCGCACCGGCTGCCGGTCAATGACGCCCGGCGCGATTCGTTCGACGGGAAGAAAGTTCTTGGTCGCGACCGGGCCCTTGTCATCAATCGGCTCGCCTAGCGCGTTCACCACGCGGCCGATCAACTCCTCGCCCACCGGCACGCTGGCGATGCGTCCGGTGCGCTTGACCTCGTCGCCTTCCTTCAGCTCGGTGTATTCGCCCAGCACCACCACGCCGACCTGCGCTTCTTCCAGGTTCATGGCGATGCCGGCCACGCCGTGCGGGAAGGAAAGCAGCTCGCCCGCCATGACCTTGTCCAGGCCATGCACGCGCGCGATGCCGTCGCCCAGGCTGATGATCGTCCCGACCTCGTCCACCGCGATGCGCGATTCGTAATTCTCGATCTGCTCGCGAATCAGTTTCGTAATTTCGTCAGCTTTAATTTGTGCCATAGAAAATCAGCTCTTAGCCTTTAGCGCTTAGCAAACCCCGTCACCGCGCTCCATATCCTTGTCATTCCGAGCGCAACGAGGAATCTACTTGTTGCCATCGACCATCGACCAACGACCATCGACGACGGCTACTCCGCCGCCAACTGCTCCTTCATCCGGTGCAACTGGCCCTTGACGGACCCGTCGTAAATCGTGCTGCCCAGGCGCACGATCGCGCCCCCCAGAATGGTGCGGTCGGTGGCGTAATGGGCGCGCACCTTCTGGCCGGTCATGGTTTCGATCTTCCCTTCCAGCGCGCGCTTCTCCGGCTCGGTCAATTCGCGCGCGCTGGTGACGTCGGCTTCGGCGAATCCCAGCCGCGCATCGAGCTCGCTCTCCACTCCGCGGGCGATCTCCGCCAGTTCCCCAACGCGGCGGTGATCAATCAGCACCGCCAGGAAGTTCCGCACCGGCTTGCTGACGTTCGCCTGCGCCACGATCGCGTCCAGCAAGGCGCGTTTCTGCTCCGCGGGAATCGAGGGGTTCTCCCACACGCGCTGCAACACCTCGTTGCTCTTCACCGCCGAGACCAGTTCGTACAACTGCTGCATGACGCTTGCCGGGGCGAGTTTCATGCTGAATACAACATCGGCGAAGGCGCGAGCGTAACGGCTGGTGATCGCCGCCATCTACTTGCCCTCCTTGCCGTCGCGTCCGAGCTGCCCCACGAAGCTGTCCACCAGCGCCTGGTCGGTTTTGGCGTCAACCTGAATACGCTGCTCCGCCAGCGACACCGCCAGCTCCGCCGCGTAGGCCTTCAACTCGCGCCGTGCCAGCCGCGAGGCCGCCTCGACCTCCTGCCCCGCCGATTCCACGAGCTTGCGCGCTTCCTCGTCGGCGGCGGCCTTGATGCGCCGCTCTTCCGCCGCGGCGTCGGCCTCGGCCTGCGCTCGCATGGCCACAATCTCGCTGTCGAGTTTCGCCAATCGGCTTTCGATCTCGCCCAGACGGCGGCTGGCGTCGGCACTGGTGCGCTGTGCTTCCTCCATCGTCTTGCGGATGGCTTGCGTGCGCGAGCGGAACATCCCCGGCAGAGACGAGCGGGCGAACCAGATCACCAACGCCGCGATAACCGCGAAGTTGATGAGAATCGCCAGCCAGTACGCTGAGCGCAGGCTCAGGCCGGTGATCTTCGCCAGGAAGCGCACCGACGCCGACTGCTTGAACTCGGCGTTCTCTTCGCCTTCACCCGCGGCGCGCTCCGACGCTTCCGTCAGTTCCTGACCGGGTGTCTCCGGCTGCGCGGATTTCTCGCGCGCGGGCTCCTGCGGCTTCGCTGCCGGCTCGGATTTCGCCTGCGCTGGATTTTCCGCCGGCTTCGGTTGCGCGACCGCCGCGCCGGCCAGCAACAACATCGCTATGAACGCAGGCGCGACCAAGCGCTTTACCCGGCTCATGGCGCACCGCCTGCCCGATATTGTGCCGCCCCCACCGGGCTGAGAATGATGCGAATGACTTCTTCCGCCAAGCGCTCGCCCTCGGGCTGCAACTGCCGTTTTGCCGCCTCGAGTTCCCGCGCAACCCGTTCCCGCGCCTGCGCCACCTGCTGACCCGCCCGCCCGCGCGCGTCCGCCAGGGCCGCGGCGCGCGCCGCCAATGCCTTCTGGCGCCGCTGCTCCTGTGCCTTGAAGACGGCCATCTTGGCCTCGCGCAGGCGTTGCTCATACTCGCTGGTTTTGGCCTCGGCCGCGGCGACGTCGGCGCGCGCCTTCTCGATCGCGCCTTCCGTGCGCGCGTAGCGCTCCTTCAGCACCGCTTCCAGTTTCCCGTGAACGATGGTTCGGTAGGCGAAATAGGTAATCACGAATAGCAGGATGGTCGGAATCGACCCGAGCAGTAATCCGCCTAATTGTCGGAGTGTCTCATCCATGGCGACGGGTGAACAGGTTAGCTTATGATGGCTGCTTGAATTGTCAAAAGTAGCATCGCGCCGGAGCCGCTGTCAACGCGCATTTGCTTGATTTTGCCCGACTTCCGCCACGCCCCTTCGCCCGGTTCCCCGGGCACGGGAAATCTCCCGAACCGGCCTCGCGAGCAGGCACAAAAACCTGCGCTTTACCTTGACTTCCGCCGCCGGAGGGTTATTCTATTGGTATCACCTCCGATCCGATTCAGGGTCGAATGGGCCAGTGGTCAAGGAAATGTCACCGCTTCTTGATCGCCGGCCCATTTAATTGCTGGCTATCAGCCGTCAGCTATCAGTTGTCCTCGGCTGGCCTAAACCCACCGCTCCAGCGGAATTTTCATTCCCTCACAAACTGCTTCACTTTGCGCACCACCGACTCCGGCGCCTGCGCCACCATCTCCACCATGCCATCGCGATAGTGCCGCGAGTAAATCCGCGCACCCGCTTCCAGCATGGCCAGCGCCTTGCCTTCCGACTGCGGCACCCGCAGATGCACCTGCCGCAGCGGATCCTCCTCCAGCACCTGATCAATCCGGTCCAGCAGCGTCCCCAGCCCCAGACCCTGCAGCGCCGACACGTGCACCGTGTGCGCGTCGTCCCGCAGGTGCTCGCGTTCTTGCGAGGTGAGCGCGTCAATCTTGTTGACCACGTGCAGCCGCGGCTTCTTCTCCGACTCCAGCTCCTGCAGCACCTTTTCGACTTGCGCTTCCTGCTCCTGCCGGATGGGACTGGTCGCGTCCGAGACCTGCAGGATCAGCGCCGCCCGCTGCACTTCCTCCAGCGTCGCCCGAAACGCGGACACCAGCGTGTGCGGCAAATTCCTGATGAATCCCACCGTGTCCGAAAGCAGCACCTTGCGCCGCGACGGCAGCGTCACGCCGCGCAGGGTCGGGTCGAGCGTGGCAAACATCTTCGGCGACTCCAGCACGCCCGCCTGCGTCAGCGCGTTGAACAGCGTGGATTTCCCGGCGTTGGTGTAGCCCACCAGCGCCACCGTCGCCACCGGCACCGATTCCCTTCTCTGCCGCTGTTGTGTGCGGATCTTGCGCACGTTCTCCAGTTGCTCCTGGATGTGCCGTATGCGCCGGAAGATTTTTCGCCGGTCGGTTTCGAGCTGCGTTTCACCCGGGCCGCGCGTGCCGATGCCGCCGCCCAGTTGCGACATCTCCACGCCGCGTCCGGTCAGCCGCGGCAGCAGGTACTGCAACTGCGCCAGCTCCACCTGCAACTGGCCTTCGCGGGTGCGCGCATGCCGGGCGAAGATGTCGAGGATGAGCTGGGTGCGGTCGATCACCCGCGGCTCAACTTCGCGTTCGATGTTGCGCTGCTGCGACGGCGAAAGATCGTGATCGAAGACGATCAGGTCGGCGCTCGACATGGCCGCCGCCCCCGCGATCTCCTGCAGCTTGCCGCGTCCGATCAACGTTGCCGGATCGGGCTTGTCCTTGTGTTGGAGAAACTCCCCCACCACCTCGGCCCCCGCGCTGCTCGCCAGCTCCCTCAACTCCGCCAGCGACTCCTCGGCGCTGAATTGCGGCTGCCGCGCCGACCTTGCCGCGGAGGGAACGCAGGCAGCGTCGCGCGCCGCCCGCGCCGACGTGGGAATCGTCCCGTCTTCGCCTTTGCCTTTACCTTTGGCCGGGGCACGCGCGCGTGGCCGATAATCCAGCCCCACCAGGAACACACGTTCTCCGGCATCGCGATCGCGATTTTCGTGAGGCGCACCCCGGCTCCGAAACCGCTCAAGATTGCGTTTGGATTCGGGACCGCGCAATGGGGGCTGTTATCCCTCCGTGCCCGAAGGGGCGGGCTCCGTTTCGTTGGCCTGGTGCGGCGGCGTGGCCGCGGCCGGCCTGGCTTCGCCGATGGGCCGTAGCTCATGCCGCTCGCCGATGTGCACACCCTTCGCCATCACCACCGTCGAGATGGCGTGTTTGAAGATGAGCTGTTCCTGGTTGTTGGTCTCCAGCACCACCGAGTACTTGTCGAACGACCGGATCCGTCCCGTCAGCTTCACCCCGCTGAGCAGATAGATGGTGATGGTCGCTTTGTCCTTGCGTGCTGTGTTCAGGAAGGAATCCTGTATATTCTGCGCCGGCTTGTCCATTTGCCGATCTCTCCTTTTGTCAAGAACCGCCAATGTCCCAAGCGGGGCCATACTCTCCCACCAGGCGCGATACAGCGCCCATAACGATACGGCGGAGTCCGCCGCTTTTCAACCTCCTGCCCAGGAATTCCGCTCTGCTAGAATTCCCCCCATGTTCGCCATCGCCGCCTTCGACGTTCACCTTTCGCTGCCGGAGGGCGCCGCCGTCAACGCGCTCATCCTGGTGCGCTGGATCCATTTCTTGGCCGGAATCACCTGGGTGGGCCTGCTCTACTTCTTCAACCTGGTGAGTACGCCCTTCCTCAAGGAATTGGATTCCACTACCCGCGCCAAGATGGTTCCTCTGCTCATGCCGCGCGCCCTGTGGTGGTTTCGTTGGTCCTCCGTGGTCACCGTGCTGGCCGGGATCTCCTACTGGATGAACATCGTCTCCAGCGACGCCCACAACGCCAATGTCTCCCCCGGCCGCGCCATCTGGAGCTTTTTCGTGATCTGGACCGTCGCCTTCGCCATTGAAATGGGCGTGCTCATGTCGCCCGCCGAAGCCCTGCGCAAAGGCCCGGTGTTCGGCGTGATCTGCGGCGTCGCCGTGTTCGCCGCTGCTTACCTCTACCTCGCCCTCAACAGCGACGGCTGGGAAAGCAATCGCCTGCTTGCTATCGGCGTCGGCGGCGGCATCGGCTGGTTCATGTTGTTGAACGTTTGGGGCATCGTCTGGCGCATGCAGAAAAAGATCATCCTCTGGAGCCGCGGCAATCCCAACGGCGCCATGCCTCCGGAAATGACCCGCATGGCGCGGCTCAGCTTTCTCGCCTCGCGCCTGAATTTCGCGCTTTCCTTCCCCATGCTCTTCTTCATGGGCGCCGCCAGCCATTACCCGTT
>JAIQFM010000214.1 GCA_020073285.1 Terriglobia bacterium | reverse complement strand
GACGAACAGGAGCCGCGGGTAGGCCTCAGCATCGGCCATCATTCCGTCCTGGCATTGCTCCTTGAACTCCGTGGAGGGCTCCTGCGAATGCAGCACCAGTCACGACCTCGTTCGTTCGGTCATTGCGCAGCCAGGTTGCGGGCGTAAACGTCTCCGAAAATAACCTTGTCGTCACGATACTTGCCCAGTACAGCCGCCAAGCGGTCTCGCGGAGCCCATGCCTCGAGGGCAAGCTCGAAAGACTCGCCCCACGATACATTGAACTCGCGAAGCCCCAGGCTGTGCAGGTGCTCGACGCACGCGATGGCCGTCTCGAAACGCTCGGGAGTGAACTCGAACGAAACGCAGCCGATGGGGCGCGTCAGCCCCTGCAGCACGTGCAATTCGTAGCCTTCAACATCAATCTTCACGAATGCAGGCGCGCCGTGCTGCTGGATGAGTTCGTCGAGCGTGACCACCGCACAAGGCTCCTGTTTCGTCCAGCCTTCTTTGGCGAACCGGCCGGACTCGCTGACCGCCGCAATCCACTCGTCGGAAAGCGAAGACAGCCCGTCGAGTTCGCAGACCCGCAATCTTCCCTGGCCGTGGATAGAACCGCACGCCGCCTGTACCAGCGTCACCTGCGGATCATCCTTGTAGGCTCCTTGCAGGACCGCCATGCAGGAACCCTGGGGCTCGACGGCGACGACCCTGGCGGCGAGACGCCGGAACACCTTGGTCCGATTGCCGCGATTGGCCCCGATATCGAAGCACAGGTCACCCGGTCGGAACAATTGCGAATAAAACCGCCGCGCGTTTTCGTCGCGTGGCGTCCAGACACCCAAGTCCCGAATCGCGCGTCGCCGACGATACCAGGTTTGCAGCGGCTGCCCGAGCGGTGTGCGCGCGACTACGCCCTTCACATACGAGCGCGCCCTTGCCGTGACATTGGGTAGCATCTCGGAATTCGCTAACGCCTTCATTGTAAGTTCAAACCGCGAGCTTCGCTTCTGTTTACGGCAGACTGGCCGGAAGGTGCGCCCAATCCACCATGTGATCGGCCAACCAAGGCCAATGGAACAGGCGTGTCTTGGCCAGTCGGTCGATCAGCCTCATGCGCTTGCCGTATCTTATTTCCGCCTGCAACTCACGCTCGCCGACGTCCCTGCCGAGATACGTTCTGTAGATTTGCCTCAATTCGGCGTCACGGATTGTCTTCATCGTGCTTCCCTTGCTCGCTGGGTGCAAGCGAAATGCACCGAGAAAATAGGGCAGCAGATGAAACGTGTACCCCGCGGTCATGAATTTGTTCCACAGATCGAAATCCAGCGCAAAGCGCCACTCGGCGCCCAGCGGTCCCGCTTTCTCCCAGACCTCGCGGTTCCAAAAGACAGTTTCCTGCCCCACATAACAAATCCGTTTCAGGTCTTCATTGTTGGGTCTGGGATGCACCCAGTGCCAGGTAATCCGGCTGTCGCTGTCGATCACCTCGCGAAATCCGCAGGTGATTTTCACCTCGGGATTCATCCTCGCCAGCGCGGTGCGCTCCAGCGCCCGCGGCAACAGCAGGTCGTCGGAGTTGATCCAACCGAGGACTTCGCCCGTCGCCCGCGCCATGCCGTTGTTCACTGCCGTCGGCTGACCGCTGTTTTTCTGCGTCGTCCAAAAATCCAGGCAACTCTCGTAGCGGCGGATCACCTCCTCGGTGTTGTCGGTCGCCCCGTCGTTGATCACCATGTACTCGAGATTGGGATACCCCTGCATCAGCACCGAGCGCATGGTCTCTTCCAGGAACGCGGCCTGGTTGTACGCCGGCGTGACCACGGTGATCCGCGGCCACGGCTGCCCGTTCGGCATCTTCTCCGGCACACGCCGCACAGCCGCGTCCCACGGCCAACCTTTCTTGTCCGCGGGCGGTACGGGTAGCTCGCGCAAAGAATCAACCCTCATCGCGACCATGTCCCATTCGACTGCGCTCGGTTCCGTTCCCGCCTATGCGCGTTAGCTCGGAGGCCTGCCACGGCTTGAGCGCCAGGACTTCCTCGTACTCGATTCGCCCTCTTGCCTCTTGCGGTCGAAGCTTGTACCCGTCGCTTTCCGCCGCAACCGTAAACACCTCGTAACCGTACTCGCCAAGCAGCGCCAGCACCCTCTCCGCGCTGCTGTTCAGCCCGGGCGCGGTCTTGTCGGAAACTTCGCAAAAGATCAGCGGCCCTTCGCGCGATGAAAACAGTTGCCGCCCGCCGCGCAGCACCAGCTCCTCCGCTCCTTCCACATCCATCTTGACGGCGTGCACCTGGCGCACTTTTTTTTCCGCCAGGAAAGAATCCAGCGCGCGACTCTTCACCCGCTCTACATGAGACAAGTGGCCCAGCGCGTCCGGGTGTGTAAGCGTCCCGATGGAGTTGTACGCTCCACAACTTTCCTCGCATACCGTCAGCGACACCTCGGCGTCGGCTTCGCCCAGCGCCGTGCGATACAGGTCGACATTGTTGAAGCGGTTGGCGCGGACCGTCTTCCGTGCCCGGCGCCATTCGCGCTCGGAAGGCTCAAACGCGAACACGTGGCCCGAAGGGCCTACCAGCTTGGCGGCGATGACAGTGTAGAGTCCGAGGTTCGCCCCCGCGTCAACGACCGTCCACCCCGGCCGCAGCATGTCCACGAATGCTTGCCGCACGGCGGTTTCAAAGTTGCGCCCGAAAATGCGCTGCGACAACTGCTCGCCGGGATAGAGATACAGCCCGACCCCCTCCGGCTGAGGGTCGAAAACGCTCAGACCATATTTCATCTTCAGCCGGCGGCATTCCCTGCCAGGATCCGTCATGGCACGCGTCACAACGCCGGCGATACGGCTGACCAACCCCGAAGTCAATCTGCTCTCCCCGGTTCCGCAGCGCTGCAACTGCGCGACTCCTACATCGCGACCAGCAGCACTTCCCTCTCTACGCGTGCCCGCCCCCATCCGTCTGCTTGACCCACACTCCCCACCAGGTGTCTCTAATGTGACGGATGTCGAAACCGCGCCGTCTGAGCACCATGCACGCTTTATAACTACCCCATAAGTGCCGCGACAAAGAGGGATGAGTGTCGTGCAGCAGCACCATGCCCCCAGGCCCTACGTAGGGAACAACCTTGAGGAAGTCGTTGATCACATACTCGCAGTCGTGACAGGCGTCAACAATGGCCAAATCCACGCTGGAATGGGCCAAATACGGTGCAAGGTCCAGTTGCATGGTATTGGCCCAAACCTGTACGACCCGGCCCGAGAATCCGTAGCGGCGATACACACGACCGATTTCGTCCTTCGAGAGAGTGTACGTTGTTGCTTCACCGCTCATTTGTTCCGCCAGAGCATTTACCGTGACGACCCGCGTTTCGGGGCATGCCTGGCAGATGTTTGCCACCGTATTGCCGTGGGCTGTGCCCAGTTCCAGAACCAGCTTGGGGCAACGGGCCGCAACCAGTCTCATCAGCGCCTCGAAATCGTTGCACCGTTTCGTCTCCACGAATGGTGGCAGGCAAATGTCGTCGAGGATCGCCGGCGTCGCTGCCTCTTCATTGCCGGCCAGAGATGAGATTGACACCGGCGGGAGCGCGAATCTTAACTTCATTAACCTGGTGCCGGCGCGCAGCATTTGTTTGTGCACCCAGCCCGGCGGGTCTTCCCAAAGCCCCTGCAAGGTCGTAAGCCATGGCTCTACCAGCGCGCCCGCACCCCACCACCGTGGGCGCACCTGTGGTGGCTGTGCCAGCGCCTTCTGGATAGCTGACTTCACGAGCGGGGCCTCTCGTGCTGGGGAGTGGCGTTAAGTGCCACCAACCCAAACCAGTAGTCCAGCTTGCGTCCGCCGTAAACCGGCGTTTCCGCAACCTCAAAGCGCAACGATTGCGGTACGAACTCGTATTTCGCGCGGGCCGTGTCTTTGACGTGAACCTCCATCTGGTAACTGCCTGGCAGGAGCGGGAAGTCATTGATCGCGAAGCCGAGTGTCATGGTCTCGCCTGCAGCCAGCGGCGGCACGTTAGCAAAATCCGTAAAATCCAACCCCGCAATTCGCATATTTTCGAGGGTTTGGAAGCAAACATAAAGCCCGGGTTCCACGATATCGGTTTTCGCGGTGACTGTGACGCGGACTTCCACCTGTTCCATGGTCTTGATCACCGGCGCGCCACCACAACTGATGCTAACGTCTCTGACGTAATAACTCGGCGTTTCCGATAACAACACCGCAGCATCCGACTTCCCGACAGTCGCCAGGTAAAGGTCAGCCGTTACATTGATTTCGCCATCGGCTACGACCGTGCCGCCCTTCAACACGATTCCGCGCTGACATACCTGCCGCAACGCCGCCATGTTGTGACTGACGAACAGGATGGTCCGCCCGCTTCGTCCCACCGAGCGCACCTTTTCAAAACACTTTTTCTGGAACTGCGCGTCGCCCACCGCCAGCACTTCGTCGACCAGGAGGATTTCCGTTTCCAGGTGCGCCGCCACGGCAAATGCCAAGCGCACGTACATCCCGCTGGAATAGCGCTTGACCGGCGTATCGAGGAATTTGTCGATTTCCGCAAACGACACAATCTCGTCGAACTTGCGCGCGATCTCCGCCTTCCTCATTCCGAGGATCGCCCCGTTCAGGTAGATGTTCTCGCGGCCGGTCAGCTCGGGATGAAACCCGGTGCCCACCTCCAGCAGTGAACCCACCCGCCCTCGGACTTCGGCAAACCCCTGGGTGGGCTCGGTGATGCGAGAAAGCACATTGAGCAGCGTGCTCTTCCCTGCTCCATTGCGCCCGATGATCCCAACTAGCTCACCCTCGCGGATGTCGAAGGAAACGTCCCGCAAAGCCCACACGGTCCAGTCATTCCCATGGGCGCCCTTGTGGCTGCGGCGCAGAAGAGTTGCCAGCCGGTTCATGAGCGCTTCACGGAAGGAGTTTGTCGGACGCTCACCCAACCGGTAGCGTTTGCTGAGCGATTCACAATGAATGGCGCTATTGCCCATTGAGGAATTCAGTTGTGGCCGGATTATATCCGAGGTCACGCGGGCTTCGCCACGCTGGTAGTCTGCGGGTGCCGATACTATAAAATGCCCTCGCGGGTCTACCAACCATGAAACGGTTATCAGGGCCGCTGCGCTCAGCGGCAGGAAAGGTTCTCCGCACGGCCGGCTTGGTGCGCTCACCGGCGGGCCAGCCCTCTCCTGAATCATCCTTCCATGCTCACTTCTACCTCCGCCACAATCAGCGCCGGCAGGAGCACCTTGCCAGCCTCGGCCTGCCGATTGCAGGCGCGAGCGTGTTGGAGGTCGCCGCGGGCATCGGCGATCACACCACCTTCTTTCTCGATCGCGGCTGCACCGTCGTCTCCACCGAAGCGCGCCTGGAAAACCTGGCCATGCTGCGCACTCGCTACACAGCGCTGGATGTGCGGCAACTCGATCTCGATAATCCGGTAGACCTGGGTCGCTCGTTTGACATTGTCTATTGCTACGGAACCTTGTATCACTTGCGCCGGCCGGCTGAAGCGTTGGCCTTCATGGCTGGATGCTGCCGCCGCATGCTCCTGCTGGAGACCTGCGTCTCGTACGGAGACCTCCAGGCTGTTAACCTGGTTGACGAAGTTGCCGGCGATCCCACTCAAAGCGTTGTCGGCCGCGGGTGCCGCCCCACCCGCCCGTGGATTCATCACCAACTTCGGCAGCTCTTCGAGCACGTCTATATCCCGCGCACACAACCGAACCACGAAGAGTTTCCCCTCGATTGGACGAAACCGCCGGACTCACCGGACGCGCTGACCCGTGCGGTATTCATCGCTTCCCGGCAAGCGCTCGAGAATCGCCAGCTTACCGAGGACCTCCTTGCGCAACAGGTACGCCAGGGGTGATGGTTGCGTTCGGGGAACGAGCATCCCGCAGAGATGGGGACGGCTGGAGAAAGCGGAATCGCGCAAGACGTAATTAGCGGAACCGAAAAGGCGTTACAGGATCTTATTGACCTAAGACATTGAGCTCCGCCACGTTTGTCCACGGTCCGCCGTTCACCGCCGTCAGCGCCCGCAGACGCACGTAGCGTCCCGCCGTGCCCGTGAAGGTCACCTGCTTCTGCGTTTTGTCGGAGGGGCTGGCCATCAGCGTCCCGGTCGATACCGCCGTCCCCCAGTTCAGCCCGTCCGTGCTCACGTAGAACTCGTAAGTAGCGATGTTGCCGCTCGAGTACTGATCCTGCCGCGGCAGGTACTGGAAGCCGCTGATGGTGTAGCTGGCCCCGAGATCGATCTGGATTTCGTGCGGCGTCGTGGGCGAGCCGTGACACCA
>JAIQFM010000213.1 GCA_020073285.1 Terriglobia bacterium | reverse complement strand
TGGCAAAGGCCGGAAATAGAAATCGCTCGCCGCGCGCTCAAACCAGAGACGCGCGAGCGCAATTGAACCCGGGGCGGCGCGGCCCCGGGTTTCTTTTACCTGCTATGCGGCGCGGGCGAGCCCGGATGGCGCCCGGCGGCAGTCCAGGCATCTCAGCCAATCGGCATGGGCGTTTGCAACCGCGTTGCTGAGAAACCCTCCACCGAGGTTGCATTGGCTCCGACTGGTAAACCGGCGTGCGACGAAGCACCGTCGCCGTTTATGCTTGAAGATGGGCGCTGGCAGGTCGCGAGTCGCGATTTCCTCCGCGGCGTCTCAAGGCAAAAAATAAAGGACACGCCCTCAGGCATGCCCTTGTGTTCAGTACACCGCTCAACTCCCCGAGGCCTATGCCGCAGAGAGGCTAGCCAGGTTACCGGCGCAGCTTGCGGCGCAGAACCCCGGCCATGGTCATCAACCCGCTTCCCATCAGGACTAACGAACCGGGTTCCGGCGTCTGTCCGGGGGGTGGAGGGGGCGGATCGACCGAGTTAAGGTGAACGTTCTGGACTTGGCCGACCAAAGATTCCGTATCGCTAACGTTACCAAATCCGAGGAACTGTCCAGCACTCAAGGTGACGTCGTTCACCTTGAACTGAAACGTGCCGCCGTCAAAACTGTAGGTCGTCCAATTATCGCTGAAATTGATAACCGCAGTGCCCGAGTTTGAGAGCCAGCCAACGTCCACCGAACCGGTGACCGCCGCATTGACGGACTGCGAACCGGTGCCCGTCGGCAGGTAGAACCGTATCAACGCGTCGAACTGACTGTTGAACGTTGTATTTTGGGAATCGGTAAGCGTGAACGAACCTAGAGTGATGTTCAGAGCGCCTCCCGACGTGAGGTGCGGGCCATAGCCGGTACCGACAAAGCTCAGGTCGGTGATGGAAGCATTAGGGCTGGTTGGGGTGCAGGAGTTACCAAAGCAGCCATATGTTGGGTTGGTTTGGAAGGTTACGTCGTCGGCGAATGCAGCAACCGATAAGAGCAGAATCACTACGGCTGTAACGCGGAACACTTTCATGGTTCTCTTGTCTCCTTCATACGCAGGTTTGCCGTGTTTGACCTCTAGCGTTACAGCCCGAACACGGCTGGCTGCTGTGGCTGCACTCGCAGAGGCATCATTTCCGCCCTTGTTAAAAGCAGTTTCCCTGCCAACCTCACGGCCGGCGCCGCTATACGCAACTGCCATGTTTTCAGTGAAGTAGCTGTATGCACTTGGCGCATTTAGGAATTCCGCGAATGTGGGAGGGAAATTTGCTTCCCAACTCGGGGCAAGCAATTGCCCTCGTCGTTGACGGTTCCCCGTAGTGGCGTCTTAAGGCAAGAAGAAGGGCACGCCCTCAGGCGTGCCCTTGTGATCCGTACGTCAGACCGCTGAACTCGCGGGCGTGCGCGGCGGAGGCGTTCCCCTATAAATTACCGGCGCAGCTTGCGGCGCAAGGCCCCAGCCAAGGTCACCAACCCGCTTCCCATCAGGACTAACGAACCGGGTTCCGGTGTCTGTCCGGGCGGGGGTCCCTGGTTGGTCGGCGTCTGGCTGGCGTTGACGACATGCCCCAGCCAGAGGGCGGAGCTATTGCCGTTCATTGTCACATCGTCAACATAGAAGTTGTAAGAACCGGTGGCGCTGCCGTTGTTAAAAGTGAGAGCCAACGGGTTATTGCTGTTGTGATTGAAGTTGAACACCAGCGTGTCGTCCGCAAAAAGATGCACGGTGCCGTCGATGTCAGCCGAGAACGGCTCGTTCTGTCCGCCGGCAATTCCCGACGGCAAGCTGAAGATTACCGTCGCGTAAAAATTCTCGTTGCTGCCGACGCCGACGGCGTTGCCTTCCCAGGTGATAGTGCCCAGGATGATGTCCAAAGAGCCGGCGGCGGTGGTCGCACTGGGGCTATCATACCCGGCGAACGTAACCGTGTTGTTGTTGCCAATGACAGGATTCCAAGCGGCGCTGGTGGATTGGGTGCAACTACTCCCAGAGGTAAAGCAACCAGTGCTTTGGCTGGTGTTGAAGGTTACCTCGTCGGCGAATGCAGCAGCCGACAAGAGCAGAATCACTACGGCCGTAACGCGCAACATTTTCATGGTCTTCTTGTCTCCTTCATGGATGTCTGCCGTGTTTGACCCTCTAGCATCACAGCCTTGAGGCACGGCTCGCTGCTGTAGGTGCATTCGCAGAGGCGTCATTTCGCCCTTGCTAAAGGCAGTTCCCCTGCCAACCTCACGGCTGGTGCCGCTAGCTCGCAACTGCTGTGTTTTCAGTGAAGGAGCTGAATGCGCTTGGTGTCCACGAAGGTGGAAGGGAAAATTGGTTCCCAGTTGAGGGCAGGCAATTGCCCTCGTGGTTGGCGGTTCAGGGTGCGTCTTGAAAATAGAAAAGGGCACGCCCTCAGGCGTGCCCGTGTGTTTCGTGCGTCAGACCGCTGAACTCGCTGACGTACGCGGCGTTCCCTAGCGGGTTAGCGGCGCAGCTTGCGGCGCAGGACGCCGGCCATAGCCATCAACCCGCTTCCCATGAGAACTAACGAACCCGGCTCCGGAGCCTCTCCAGGGGGAGGGGGCGGCGGGGGCGGGTCAGGGACGATCAGTGTCTGGTTGGCGCCGGTGACATGCCCCGTCCAGGTTTTGTTGTCACCCGAACTCGTAAACGTCACATCATCAACATAGAAGTTGAAAGAACCGGTGTAGGTGCCGTTGTTGAAAGTGAAGGCCACCGGGGTATTGCTGAAGTCGACCTGCAGGTGGTCGGGATTGTAAGAGGTGAGGCCAACGATGTCAGCGGAGAACGCCTCAGTCTGTCCGGGGACAATTCCGGTCGGCAGGCTGAAGCTGACCGTCGCGTAAAAATTCTCGCTGCTGTTGTAGTTGGAGGCGCTACCTTGCCAGGAGAAAGTGCCCAGGGTGAAAGCCAAAGAGCCGCCGGAAGTCGTCAAATCGCCAGTACCACTGCCGTTGAACGTAACCGTGTTGTTGGTACCAATCGGGTTGTAGTTGTCGCTACTCGACGACGGGGTGCAAGTCCCGGAAGAGAAGCAGCCGAGTGTTGTGTTGGTGTTAAAGGTTACATTGTCGGCGAACGCGGCAGCCGACAAGAGCAGAATCAATAAGGCCGTAACGCGGAATACTCTCATGGTCTGTATTCTCCTCAATCTCTCGTAGCACGTTGATGGGTGTCTAGCCGTGATTGACCCTCTAGCGTCACAGCCTCTGGCACGGCTCGCTGCAATAGCTGCAGCCGCAGAGGCACCCATGTTCGACGCTTACTAGAGCAGTTGACCTGCCAACTTCCGGCGGGTGCCGAATTTCACAACTGCTATGTTTTCAGTGAAGTAGCTGGATACAATTCGTGCGCAAAGATTCCCCTAATGGGGAAGGGAAATTACTTGCACAACTCAGGACAGGCAATTACCCACATCCGTTGAAAGAAGGGAGTGATTCCCATTTCCGGAAAAGACGGCTCGCGCAACGCGAGTCTTTCGCCACCGCAGCCGCCCTCGACGCATCCATGCACGACGCGTATCCTGACTTGTTTGCCGAAGAGGTATGGATCATGCAGCGAGCTGCCTCTGTCGATTTGCCTGGAGCAGTCGCCCGCTTGTGGCCGGAGCTTGAGTGGATCGAAAGCCAAGACCTGCGCGCCAAGGTGGCACACACCTGGGTACGCGCCTTCGAGCTCTCGCCGCTCACGCCCGACGACCTCAACCGCATCCCCTTCACGCTGCTGGTGAGCAACTGTCCGACCACGTTCATGGAGCACAAGCGCTGCGTGGTGCACATCGCGCGCCGCTGCGCCGAGGCGATGCGGGAGCACATGGGGCGCGCCCTGGCGATTGATCTGGACGTGGTGATCGCGGGGGCCATCCTGGCGGATGTCGGAAAACTCTTGGAGTATGAAAACGTCGGCGGCCAGACGCGCCAGTCCAAGCGCGGCGAGTTGCTGCGGCACCCGTTCACCGGCGTGGCGCTGGCCATGGAGTGCGGCGTCCCCGACGCGGTCTGCCACATCATCGCCGCCCACGCCGCCGAGGGCGACCTGGTAACGCGTTCGACCGAGGCGACCATCGTGCATCACGCGGACTTCATGGCGTATGAGCCGTTCAAGAGTCGCTAGCCGTTGGTCGTTGGTCGTTGGTCGATGGTCGTTGGCCATGTCCAATCGACAACACAGCTTGAATTATCATGACGATCACTGAGCCGATCTCGAAGTTCGCTGCGTCACTGAAGTTCGCAGACCTGTCGCCGGATGCCGTCTACCAGGCGAAGCGCTTCCTCCTAGATGCGCTGGGTTGCGCGCTGGGCGGATATCGGCAGCATGACGTGCTCATCGCGCTTCAGGTGCTGGACGAAATTGCCGGGCGCGGGCCGTGCACCGTAATTGGCAGCGGCAAGCGCGTGGACCCGGTATCGGCGTCGCTGGCCAACGCGCTGATGATTCGTTGCATGGACTACAACGACATCTACTGGAAGCAGGACCCGTCGCATCCTTCGGACATTTTCCCGGCGGCGCTTGCCTGCTGCGAGCGCGCGCAGTCGGACGGGCGCGAGTTGATCGTGGGGCTGGTGCTGGGGCACGAGTTCGAGTGCCGCTTCTGCGAGGCGGCCGTGCCGGGCATCCGCGAGCGCGGCTGGCATCACGCCACGCTGACCGCGTTTGTTTCCCCGATCGTTGCCGGGCGCGCGTTGCACCTGACGGCCGAACAGATCCAGCATGCCGTCGGCATCTCTGCCTCGCGACATGCCACGCTGGGCGCGGTCACCGCCGGCAAGCTGACGATGATGAAGAACACGGTGGACCCGATGGCGACGCAGTCGGGCGTGCTGGCGGCGCTGATGGCGGAGAAGGGTTACACCGGGCCCGAGCACGTAGTGGACGGCAAGGAAGGGCTCACGCATTGCTTCGGGCCGGAGTGGAAGCTGAACGTGCTGACCGATGGAATCGGCGCCTCGTGGCGAATCACGCAATGCGGGATGAAGTTCTTTCCCACCGAGGCGCTGACGCACGCGCCCATTTCCGCCGTGCTCGACCTGGTCCGCGAGCACAACCTCAAGCCCGAGCAAGTGGAGAAGGTGCACATCCGTTCGCTGGCGCGCGCGGCCGACATCCTGAGCGATCCCAGCAAGTACGATCCGCGCAGCAAAGAGACGGCTGACCACTCGCTGCCCTACGTGATCGCCGCGGCGCTGGTGGACCGGCAGGTGACGCCGGCGCAGTTCACGCCGGAGAAGATCATGGACCCGGCGATCCGCGCGCAGTTGCGCAAGGTGGAAGTGGTCGGCGATCCGGAAATCGAGAAGGTATTCCCGGCACTGCAGCGCGTGATCGTGACCATTCGCACGATCTCGGGGCAGGAGTTCACCAAGCAGCTCGATTATCCCAAGGGCGATCCGCGGAATCCCTTGTCGGACGCGGAGATTGAAGAAAAGTTCGCGGCGCTGGCGGACCCGGTGCTGTCGGGCCCGGCGCAGAAAAAAGTGCGCGAGGCGGTGTGGAATTTGGAGAAGCTGGATTCGGTAAGCGGGTTGATGAAGCTGTTGAAGGCGCGGAGTCCGGCGAAGAAGGAGAGCACAGCCGAGGAGTCGACGACGACATGACGAGCAAGACTTAAAGTTATGTCATCCTGAGAGTTTGTGACTTTTTTGAAAATTGACGTTTTTTTCGCGCGTAAGCTCTTTGTTATCAGCGCTGCAATTTTCGAAAAATCAAAAAAGTCACAAGCTCTGAGCGAGGCGGCGCCGCTTTTGCGCCGCCGAGTCGAAGGACCTCTCTGCGTACCCAGAAGTCCTATTTCGTTTATATCCTCGCCAGCCCATCGGGCACGCTTTACATCGGTGTGACCAACGATCTACAGCGGCGAGTGTTTCAGCACAAGCAGCACGAGATCGACGGATTCACAAAGGAGTATGACGTTGATCGCCTCGTACACTGGGAGACCTTCTATGATGTCCGCAATGCGATTGATCGCGAAAAACAATTGAAGGGCTGGCGGCGCGAAAAGAAGATTGGGCTAATCGAAAAGTCGAACCCCCAGTGGAAGGACCTGTCGAGAGAGTGGTACGAGAGTAGGGGTCCTTCGACTCGCCCGGCAAAAGCGGCCGGGCTCGCTCAGGATGACAGCGGTCAAAGTTTCCTCCAGAAGGATGAAAGCAAATGCCGGCCTCGCTCAGAGGTTGTGACTTTATTGTTTCTGCGCAGAAAGCGACACTGAAAACAAAAGTCTTAGGTGGCCCAAAAGGCGCATAAATCGAAAAAAGTCACAAGCTCTCAGGATGACAGC
>JAIQFM010000021.1 GCA_020073285.1 Terriglobia bacterium | reverse complement strand
CGATATGGTCGTGGCATCGATCACCACTTCGGTCGGCATGTTGCAACTTCCGCCGGTCGTGATCTCGACGCCCTTAAAGATCCTCCTCTTTGTCCTGGTTGACGGTTGGCATCTGTTGGTGGGCTCTATTCTCAAGAGTTTTTACTAGGAGCAAACGATGGAAATGGCGCAGGTGATTCAGCTCTTCCGACAGACCCTGGAGGCCGCATTGTGGGTGGGGGCGCCGATCCTGCTGATCACCACCGCGGTAAGCCTGGTGATCAGCATCGTGCAGGTGATGACCTCCATCCAGGATGCAACCGTGAGCACGACCCCGCGCTTAATGATCGTAGCCATATCCATCTTGCTGCTGACGCCGTGGATGTTGCGCAGGCTCATGCAGTTCACCGAACAGCTCTTCTCCAATCTGCACCTGTACGCACGATGAACCTCGACCCCAATCTCGGCCTGACCCAGTTTCTTACTGCCGCGCTCTTTGTCGGCTTGCGGATCGGCGGACTGATGACGTTTGCGCCGTTCTTCAACAGCCTCAGCATACCCATGCAAGTAAAGGCAGGCCTGACCTTGGTACTGACGCTCCTGGCTGCACCGCTCTATGCCGGCCAGGTGCCGCAGATCGCGGACGGTCGTTGGGTGATCGTGATACTCCAAGAGGCCGCTCTCGGCCTCGGCATGGGCCTGGCGGTCCAATTCGTCTTTGAAGGCGCTCAATTGGCGGGCCACGTCCTCGGTTTTCAGTTTGGCTATTCGCTGGTAAACATCATCGATCCGCAATCGCAGGTAGACACGCCGGTGTTGTCGGTCTTTCACAACACGGCCGCCACGCTCCTGTTTCTCAATCTCAACGTTCACTTCTGGCTGCTGCGCGGAATCATGCACAGCTTCATCGCAGTTCCGCCGGGTAGTGCGGTCGTGAGTGCCTCAGCGGTGTCGGGCCTGCTCGGAGCGGCAGGAAGCATGTGGCAGATCGCTCTCCAGATCGCAGCTCCGGCGCTGGCCGTGACTCTCCTCGTGGACATCACCGTCGGATTCCTCTCGAGGGCCATGCCCCAGTTGCCGGTCTTAACGATCGGCCTGTCCCTGAAGGCGCTCGTGGGATATGCCGCCATCGGCCTGGGCATGACATTCTGGCCGACATTGTTCGACGAATATTTCATGAACGCACTTCGCACCAGCGAACGCCTGCTGCACGTGATGCATTGATCGGTACGACGAGGTTATTTGGCTGACGCAAACAAAACCGAACAAGCGACACCGCGCCGCAAGCACAAGGCACGAGAGAAAGGGCAGGTGGCACGTAGCCGTGACCTTTCCGGGGCGGCCGCCACGCTCACCGCCATCCTCCTGATTTCTTTACTCGTCGGTGGGTGGATCGGCGAGTGGCGGGACTTCTTCAGCAGAGTGCTAACCGCCGCAGCGCAGCCGCGGAGAACTCTCGATGTCCAAGTCCTGCTGTGGACGGGAATTCGCTCTCTCAAGTGGTGGGCGCCCGTCGCAGGGTTGAGTTGGATGGTCGCCGTCGCGGCGGCTGTCGCCCAAGGCGGCCTGGTGTTTGCACCGGTCGCATTGTCGCCTAAGGTGGAGCGATTCAATCCCGCCAGCAATCTGCGCCAGTTGTTCAATGCAGCCAATTTCGGCAAGCTGCTGAAATCCCTGCTTCCCTCGGCGGCGACGGTCATACTCGCCTTCTCCATCCTGCACCGCGACTGGGTCGTCATCACTCACGCCAGCCGGATGACCGCGGGTCACTTCGCACGCTTGCTGGGCGCCGACGTTCTTGAAATCGCATGGAAGGCTGCCCTCGTCATGGTCATCTGGTCTGGTCTCGACTATCTGCTCCAGCGGCGCACGTTCGAGGTGAACATGCGCATGAGCAAGCAGGAAGTCCGGGACGAGAGCAAGGAGACCGAAGGGAATCCCGTCATCCGCAATCGCGTCCGCCGGCTGCAAAGGCAGATGCGGCGACAGCGCATGATGACGGACGTCCCCAGCGCCACCGTCGTGGTCACCAACCCGACTCATTATGCCGTTGCGCTCCGTTATGACCTGCAAATGGCCGCCCCGGTCGTGGTCGCTAAAGGGCGCAACCGAATCGCGCATCAGATCAAAGAACTCGCTCAGTGGCATGGAATTCCGCTGATCGAGAATCGCCCCGTGGCTCAGGCCTTGTACCGTGCCGCGGAAGTCGGCTCGGTCATACCCGCCAAGCTTTACGTCGCAGTCGCTGAAATCCTCGCCTACGTCTACAAGGCGCAGCAACAGGCAAAGGCACAGGCGGCCCGAAAAGGGCCGGCAAATACTAACGGAGACACTCACTGATGGCAGCACCCAACCGCACATTGGCGGGGTTGACCTCTTCCGCGGCCGATTGGGTATTGCCGGCGGCAGTGGTGTGCACCGTCTTCGTAATGCTGATTCCCTTGCCGGGATTGGTGCTCGATTTTCTCTTAGCCATCAGCATCACGGCTTCGATCTTGGTCCTGCTCTCGGCGCTGTACATCCTGCGTCCGGTACAATTCTCGGTCTTCCCCAGCCTTCTGCTACTCCTTACGCTGTTCCGGCTATCGCTCAATCTGGCCAGCAGCCGCCGCATCCTCCTCCATGGGAGCGAGGGCGCCTCGGCGGCAGGCCACGTCATCGAGGCATTCGGGCAATTCGTGGTGGGAGGGAATTACGTCGTCGGCTTTGTTTTGTTCCTCGCCCTAATCGCGATCCAGTACCTGGTGGTCAGCCACGGCGCGGTCCGCACCGCCGAAGTGACGGCGCGCTTCACACTCGATGCTCTTCCCGGCAAGCAGATGGCGATCGATGCCGATCTGAACGCCGGCCTGCTGGATGAATCGCAGGCACGCCAGCGCCGCGAGGCGGTGGCGCGAGAGGCAGAGTTCTACGGCGCGATGGATGGCGCGGCGCGCTTCAACCAGCGCGATTCGTTAGCGACGATCCTGATCACCGCCATTAACATCGTGGCTGGATTCCTGATTGGCGTGTTCCAGCTCGACATTCCTTTCCAGGACGCGCTCAAGACTTACACCGTCCTCACCGTCGGCGATGGGCTCGTGACCATGATCCCATCGCTGCTGGTTTCGGTAGCCGGCGGCATCGTCGTCACGCGCACCGCTTCCGACAACGGCCTGGGCGCACAACTGGGTCGTCAACTGCTCGCGAACAGCAAACCGCTTTGGATCGCGGCAGGCGTCGTCCTGACACTCGCTCTGGTTCCTGGCCTGCCGAAGCTGCCGTTCTTCGCCTTGGCGGCCGGCTTGGTAGCACTTGCCCGCCACCGCGGGAAGCACCCGGTGCCGGCAGCGGAGCCGGAAACGACCGGCCACGGCCGGAAACCCGAACCTTCCGCCGCCAGCGCCGATTCCATCGAATCGCTGCTCAAAGTCGATGAACTGAGCTTGGAGGTCGGCTATGGCCTGGTGGCGCTGGTCGATGAGAAACAAGGTGGCCAGCTCTTACAGCGTGTTCGTTCCCTGCGCCGCCACCTCGCACTGCAACTCGGCTTCATCGTTCCGCCTGTGCACATCACCGACAACCTCCATTTGAAGCCGCATGAATACACCATCTCGCTGCGCGGCGTCGAGGTGTCGCGCTGGGAGATGCAGCCAAACATGCTGCTGGCAGTCAGTTCGGAACCGGATGGGGCAGCGATCCCAGGCATGGAGACGCACGAGCCCGCCTTTGGAGTGGCAGCGCGCTGGATCGCACCAAGTTTGCAGGAGCAGGCGCTCGCGGCCGGTTACGTCGTGGTCGACCAGACCTCGGCGATGGCGACGCACATTTCCGAGATCATCAAGGAGCACGCTCACGAGATCCTCACGCGGCAGGAGACCAAGCGTCTCCTCGACGCTCTCGCCGAAAGCCATCCCAAGCTCACCGAAGAACTCGTTCCCAAGGTACTGAGTTTGGGAGAGGTGCAGAAGGTTATGCAGCAACTGCTGCGCGAGCAGGTCGCGATTCGCGACTTGCCCACGATTCTGGAGACCCTGGTGGATATTGCGCCCACGAACCGCAACCCGGTCCTGTTGGTGGAAGCGGCCCGCCAAGCGCTGGGACGCGGGCTGGTGAGGCCGCTGCTGGGCAACGATGGGCAACTGCACGTGGTCTCGTTGGACCCGAGTCTTGAGGAAGAGCTCCAGCGTTCGTCCGCGCAGAGCCTGCAATCGGAAGTTGCGCTGCAGCCGTCGCTCCTGCGCCGGCTCTTGAACGGCCTGCGGTCGTTGGTGGGCGACGACCTTGCCAGCGCGACGCCGATCCTGTTGTGCGGAAGTCCTGGGCGGTTCCACCTCCGCCGCGTACTGGAGCCGCTGTTACCCAGGATCGTCGTGCTGTCGCCGAATGAGATCCCACCTCGTGTAGCGGTCCATTCCCTGGGAGTGGTCCGATGATGAATTGCGGATGTGAGGCGAACCCATGAAATCCGTTGAAGAAGCATATCGACAACACGTCGCGCTCACCGAGGAAGACCGCGAGCAACTGGTGGTCGAACTGTTGCCGCAAGTGCGCTACATCGCGCGACGCATTCACGATCGCCTGCCTCAACACGTCCCCTTCGACGATTTGATGAACGCCGGCGTGCTTGGCCTTCTCGACGCGATCAGGAAATACGATCCCTCGAAAAAAGTGCAACTGATGTCGTACGCGAAGTTTCGAATCCGCGGAGCCATCCTGGACGGCTTGCGCGAGTTGGACTGGAGCCCGCGCGACCTGCGCCGGCAAGCGCGCCGCATCGAGGAAGCTCTGGCGCGCCTGGGCGCTGTCCTGGGGAGAAACCCGAGTGACGACGAAATCGCAGTCGAGCTAAGCATGTCTCTCGCCGAGTATCAGCAGTTGCTGGGAAACCTCCGCGGCCTCGATCTCGGCAGCCTGCAGGCGGAGACCTACTCCGAGGATGGTCACGAAGAAGAGATCATCTCCTACATTCCTTACGACTCGGAAGAAGATCCTTTCCACGTCTACGAGCGCGGCGAGATGAAGGATGTGCTGGCGCGTGGCATCGGAGAACTGCCCAAACAACAGTCCCAGGTGCTCGCGCTTTATTACTACGAAGAACTCACGATGAAGGAGGTGGGAGCCGTCCTCGGTGTGGGCGAGGCGCGCGTGTCGCAGATCCATTCCGCCGCGATTCTGAGCCTGCGCGCGCGCATTCAGCAGCTACTGCAAAGCCGTCCCGTACCGCCTCAAGAACGTCAAGCCTTGAAGGACAGGGTCCACAGATAACATGGAAAAAATCCTTAACCAAGACGAGATCGACGCCCTCGTGAGAGCGGCAAGGGGGGGCAGCCGCGACCCAGCTCTCGCGACAAGCGGACGCGAGATCGCGACTTGTGACTTTCGCGCTTCCGGCCAGCTCACCAAGGAGCAGATCCGGTCGCTCACTCAGATTCATGAAGTCTTCTCACGCAATCTTTCGCACTCGCTGGGCGCATATCTCCGCATCGCCTTCGAAGTGGCGATGGTTTCGGTTGAGCAGCTTACTTTCCGGGAGTTCCTGCATCGCGTCCCCGATCTCGCCTATTTTGCGAGCTTCCGTGTGTCGCCGCTGAATGCGCTTGGCATTGTGCAGGTTGAGATGTCGCTCACCCTGCCCATGGTCGATCTTCTCCTCGGGGGCAGGGGCCGACCGGAAAAAGACATCCGCGACTTGACCGAGATTGAGGAAGGCATTTACCAGAGTATTGTGAGCATGATCCTCCGCCAGCTGTCCGGCACCTGGCACAACGTGGGCCTGGGCAGCGATTTTGATCAACGGCAGCCGCAATCGGAAGTCGCTCGAGTCTTCGGACCCACCGAGCGCGTGTTGGCGCTGACGTTCGAGTTCCGCATGCCGGAGGCGCGCGGGTCGGTCAACATCGTAGTGCCCGCGGTGGCTTCCAATTCATTGCTCCGCACCCTGATGCAGCGCTGGACGCCGGTAAAGCAGGTGCCTTCGGCAGCCGCCGTGGCCAGAATATCGACCAACCTGCTGTCCGCCCGTTTTCCGGTCGAACTCGCGCTCGAAGCGCCCATCTGTACGCGCAAGTTGTTGGAGATGGCACTGGGTGAAGTCGTGCCCTTCCGCTTTCCCGCGAACCAGCCGGCCACAGTGTTCGTCAATAACACCCCGTTGTTCTCGGCACAAGCCGCGCGACACGGTGTTGCGCGTGCAGCCTTGATCGAGAGGACGATTGCGAGCTCCCCGGAACAGTGGAGACGCTAAAAGGAGACAAAATGCCGGAAGCGACGATGGCATTGACAAAGTACCTCGAAGAGTGGCGCTCGGGAATCTCGACGGTGCTCACCCAACTGGCCGGCGAAGCGGTCGCCTGCGAATGCGGCCCGAGCAGCGCCGCGCCCGCGACCGGCGGCGTGGTGGCTTGCTTTGAATCCGCGGGACCTATCCACGGCAGTCTCGCGCTGGCGTTCGAGGAGGCTGCTGCTGCTCACCTGGCGCGCATGTTCATGGGAGAACCGCCGGCCGAGGCCACCGCGCTCACGCCGGAGGACCGTGACGCAGTCTCGGAATTGGCGCGTCAGTTCGCTGGCACCGTGGCCCTCGCCATCAAGGCAGCCGTCGGGAAATGTGAGCTATCGTTCACTTCCGTCGACCCGCCTTCGTGGCCCGCGGCTGCCACTCATGCTCTTCTGCTGCGGCGCGGAACGCAATCGTTGACCATGGGCCTGCTGATGGGCCACGAACTCACGGACTCGCTTTCTGTCCCCGAGCCCGCACCCACACCCGCTCCCAGCACGTCGCCGACATCGACGGAGCCCCTGCCGCCGAATCGTAATTTCGATCTCTTACTGGATGTCGAGCTTAGAGTTCGCCTCCGCTTCGGCAAAAGGACCATGCAACTGAAAGAAATTGTCGCGCTTAATGCCGGCTCGGTTGTCGAGCTCGAGCAGCACGTGGAAGAGCCCGCCGAACTGCTGGTCGATGACAAGGTGCTCGCACGCGGTGAGGTGGTGGTAGTCGACGGAAACTACGGTCTGCGAGTCACCGAGATCGTCGCCCCCAGTCAGCGACTCGCGTCGTTGTCGTCCTGACGAGATCGTAAAGGAGATTCGTAATGGTGCCGAATGTGGCAGGGATATTCGCGCGTTGTAGGAATGACCGCTGCGCAAGCAGACTACCGTATGTCCACCTCCGGCACAACGGCCTCACCTTGAATGATACCTGGGTATGCGGTGTGGAATGCCTCGAGGAACAACTATCCCAGCTCTTCCATCACTCAGGCACTCCCGGCCGCCGATCGGAGCCCGTACGAAGCCGCCTGCCGTTGGGACTGGCGCTCCTTTCTCGCGGCTTCATTTCTCCAGACGCATTGCGTGCCGCCTTGCGCATGCAGCAGGAATGCCCCGAGGTCCGGGTAGGAGACATTCTTCGCAACATGGGCGCAGTGAACGACAGCCAGATTACGGCGGCGCGCGCCACTCAGTGGAGATGTCCCGTTTTCCCGCTCAACGAAAAGAGCTTGCGCCTGAATGTGAACGATTTCATTCCGGCAGCTCTCCTGTGGAAACATTCGATGCTGCCCGTCCATTTCGCCGAACAAAACCGATCTCTCTACCTGGCCTTCGGCTGCGAAGTGCATTATCCCGTCATTCGCGCCATCGAACGGGCGCTTGGCGCCACAGTGGTGCCGTGTATGGTGGATGACATGCCCCTCCAGGAGTCCCTATCCGCGCTCGCACCGGAGAATGAGGTGCTGTTGCCCAGCATAACCAGCCCTGAAGACATCACTCGGATCACGGTGGGATACGCGGAAACACTCCGGGCTTCGAGTATTCGAACTGCATCGGTTGGCAATGACATCTGGATCCGGCTGCATGGCCGGCAGCGAGTCGATCTCATTTTTGGCTCTGACCGTCTCATCGGCGAGACACGGAATGTTGAGCCTCCCGAAAGTAGCGCGTTGTTGAATTAAAGCGCGGGCGCCCTTATGCCGATGGAAGCATTAGGACTTAAGTATGCTTTCTCCACCGAAGGGTTTTTTCGCGCCAAGGCATAGCGGCAAGCACGCTGGCAGCGAGATGGACGTTCGTCATAGCTCCGGCTGCGTGTTTGATCATATCCCGCGGCTGCCGCAATCGGTTGATGGACTGATCGAATTGCTCTCGCGGCCGACTATCGATCTCAGCGAGATCTCGACGCTTCTTTCAGAATCCCCGGCATGGCGGCAGCAACTGCAATGGACCTGCGCACTATCGACCCTGCGCCCGTCGCTGCAGAAACAGCAGTTGGAGCAGTGGATCGCTTTACTTGGCTCCCGGCGCATACGGTCGGTTGTGATCGGCGTGTATTTGGCGGAACACCTGGTCTCGCACCCTTCGGGGCTGTTGCAGGTGCTCTGCGAGCAATGCCAGTTCCTCGCCGACATAAGTTGGACGCTGGCGCACAGGAGTTCGTTCCCCGAGCCAGAACAAGCCTACGTAGCCGGTTGGCTCCACGGCGCCGGGCTGCTGCCGTTCATCTCTTATGCCCAGCCGGACGCGAGCCGCATTCCCGCCTGGTTTGGATTCTCACGGGATGCTGTCCGGTGGCAGAACAATCAATTCCACACGGATTACCGCGACTTGGGTCGTCGGATGGCGGACGCCTGGAACGTACCTACTTCGTTGTCGAGTCACCTCTGGGATAGTTGCAGGGAAAATTCCGGTGACGAATTCGCGAACCTCATGAGCACTTCCCTGGAGGTGTGCAACCTGGCCAACACGCTACCGGACGTCGCGTACACGTTTTTCGACTCTCTGATGTCTGCGAATCCGGCATGGCATTCGCTCACGGATACCGGTCCGCGACCCGCCAGGGAAGACTCCCGCTGCTCCGACCCGGAAGCGCAGAGGATGATCGCGAACCACGCCGCCGCGGCAAAACTAATCAGGATCAAAGGATAAAGCAATGAAAGCTATTTGCGCCTTGATAGTGGACGACTCGTCGGTGATGCGCAAGATCGTCGCGCGGTCTTTGCGCCAGGCCGGAGTGGAGTTCACGGAAGTGCTGGAAGCGGCTAATGGCCTGGAAGCGCTCGCCGTTCTTCAAACCAAAGTGCCCGATCTTATTCTTAGCGACATCAACATGCCTGGGATGGATGGACTGGAATTCGTCCGGCAGGTTCAGGGTCTCAATTCGCTAAGCGGGGTGCCCATCGTGATGATCACGACAGAAGGTGGGGAGTCCCACGTGGTGGAGGCGCTTTCGCACGGCGCCAAGGGATACATCCGCAAGCCGTTTACGCCCGAACAGATCAAAGAGCACGTTCTTCCTTTAGTGAGGTCCACATGAACTCGCCCCAATCTGCCGTCACCCACTCCAATAATGCTGAGAAGTTTCTTCCCATGCTCACGTTGGCCGCCCAGGAAGTGTTTGCCATGATGCTGGGCGCGACGCTTGAGTCTTGCCCGGCGGATGAGGAAGTGGTGCCTCAGTACACGTCTATGGTCGGTTTGGCGGGAGCGCTGTGTGGCCTGATGCGCATTCAGTGCACGGCCGCTTCGGCGCACAAGATCGCCTCCAGCATGCTGGGCGGCGACCCCGGCGCGGTACCCGATGCTCTCCTGGACGCCATGGGAGAGGTCTGCAACATGGTCGCCGGCAACTTCAAATCGAAGTTATTGGGCGTAACTGACTCATGTATGCTCTCGGTCCCCACCGTCATCACCGGCGCCGATTACGACCTTCACCCGGTTGGGAACGGCCTGCGCTGCCAGGTGCAACTGCGGTACGAGGGCGCGCCGCTGGCGATCACCTTGGACGTGCATGAGTGAGTTGTAAGCTGCGGCCATCGTGGGGCAGAACTTGCCGGGTGACCCCGGTGGCCGCGGCAAGAATGATCTGATCCAGTCCCCCTCCGCCCAAATTATTGGCTCCGTCTCATCATCACGGACGCAAATACGGCACTTACGCGAGTTGTGCCGGAAGTCTCCTTGGCCCCCAAAATGCACTTCACAGCCGCAGAGGTTCTCATGGACAGCGGCTACTACGCAGCGTGCGCAGGATTGATCGCCCGCACCGACGCCCTCGACGTCGCGGCCAATAACCTCGCCAATATCAATACCACTGCCTACAAGGGACAGCGGGAGCACTTCCGTTCTCTGGTGGCCGGAGCCGCGGAGCGCTCGCGCAATCCCCTTACCCGCGCTGTGAATGACTTTGGCGTGGTCGGCGGTACCCGTGTCGACTTCCTTCCGGGCAATTTGGAACGTACGGGAAACGACCTTGATCTGGGCATTGAGGGTTCGGCGTTCTTCTCGGTGCAGACAAAGAACGGCATTCGCTATACCCGGGATGGGCATTTCTCCATCTCCTCCACCGGGGAACTGGTCACCGCCGGCGGGGATGCTGTCCTCGGCGACGCCGGAAAGATCAACCTGCCGGCCGGCCCGGTATCGATAAGCAGCGATGGAACGATCTCTTCGAGTGGCGCCGTCGTCGCCAAGCTGAAACTCGTGGAGTTTCCGAACAATGACTTGATCGCGGAAGGCGCGTCGTATTTCACCGCCCCACCGGATTCCGCAAAGCCGGCGAAGAATTCAGCGGCTCGCCAGGGCGTGGTGGAAGCTTCGAACGTGAATCCGGTCGCGGCCTCGGTGGGCCTGATCATGCTGCAGCGGAATGCGGAAATGCTGCAGCGCGCCTTGAGCGTCTTCTATACCGACTTCAATCGCGCAGCGGTTGAAGATTTGCCACGCGTTTCATAAAGGATGAGCCATGTACAGATCTCTATATACCGCCGCCAGCGGCATGATGGCGCAGCAACTCAATCTGGATAACATCGCCAACAACTTGTCGAACTCCAGCACCACGGGATTTAGGCGGCGCCGGATTCAGTTCCAGGACCTGATGTATCAAAACCTGGTCGTTCCCGGATCTGCCGCTACCCAACAGACGACAGTTTCGGCCGGACTGCAAGTCGGACTGGGTACTCGTTCGGTCGCATCGGAGGTCATCCAGGCGCAAGGCGACCTCAGTTTCACCGGGAATCCGCTCGACCTGACGATCAAAGGCCAGGGGTTTTTCCAGGTCACAATGCCAAGTGGAGAGACGGCCTACACGCGAGCAGGCACCTTCCATCTGGATTCTCAAGGCAACATCGTGACCGGCGACGGGAACTCGCTCGAACCATCGATCACCGTTCCACAGAATGCGACCTCGGTCAGCATCGGAGCTGATGGAACCGTGACGGTCATGCTGCCGGGCCAAGCGCAAGCTCAGCAGATCGGAAACATCCAACTCGCCACCTTTGCCAATCCCGGTGGGCTCAACAGCGTCGGCAACAACATGTTTCTCGCGACTACTGCCTCCGGAGACCCGATTACCGGCACACCAGGGGGAAGCGAGGGTCTGGGCGAGCTTCAGCAGGGCGCGTTGGAACAATCCAACGTCAACGTTGTCGAAGAGTTCATTCAGATGATCCTCGCGCAGCGTTCGTACGAGGCGAATTCCCGCGTCGCGCGGGCGGCCGATGAGATGTTCCAGCAAGTGAACACGATGACCAGGTAAGCCGGTGCGAGCGCCCTTTCAAATCCTGATGGCCACGGTCCTGGCGGTATGTCCGGTCATGGCTGCAAGCCGCGCGACAGTACATCCGCGCGCATTGGACAGGGGGAGCAGCGTCGTCCTGGCGAACCGCACACAAGCGCTTACCCCAGCGGAGCTCATTCCCCTAGCCAATGATGCCCTGGCCAAGCGCGGAGTCCGGACGACCGTGACCGATCTGCGGGTGCAAACGGCGGTAGAGCTCAGGCCCGGCCAGCAAGTAACGGTGAAGGACGTCAAGTTCGACCAACGCCTGCGGCGCGTGGTCTTCCTCTTCGGTGTTGCTGGAACGCCGCCTCATCCGCCGTTCCAGGCCATTGCCCAGATACCTGAAAACCCGGAGATCATGCTGCGGCCTGCTCCGCCTGCGGCGAAACGCCCGCCCGTCATCCGCGCCGGGCAAAGGCGCACGCTGATCGTGCAAGGGCGCGGGTTTCAGTTCACCGTTCCCGCGCTGTGCCTGGGGTCGGGCGCGGCAGGCGAAAAAATACGGGTAGTCGATCCACAGAGCAAAAAGATCTACGTGGCAGAAATCCTCAATAGACAATTCCTGAAGGCGGTCCTGCAATGACTCCGAGAAGGACGTCGTACTCCGCAGCCCTGATGGCGATCATCTTGATGCTCCTGGCCTCGGCCACACCGGTATCGGCGCGCAAGAAAAAAACGGACCACGCCATTGCCACCACACCGTACATTGCGACGCAAGAACCGCCGCCGCCGACGCTGGGAAGCTTGTGGGTACCCGTCAGCGGCATCGGCAATCTTGCCAGCGACTATAAGGCGCGGAAGGTCAACGATCTGGTTACCATCCGCATCATCGAGAACACCACGGCGACTTCCGACGGAAGTCTAAAGTCCGATCGGAAGTTTCAAACGGATTCTGGCATCAGCGGTCTGGTCGGGCAATTGGCCGCGACCAATCGTCTTCAACACCTGTTTACGGCGCAGGCCGGGACAAGCCTGAGCGGGGATGCGGCTACCTCCTCCAGCACGCATGTGACGACCACCCTGACCGGTCGCGTCATCCAGGTGTATCCCAACGGCAACCTGATGATCGAAGCCAGCCGCCAGGTGGAGGTGAATAGCCAACGTCAGGAGGCGGTGCTTCGCGGCATCGTGCGCGCCGGCGATATCGGTCCGGACAATTCCATTCCGTCCAGTTCCCTGTCTGACCTGCAGGTTGAACTTAAAGGCAAGGGCGTTGTGAGCGACGCTGTCCGCCCACCGAATCCGATTGTCCGTCTTCTGCTCCGACTTCTGACGTTCTGAGGCTACCGATCATGTCCAGAGTGACATCTTTCGCCGCGACTGCCCTGCTTGTGCTCCTGGGTGCGAACTCTTCCCTGGCCGTCGCACCAAGCCGGCCTCGGGTCAAGGACGTAGCAACGATCGAGGGGATCCGGCCGAATCCGCTGATCGGCTACGGGCTAGTGGTCGGACTGAATGGCACCGGCGACCGCCGCCAGACCGTGTTCTCCACTCAAACGCTGGCGAACATGTTGCAGCGCCTCGGGGTGCAAGTGCCGGCGACAGCCATCCGGGTCAACAACGTGGCCGCCGTATTCGTGACCGCCACACTTCCTCCGTTCTCGAGCTCGGGCATGCAGATCGATGTGACCGTCTCGTCCATGGGAGACGCCAAGAGTCTTGATGGCGGCCTCCTGCTCCTTACACCCCTGTATGCCGCCAACGGAGAGACGTATGCGGCAGCGCAGGGCCCGGTAGCGGTGGGCGGCTACTCGGCCGGCGTTCCGGGAAACTCAAAGACTCTGAACCATCCGACGGTAGGACGGATTCCCGGTGGCGCAATTGTCGAGAAAGGCTTGGTCGTAAACTTGCGCACCATGCCAACCATTTCATTCTTGCTCCGTGACCCGGATTTCTCCACGGCGCACGACCTTGCCGCTGCCGTGAATCGCGAATTGAATCGAAACGTGGCACGGGCAATCGACAGCCGCCGCGTGGAAGTGACCGTCGCGGACGCGGGGATCGCCGACACCACCGAACTCCTGGCCCGCATTCAAGAGCTTCCCATCGAAGTCCACACCACGGCCAAGGTCGTAGTCAACGAGAGGACGGGTACCGTGGTTCTCGGACGAGATGTGAGACTTTCGCCTGTTTCCATACTCCATGGATCGCTGGAAATCGAGGTGAGCACACAGTACCAAGTCTCACAGCCTGCGCCGCTCTCGACTGGACAGACGCAGGTTGTGCCAGACACTCAAGTTCGCACTCAGGAACAGTCGACCCGGCGCATCGAGCTGGCGGAAGGAGCGACCGTTGAAGACCTGGTTCGAGGTCTCCAGGCGATCGGGGCCACGGCACGTGATGTTGTTGCCATCCTGCAAGCCATCCAGGCGGCGGGAGCACTCAATGCTGAATTGGAGGTGATGTAGGTGAACGTTTCGTTGCAGACCGGAGGTATCTCCAACCCAACCGCGACCCAGCCCGCTCCCGGCCAGAGCGCGAGCCGTTTGAAGTTGCGCAAGGCGGCGAGCGAATTCGAATCCATATTGCTGAGTTCGCTCTGGAAATCGATGAAAACCACGGTCGCAGGCGCGGACGACAGCGGGGCCGGCGAAACCTTGAGTGATTTAGGCATCCAAGCCGTGTCGTCGGCCTTGGCACGTGCCGGCGGATTAGGAATCGCAAAGCTCATTGTCCGTGCGTTGGACAAATCTGAGACATCAGCACCGCCTTCGCAGCAAAAAGCCCTGTAATTTGAGATTTTGCGGCCCACGCCAGCATGGCAGATGCTCCTCCCGGATTGGTATTCGGCGTGCAAGAGCCCAGGAGATGGTTCTAGGAACCGATTAAAGCTTTCTTAGGGAACAGCCGATATCTGAAGTAGCACGGGAGGCAGCATATGAAGATCGAACCCACAGGACCTTCAAGCAGGGGCTTCGAACCCGAACGGCTGTCCGAGAGATCAAACGGCCGCGCTGTCGACGCGCCAGCGCCGGCTGCAGTGCAGGACGATTCCCAGTTTTCCTCTGTTGTGCAGAAGCTCGTAAAGGATTCCGCTCAGCTTCCTGATATACGGCAAGAGCGCGTGGCGTCACTTCGCGAGACGATCTTGCAGGATCGTTATCACGTGAGCAACTCCGCGGTGGCGGACGCCATGTTCAATACGTTCTTCGCAAAGGGGCACTGATTGGAGTTGTAAGACGCGCGCTCGGAAAGCGTTGGAAACTCATTGATGAGCCCGGAACTTGCCGACAACAACAAATCTGGCGGTCAGGACCTCGACTCTCCGCAGCGCGCGGCGGAGCTGGCAGGCGAATTGATCCAAGCCTTGGAAGATGGCCTGGGAGCACTCCGCTCCATCTCGTCCAGCCTGACTCAGGGGTTCGAAGTCTACACAAAACTCGATCTGGATGGCATTGTCTGCCTCACCGCGAACCAGCAGGCGCTCTGTTCTGAACTGCGGTTCTTCATCCGCCGCTGGAAACACCTAAGCAGCGCCATCGTGGAAAACTGCTCCAACTCTCACATCTCCGAACTGTTGCACCGGATCGACCCGCGACTTTATGAGCGCATGGTCTCACTGATGGACAATGTGGCCGAAGCGCAAGCGGAGGTGCGACACCTGAACCGCATCCACGGGCAACTGATCCGCCGCTCGGACCGGCTCGCCACCATCATGCAAAACGTGATCACGGGCGCCCAGGGAACCTACCAACGTCCCTCGAGCGGCACACCAGCGACTGGAGCGTAGAATGTCGAGCTTGTTTGGGGGGCTTTCCATCGCACTGAACGCCCTGCGCACCGCCCAAGGCGAACTCAATACCACCAGCAATAACATCGCGAACCAAAATACCCCGGGGTACACGCGCGAGCGCGCGGTGGTGAGCGAGCAGCCTGCCATCCAATTAGGCAACTTGGAATTCGGCGATGGGGTGGACCTGCAGCGCATCGAGAGTGTCCGCGACTCTGTATTGGAATACCGCATCGGGGAGGAAACACAGCAACAATCGCAGTTGGAGGCCTATCTAGGCCCCATGCAACAGGCGGAGGCCATCTTCAACGAGGCGCAAGGGACCGGCTTGCAGTCGGCCCTCACCGCATTCTTCAACAGCTTCACTGCCCTCTCGGCCGATCCGACGAACGCGGCACTGCGCCAAGGCGTGCTGAGCTCTGCCCAGCAACTGGCCAGCGGCTTCAACAGTGCTGCGCGAAATCTTTCCTCGATTCGGACAAGCATCGACCAGAGTGTTCAATCCACGGTCTCCGATATCAATAACCTCACTCAGCAGATCGCAACCCTGAATGCCAAGATCGGCCAAGCTGGGGCGGGCGCTGACACCAATGTGCTGCAGGACCAGCGCATGTCGCTGATCCAACAACTTTCGGGCGAAATCAATATCTCCATCACCGACGCAACCGACGGCACCTTGACGCTGACCTCCGCGAATGGCACTGCCCTGGTGGTCGGACAACAGAGCATGGCGCTTACCGTGCAAACCGATCCCACTCGCGGCACGCAGCATGTCTTCATGCAGAACCAGGACATCACGAGCGCTGTGACCGCGGGCAAACTGGGCGGCCTCATCCAGGCACGCGATTCGGGCATTGCCGCCATGTCCAACCAGCTTGACCAGCTCGCCGCCGATCTCTCCAACGCCGTCAATGCCGCTCACAAAAGCGGCTACGATCAGAATGGAAACACCAACCAGAACCTGTTTTTGGATCCACCCGCCGGCGTCAACGGCGCCGCGTTGCAGATGGCGGTGGCGATCACCGATCCGGCCCAAGTGGCAGCGAGCAGCGACGGCACACCCGGAGACAACCGGAACGCCGTCGCCCTGGCCAAGCTTCAGTCCCAGCCGATCGTCAATTTGAAAAATCCCCTCGATTTCTATGCAACCGCGGTCTCACAGATGGGCATGGAAATCTCCAGCGCGTCGGCGGAGCACGATGCTCAGAACCTCGTTCTCCAGCAACTTCAGCAGCAGCGCAGCTCGATTTCAGGGGTGTCTCTGGACGAAGAAGCGGCCAATCTGATCAAGTTCCAACGGGCCTATGAGGCCGCCGCTCAAGTTGTCAACATTCTGAACAGTCTGACCGCCGTCACCATCAACTTGGGAGGAGGCACCGCCGTTTCATGACGCTCCGCATCAATCCCGACTTGACCGCTTCCACCCTCTTTGGCTTGCAACAAGCCACGCAGCGCGAAGCCGACGCTCTGACTGAACTGTCGAGCGGGAAGCGCGTTAACGCTCCTTCGGACGATCCCGCGGCCACCGCGTCGGTGATCGGCGTGCATGCGGGTCAGCAGCAAAATGATACCTTCAAGAACAACGTGTCCGACGTGCGGGGGATCCTCAGTGCCGGGCAATCGGCTCTTGACTCGGTGGTCAGCGCATTGAACCAAGCTATTTCCTACGGAACGCAAGGGGGAGACGCTACGCTCTCCAGCGCCAATCGCCAGGTTCTGGCCAACCAGGTGCTTCAGGTGCGCGATCAAGTGCTGGCACTGGCCAACACCACTTATCAGGGTAATTACATTTTTTCAGGGACGCAGGCCCTGACCCAACCATACGTGGTCGATACCAACCAGACGTCCGGCGTGGCTTTCCAGGGTAATGACGGCGTTAACCAGGTCGAGATCGCACCCGGGCAGTCGATCGCCACCAATGTACCTGGCGACCAGATATTTTCCTCTCCTTCCGCGGATGTGTTCCAGGCATTGAACCAGCTCTCCACTGCCCTGCAGTCCAACGGTGATATTAAGACGGCCCTGGCCGGCGTGCAGAGCGCATTTAACCAGGTCACTTCTCAACGGGTGTTCTACGGCAACGCACTGAAGCAGCTCGATTCCACGGACACGTACCTGGATACCGACCGAGTTAACCTGAGCCAGCGAGAGAACGATCTTATTGGCGTCGATCTGAGCGCCGCGGTGGTGCAGATGCAGCAGGCCACCCTGGCCCGCCAGGCCGCCCTGTCCGCGGCAAGCAGCATCTCGCAATTGTCGCTTCTGGATTTCCTGAAGTAAGTCCGAACGTAGCTGGGTCGAAGGGACAACCAGGGCGCAGGTGCGCCGGAATCGGTCAGAGCACCGTCTTATAGCTGGCGGTCCACTTTCCAATCGTGTTTAGCTTCTCGCGCTGTGCCAGCAGGTCTCCGCGGCGCGCGAGCAACTCCGATTCAATCCTTCGCAATTCGGACTGGAGGTGCTGCAACGTGCCAGCGTACGCCGCGAGTGCCGTCCTAATTTCCTCGCTTTGCTGATGCTGGCGGAGAGCCGCCACTGTGCCTTGGAAGTCAGCGACCACCTTCTCGATGGCAGCCACGTCGTAGGAATAATCGCGTCGCGTAGTCAAATCTCCCGTCGTCCACTTCGCGAGAATAGCCTCTAGTTTCGAATGCGCGAAGGTGATTTCGGCCGCACCGCTCATCGACGGACCTCAAGACGTTTCGCATCGGCGGCCGAAGCGTTCGCCCTGACGGCCGCGGCTAAGGTCTCACGATCGACGGTTTGCCATGCCTCGCGCATCTGATGAAGCTGAGTCGCCAGATGCTCCAAGATCTCGGTGGAGGAATACATGCTGCCTTCCAGCGCCCGCGACCGCATAGCTTCGTAGAACCGGTCGAGGGAACGAGCCACCTCTCCGCCGCGCTCAAAATCGAGAGTGCCCTGGAGTTCCGACAGAACGGTGAGGACGTGGTTCATCTCGGAGACTCGCTTCTCCACATCGGCGGCCGCGATCGCATCGATCGCCCGGCGAACGGAAGCGATGGCGGTGCCGTACAGCAGCACCACGCGACCGACCGGCGTGGCCGTCTCGACCGCCCGTTGACGGTAAACTTGAGCTGCCCGGTTCATGAGTTGATACTCGAAAGCTGGCTATTGATTTGCTGGACGAGCAGCGGCAACTGCCGGAGCGTGGCATCGATCGTGCTGTACTCGTTGAGCAGCTCCTGCTGCCGGTTTTGCATCCGCGCCTCGATGTCGGCTATGTGGCCCGTGATGTCCTTGATCAGTTGATTGTTGCCGGTCAGTTCGACATTCAACGGACCATTCACGGTGTCGGTCAAGCCTTCCATTACCGAGTTGAAGTTTTGCGCGAATCCTGTGCTGGCGGTCTGCAGAAAAGTTTGTACGTCGCCATACTGCGACGACAGCGCGTTATCGAGTTTGGCATGGTCGGCGCTGAGAGTACCGTCGTTATTTACCGTGATGCCGAGGCTGTACAGGGACGAGATCCCCCCGGAACCGGAGGTCGTGTGGGACACTGCTCCCATGAGCTGCTCTTGCACCAGTCGCAGCGTCGAATCGCTTAAGAGCGGCGGAGCGGTTCCGCTATTGGGATCGTAATTGAACTGTGCGGTAACGCTCTGGATCGCCTTGTTGTAGGCGCTGACGAATGCATCTACTGCGGCATTCGCCTGGTCCGTGTCGGCTTTGACGTTGAGGCTGACCGAACTGTTCGGATCGGCGCTCACTAGACTCAGAGTAACGCCCGGGATCGCGCCGGCCACGGTGTTACTCGCACTGCTGATCTGGACCCCATCCACGGTTAGATCGGCATTCACTCCGGTAATGCCTTTGTGGAATGTCAGGCCGGTGGAATCGTTGGTGATCGTCAGGTCGCCGGCGGCTCCGCTCTGATTTGCCACCAGCGACAACCGGGCGCCGTTCGCGTCGGCAATAACACTCGCCGTTACACCGACCGCCTTCGAGTTGATGGCGGATACAATCCCATCCAGCGTGTTATCGGTGGAGTCGACCGTGATCGTGACCGGCGTTCCCGTCCCTAGTCGAAGGTCGAAGCTGCCGGTTGTGAACGTCGTCTTACCGTCGGTAAGAGGATCGGTGTAGGAAGTTCCAGTGGCGGCCAATGAGGTTACCTTCACCGTATGAGAACCAGCCTGCGCGTAGGCCGTCGCCCCGGCGGTGAGCAGGTTGGCGTTGGATGACGATGCTGCCTTGCCGTTGAATTGCCCGCTGATGTCCGTAAGCGATTGCAGGCTGGTCTGCAGGTCCTTCAGGTTGGAATTGATGGCAGCGAGCGCGCTGTTCTGCGACTGAATGAGTGCTTGCTGTGTTTGGAGATCTCTTTCGGGGGCGCGCTCAGCGTAAAGAACCTGGTCGACCATCCCTTGGACGTCGATTCCGGAGCCGCTCTGCGCCGCGCTACTGACGTTTAATCCGACCGATCCCATGAGCCTCCTTCAAGTGACGAGGCGGAGCCCGCGAGCTCCGCCTCTCCCCATGGCTGCGTTAACGAAGCAGCGAAAGCACACTCGACTGCGACTGGTTAGCCTGCGCCAGAGCCGCAATGCCGGTCTGGTTCAGGATGTTGAAGCGCGACATGTTGGCGACCTCTTCCGCGATGTTCGCACCCCGGATGCCATCCTCGGCCGTGGTCAGGTTCTGCACCTGGTTGTTCATGACCGTGGAAGCAGCCTGCAACCGGTTGATGGTAGCCCCCATGTTGCCGCGCAACCCCGCCACCTGGGCAATTGCGCTATTGATGTCGGTAAGCGCGGCCGCGGCAGTGGTATCGGAGGTCAGATCATCGCTGCTCAGGTCGACCGGCACGAGAGAGCCGATGGCGCCGCTCGACAGGACACCGGTCGTCACCGTAATCGTGCTGCTCGATCCGGAGTCGCTCAGGAAGACCGAGGTGGCCGACGCGGTGAACACCGACGTGCCGTTGAACGTAGTATTGCTGCCGATCCGGTCGATTTCGGCCTTGATCGAGGTGAACTCGTTGTCCAGCGCGGTGCGTTGATCGGCGCTCACCGTGCCGGTGGCCGCTTCGGTCGCCAGCGTGACAGCGCGGTTCAACAGGGATGTGACCTGCGAAAGAGCGCCATCCGCCACCTGCAGGGTACCAACGCCATCGTTGGCATTGCGAGCAGATTGCGAAAGGGCCGTGATGTTGGCGTGCAGACCATCGGCGATCGCCAAGCCGGCAGCATCATCTGCGCCGCTGTTGATCCGCGATCCAGAGGCCAGGCGGAACAGTGTTTGCTGCAGCCCGTTCGACGTGATCGCAAGCTGGTTCTGCGCAACCAGAGACGGAATATTGTTAAGGATACTGAGTGCCATGTTAAGGCTCCTTTTCCATTGGTTCCCGCCTGGCCCGGGAGGCTACGATTACAGGTCGTGCCAGCCAGCCTTTGTTGCGCGGAACCTATTCAGCTGTTCTATCGGCCTGTCCGGCGGAATCTTTAGCCGCGATAACCGACATTCCGTCTCCCGTTAATGCAAGGGGCTCTATGAGTTCCCGGCGCCGCAACTCGGCAACCGCCTCCAGCAGCGAATTTTCAGCCGGATAGCGCTGTAAACCGGCCTCAACGATCTGCCTTGCTCGAAACCAGTGCTTCTGCTGCGCGCGAATGCTGGCGGCACGAAGAAATGCCTTCGGCGATGGGGACACCGCCATTTTCATTTCGGCCGCGGTCGCCGCCTCCCCTAGATTTCCGAGGTATGCATGGGCGACGATGAGCCGGTCATGGTTTCCCTCGTCCGAAATGTCTCTCTTCAAAGCTTCGCGCAGCCGCTGGAGACCTTTAGCGACGTCGCCGGCACGAAGCTCCACGAGCCCCAGTTTTGAAATGAGCGATGGTGACCCCGATGCCCGAAGCGCTTGGCGATAGCTGCGTGCGGCGCGGCGAAAATCCTTCAGGCCGTAATGCGCATCGCCCATGGTTTCGAACACCAGGGCGCTTTCATAGCCGCGCGCCTGCGCGCGCTTGGCGTAGTCCAAGGCCGCTGCAAACTTCTCCAGCCGGATGCTGGCGATGGCCGCAAACAACCATGCGACACCGAAGCCCGGATTCAATTCGCATGCGCGCCGGAAACATTGCAGCGCGATCTCATCCTCATGAAAGTTATCGAACTCGACCAAGCCGAGCTCAAAATGCGCCTGCGCGTCATTTGGCCTTTCGGCGATTTTCTTGCGCCCAAGCTCCCGATAAAACCTGTTCTTTTGGGCGCGCCGTTCGGCGCCGGCGACCAATCCGAAGTGGTGCACGCGGAACGCCGATTTTTCGAGATGGCGCCCTTTGCCGACAATGGTCGGCCCGACGCTCTCATGAACACGGCCAACGAACTTGATTTCCGGCATGCGGCGGAAGAGCCGGACATTCTCGTGTTCCACGAAAGCGGGAAAGTTCCGTGCGCGCGCAAGCGTCCCATCGTTTGCCTGCGCCGGCCGGTCCCACAGCCGCTGATGAATGTTCTCGACATAGTTCCTGATTGTGACCAAGTACCCGCAGCAATCGGCGGACAAGTGTGCCCGAACCATGTCGTGTTCATGGCAGTCGAGCTGTTCGTCGGCGTCCAGAACCAGCACCCAATTGGCGGTGACCTCCGCCAGACAGGCGTTGCGGGCCTTGGCGAAATCGTCTTCCCAGGGAACGGAGATGACGCGGGCGCCAAAACGACGTGCTACTTCGCAGGTCCTATCCACTGACCCGGTGTCCGCCACCACGATCTCGTCCGCGAGTCCACGCACGCTTTCGAGGCATGGCGCCAGGTCGTCTTGCGCATCGCGAACGATCATCGAAAGTGCAAGTCTGCTCATGCGTTTGCTCCGACTCCGTGGTGCGACTGGGCCGCTCCCGGCACGCAACTGCGAGAGGTCTCGTGGTTCCATGCCGTAACCAGACCCGCAAACAGAAAGTGCCAATGGATCGTGGGTACCGCGTAGGCAAACAACTTCAGGATCAAGTCGGACGCGGGCTCTCCCGCCAACGTTCGGGATGAGAATGTCATAAAATCGATTTCGTCGTATTGGCCCATGGCGTCCACAGCGGATTGCACTTGCGCCCTCTCGCGCTCCAGCCGATCCTTGAGCCCCATGATCGCTTCGTCGAGCGATGTACACTTAAATCCCAGTGGCAGTCGCTCTAACCATTCCGGGTACTTTCGAAGCAGATAGAGGTACATCTGTCCGTAGCCATCGGCTCGCCTGACCAGGTCCCCGGCTGAAAACTGAAGATGATCGTGCAATGCGACAGCGGCCGGTTCGTAAAACACGGAATAGCCATTTTTCTCCAGCCGATATCCGAGGTCCGTATCTTCGGCGACCCTCAGAACGGGGTCGAAGGAACCAGCCTGCAGGACGGCCTCGCGCGCAATGCTGATATTGCAGGTGATGAAATGGGCCGCGGGGTATGCCGTGCCGCGTTTCATGGATCGCTGCGGAAATAAGAACTCGCTGGACTGTAGGTAATGGGTCAGGGCCCGTCTGGAGGCCTGCTCCGGGTAGCGGAAATCGCCGAGTATGGCTGCCTTGTCGCTCGCCGCTCTTGCCCGGTGTGCGTCAAGATGCTGGCGAAGCAATTGGCGCCCAGCGATCGTGTCGTCGTTCATCAGCAGCAGATAGGGAGAAGTTGCGGCCTCCACTCCGCGCCGTCGCGCTGCCCCGGCGCCCTGGTTCGGCTGGCGCAGGTATCGCAGCCGCAACGAGGACTCGAACCGCCGAAGGGCCGATTCAGTGCCATCGCTGGATCCGTCATCGACTACGATTACTTCAAAGTGATCCGAAGGCAGGCTCTGTTTGGAGAGGGCATGCAGGCACGCTAAAAGGGTCTGGGCGCGGTTGTAAGTCGGAATAATGACGGAAACTTCCGGAGCCCTTGAATCGCGACGTGAAACAGATCTTCTCGTCGAAAATACCTTGTCGAATTCGGCGCGGCATCGCTGCGCGTTCCTAGGGTCGCCAAGCTCGCGGTAACAGCGTTCCATTGCGGGGAGCAGCGCCTTGAAAAACGAGTGTGCCGGGATGGCGCCGCGAACATAGCAGAAGGGATGCCGGAACTGCCGCAGAGCCTCTTCGTACTGTCCTTTCTCCAAGAATTGCTGGCCAAGCAGCAAGTAACCGTAGGCGCGTTTTTCGAAACGCTCAATAGCGGGCGTATGGAGTAAGACATCCGGCGCCACCGACTCCACCTGCATGACCGACATGGCCGGAACGTCGCCGCTCGGCGGGATGTTACTCAACCCTTGCACCACTTGATCCAACTGCTTGGCCAGCGCATCGGCGGAAAAACGTTGGCTGACGCGCAGCCGGCCGCCGGTCGCCAACCGCTGCCACAAGACCGCATTCTTGTACGCGCACTCGATCGCATGCGCAAAGGCAGCCGGAGAATCCTCGATGAGCGCGTGGTCGCCATCCGTCAACGCCAAGCCCTCGGCACCAACCGATGTCGTGACGAGTGGGATCCCGTGGGCAAGCGCCATGAGATTCTTGGTCTTAATTCCCGTCCCGAATCGCACCGGGGAGACAAAGACCCTGTGCGCAGCGAGCGTTCCTGCCAGGTCGTCCACGAAGCCCAGGCTCTCGATCCCCGCGTCGGGTCGGACAAACTCTCCCGGCAGGTTGTTTCCTGCCAGGTGCAGCCGAACGCCAGGGAGTTTCCCACGCACGACCGGCCACACTTCCGTACACAGCCAGTTGAGCCCGTCGCGGTTGGCTAGGTTGTCGTAGTTGGCTAGCAGGAGCAAATCCTTGCGATCACCGAAGCTGCGAGCGATCGGACCCAGTTCGGCCGTCATGGGCACAACCACCACGGGAACACCAGCAGCCAATCGCCGGACTACACACGCGTCCTCATCCGAGATGGCGGCAACCATATCCGCGGCACGGTAACATTCGGCCTCGCGCTGCAAGTAATCCTCGGCGCGCTCGACGTCGCAGAAGTGGCCGCTCAGTTGCGCCATCTGCTTTTCCCGCGCCCCATGACGATCGTCAGTCAGAACGACGATCCGGGTCCGTGGTGACGCCTGCCGAATTTCCGGCAAGTACTGCTCGGTAATCGAAACTGCGTTCCAAAACCAGTGAAATAGGATGGCGACGTCGAACTTTTCACGACCGATTAGGTCCTTGAAATTCCACAGGACGGGAATATCGAAGCCGATCGCCCGCATGTGCTGGGCGTCGCCGCTGTACACCTCGATGCCGAGGTCCCGCAGCGCCGGTTCGTAGGTATCTTTTCCAGCCGCGCTGCGTGCGACGTATATGACCTTGTGTCCCTTGCCGCTCAGCGCTCGCAAAATCTGCATCAGGCGGACGTCACATCCACTGCGGTCGAAGTGAGGCAGGTTTTCGTGGACTACGAGTATGCGCTTGGCTGGCCCCACCTCATGTGGAAACGGGATCGGGCTCGCCGGCTGCCGTGCTCCCGTGCAAGGCGTTCCGTATTTCTTCGATCTCGCCATCGATCCCCTCGGCAGTTTCGGTCCCAACAACCCGGCAAACATTGCCGGTTCCCGCCCGTAATCTGTTGAACGCCCGTACTTCGCTTAGATCGAATGCAACTCAACTGCCATTCGGCACGGAAGGACGATCCGATTGATCGCCGCGCCTGATCTTCCTGGTCTGGGCCTGCGCGCCGCCGGCAATCTTCGTCAGCGGCGGACCCGACAGAATCACGATGTCCACCCGACGGTTCTGGCTGCGTCCTTCGTTCGTCTCGTTCGAACTGACGGGATGGTATTCGGCAAATCCGGCCGCCGAAAGGCGCCCCGGAGCAAAGTCAAAACGGGTGATGAAGATTCGGACCAATCCCGACGCCCGCGCGGTCGAGAGCTCCCAGTTGGACGGAAAACGAGCTGTGTGGATCGGGACCGTGTCGGTGTGCCCCTCGATCCGGAGACGGTTCGGGCGATGTCTCAGCACTTCGGCGACACGAGCGAGGGCCCCCTCGGATTCGTGGCGAACGGCATCGGATCCGGGGTCATAAAAACCCATCTCGTTGAGGCTGAGAATCATTCCATCGGGACTGTCCCGGAACTCGATCTCCTTGCGGCGCAATTCCGGAGCCAGCGCCTTCTCGAGTTCCTTCTTCAGCCGAAACCGGTCCTCCAAGCCGGGCAGAGCAGGACTGCTTGGCGGAACGCCGGGGGTGATTTTTCCCAGTGCGGAAGACCGGTCGATGTTATCGATTAGCTGTGCATTGGAAAAAGGCATGGGCTCGGATTGATTCATCGGTACATGCGTTGTGGAGGCCTGGAAAACTCCAAGTTCCTGGAATGCGACCTGGATGGCAAGCGCGAGTTTGCCGATCTTCCGCTGGTCGGTCTGCGATGAAGCGTAAAGAACCACGAAAAATGCAAACAGTAAGGTTATGAAATCCGCGTAGGACACTAACCAGCGTTCATGGTTGGCGTGAGCCCCGGTTTTCTTTCGCCGGCTCATTCCGCTTTCTCTCCCGTCGGCTCCTTCTGATCGGCCAGGAAGCCGAGAAGTTTGGTTTCGAGCATTCGGGGGTTCATGCCTTCTAGGATTGATATCACCCCTTCCAACATCATTTCTCGCAACACTTGTTCTTCCCGGATGCGGATCTTGAGTTTGCCGGCGGCGGGAAGAAAGAAGAGGTTCGCCATCCCAACGCCGTAGATGGTGGCGACAAACGCCACGGCGATCCCACGCCCTACCTCGTCGATCTTGTCCAGGTGCTGCATCACTTGGATCAACCCCAACACGGCCCCGATGATCCCAACGGTCGGAGAGAAGCCGCCTGCGGACTCGAATAGTTGCGGAATCTTTTCCTCTTGCTCGGCTTGGTTATCGAGAACCAACTCCATCATCTTCCGCAGCTCTTGCGGCTCCGTCCCATCCACGGCCAACATGAGCGACTTCTTTAGGAACGGTTCCTGTACCGAGTTGATGTCCTGGTCGAGCGATACAATTCCTTCCTTCCTCGCCTTGTTGGCGAAGCCGACCATCTCCTTGACCATGTCCCGCGCGTTCCTTTTGGGCTCGAGGAAGACGTGCACTAGACGGCGTGCGCTCTCCATCACAACCGGCAGCGGGAATTGGAGCATGACTGCCCCCAGAGTCCCGCCGAAGACGATCATGGCGGCGGTGGGCTGAAGTACCTGGCCCAGGTTCCCGCCCTCCAAGGTCAAGCCCAAGACAATGCCGCCGATGGCCACCAGCAGCCCGATGAAACTGCTCTTGTCCACCCCAGCTTCTCCTATTCCTCTTCCTCTTCGTTACCCTGCTTCTCGGATGGTGGTCGGTCCTGATCGCTCTCTTCCAAAGAGGAGGGGACACCAACGTTGCCGCAGTTCCAGGTCAGTCCCTGGAGGATCTTGCGGCGAAACTCAATGACTTTGGCCAGGACCTGCTCCGTCGTTTCTCTCACCACGATCTTCTCCCCCGAAAGTAAGGTGAGAAAGGTATCGGGCGCATTCTCCACAAACTTGATCTGGTCGGAGTTGACCACCAACGGCCGGTTGTTGAGACGCGTAAGCTGGATCATTGTCGGCCTGCCAAGGGGCAAATGCCCGAAGCCGCACCACGGCTCCTCACTACTCTCTATCGGCAGGATTTGCGCAAACTTCGCTGCTCTTCTCCCCCCTGCGATTTGGGTCACTTTTTCTACATAAAGCAATTAGCCCACCCTGCCGATAAGTGGAATAACAGGCACGGCGTAAGCCGTTCAGTTACGGGGCCACGTCACCATTTCCCGCACCCGAGCGGCAATGGGCAGGATGTTCACCCTGGGAAAAAATACGCGTTGCGACGCAAAGGAGAGAAAAACGATGTCTATGTCAGCTAGCAGGTCACTTGCGAGTATCTTAGCGCTTCTGCTGTTGGGCGCCGTAGCCGTGGCGGAAGTTCCGCCCGAGATGAAAGGGAAATTCGACGCCAGAGTCAAACAGCTTGAAGCCCTCAGCGCCGATCCCCACGTCGTCGATGCGGTGAAGGCTTACAACGCCTCTACCCCGTCGCCCGAGGCGGCGTCCATGACCAACGAAAAGTGGCACGAACTCAACGTGTTCGATCCGCTTGTCCGCTCTGTTTACAAAGCTCCTCTGTCTGAATTCCTGCGGGCCAAGAGGGACGATGTGGTGATCAAGATGTTTGTTTCCGGAGCGAACGGAGGCAAGGTCGCGTTCGACGCCAAGACAGAATTCTGGATGCATAAGGGAATGCCAAAGCACGACCTGCCGATGCAGGGCAAGGTATGGACGGGACCCCTCACCCAGGATCACACGACGGGCCAGCAAATGATTCAGATAGGGTTCCCGGTACTCGATCACGGAAAACCAATCGGATCGGTTGTGTTCGGAATGCGGGCCGACAAGCTCCGCTGACTGAGCACGCCAACTCTTCGTAAGGGAGGTAGCCATGATGAAGATCGGAATCGCACGCCGAGTAATGCTGGAATTGGTGGCTTCCGCCGTGATCATCGTGGGCGCCGTCGGAGCATTGTCCTATCTCCTCCGGGTGTCCTCGCAGTCGGCGCATAACGTCGCAGTGGTCAATCGCGCACGAACGAGCGCCTCCCTTGAACTGTTGGACTTGGTCGCGCAAATCCAAGCACTGACCCAAAAGCTAGTGCAGTCGAACGACCCCGACGCGATGCAAAAACTGATCGGCCAGCAAGACGCGCTGATCGGCGAGGCGCAGGCGAAGATCCAGTCCGTCGTCGCCGGCGACAGCGCCGTTCAGGCGTCTTTCAACGCGCTCGTGGGCGTAAACCGGGCTATCAGGGAAGCCGTCTTGCTGACGCGCGCCGTCGAGTCGCGTCAAATGATCATCGAAAAGTCCGACCCGGCCTTTGAATCCCTTCTGCAGGCCGTCATGAACAATCAGCAGAGGTCGAACCAGGATCTTGACGCAGCGGCGGCCCGCGAGGCGGGCCGTGTTTCCAAACTCGAATTTACCGTCTACGGTATCGTCGTGATCGCCATCGTTGTCCTGCTTGCCTACGGCACTCTGCTGGTTGCCAACATCTCCAAATCGCTCCGACGCGTTATCGACATGGTGAAGGACATTGCCGAGGGGGAGGGCGATCTGACGAAACGCCTGAATATACGGTCCGAAGACGAAATCGGCGAGCTTGCGCGGTGGTTCGATCTGTTCATGGACAAGCTGCATCAGGTCATGGCAAGCGTGGCCTCCAATGCGGAGCAAATCGCTACCGCCAGCGAAGAGATGTCTTCCGGCGCCTCGCAGACCGCCGCCGGCGCCGACACCCAGAAAGACCAGACTAACCAGGTGGCCACCGCCATGCAGGAGATGGCTTCCACAGTTACCGAGGTATCGGATAACTCTACCAAGGCGCAGGACGCAGCCAAGCAGGCAGCGGAGACCGCGCGCGAAGGCGGCAAGATCGTCGACGAGACCCTGGTTAATATGAAAGCTATCGCGGATTCGGTGGGCCAGACCGCGAAGAAGATCGAGGCACTGGGCAAGAGTTCCGATCAGATTGGAAAAATCATCGGCGTGATCGACGACATCGCCGATCAAACCAATCTCCTGGCGCTCAACGCCGCTATCGAGGCAGCCCGCGCCGGCGAACAGGGACGCGGCTTCGCCGTGGTTGCCGACGAAGTCCGTAAGCTGGCCGAGCGCACCACCAAGGCCACCAAAGAGATCGCGCAGATGATCTCGCAGGTGCAGGACGAAACTCACAAGGCAGTTGAAGACATGCACGCCGGGACCAAGCGCGTGGAACTCGGCGTCCAGGTGACCGAGAAGGCTGGCGGATCGCTGCAGCAGATTATCAACATGTCGGAACGCGTGGGGGAGATGATCACCCATATCGCCACCGCGGCTACGGAGCAGTCCAGCGCGACCGAGCAGGTCAATAGCAACGTCGAGCAGATCGCGAAGATCACGGCGGAATCGGCCGCGGGAGCCCAGCAAGCTGCCAAGGCGTGCCAGGATCTCTCCAATCTGGCGCTTGACCTTCAGAATCTGGTGGGCCGGTTCCGCTTCGAAGCCGACCAGCGTCGAGCGGCAAGCGGCAGCGCGATGACGAATGTCCACCCTGCTCGGGCTCGAACCGCCCTCCGCCGCCCCGCCGGCAAGGCAAACGGCCACGGGTTGGTGAAGGGCTACGAAGCGGAGCAGGCGTCGCTAGTTCAGTAGATCGGGACCGGCAGCCCCCGCTCTGCCATCGTCATAGCGGCCCGGCCGCACCTGGGGACAACCTGGTTGGGCCGCGCGTAACAGGAGAAAAACATGGAAACCATTCAGAGCACCGCGTCGAACATTCAACCCGCATCGCTCTCTTCAGCACAGGGTGGGTCCGAGCTGCAATTGGTCAGCTTCCGCGTAGGCACGGAAGAGTTTGGCCTGGAGATATTGCGGGTACACGAGATCATTCGGGTACAAAACCTCACGCGCGTACCCAACATGCCCGCCTTTGTCGAGGGAGTCATCAACCTGCGGGGAAAGGTGATTCCCGTTATCAGCCTCCGCTCTTGGTTCGGGCTCGAACGGTCTGCCCATGACAAGTCGACGCGGATTATCGTGGTAGAGATCCAAGGAAACATCTTAGGGTTCATCGTCGATTCTGTCTCTGAAGTGTTGCGCATTTCCAATGACACCGTGGAGCCTCCACCGCGTATGGGCAAGGTCGAGCGGGACTACATCTCCGGCGTTGGAAAGCTCGACAGCCGGCTCTTGCTGCTGCTCGATGTCGACCGCCTCTTGAGCGAGTCGGAGGAGATCACTTGCTCACAAATGGCGAAGGCCTGAGGATCTCATGAGCGACGATCTTGCCAACGATCCGCAACTGATCGAGGAGTTTGTCACCGAATCCAGGGAGGGTCTCCAGTGCGTCGACGAGGACCTGCTCGCTCTGGAACAGACACCGGATGCGGCTGAGATTCTGGATCGGGTTTTTCGCGCGGTTCACTCCATCAAGGGCACCGCCAGTTTTCTAAACTTCCCGCAATTGGTGGAACTGGCTCATGCCGCCGAAGACGTTCTCAACGGGTTGCGGAAAGGTGAGTTCACCGCCGCCCGCCACGTCATCGATGTCCTTCTCGCCTCCGCCGATCAGCTTAGGCGGATGATCGAGGACGTCGCGGCAAGAACTGAACGTCAATACGATATCGCGCCCCTGCTGCAGACGCTTCGGGCGGTACGCACGCCGGCGGACGGAGCCCCACGACTGGGGTCGATCCTAGTGCAGCAGCACGTGGTCGGGCCAACCGAGTTAGCCGGGTCGTTGCGCGAAGCGGCCGCTCAGCAGACCCGTCTTGGCGACCTCCTGGTCAACAAGGGACTGGCCACACCCGAGCAGATCCAAACCGCCGTCGACGAACAGTCGAGTTCGACCAATAAGCACGATGCGACCCAGTTGATGCGGGTCGATGTTGCCAAGCTCGATCACCTGGTCAATTTGGTCGGCGAATTGATTCTGGAGCGGAACAGGCTGTCGCAGTTGCATCGTAGCTGGACCGAGGGACAAATCGGCACGGAGGATTTTGATTCCGCGCTCAGCAATGCCGTCGGCCGCCTTACGTTTGTCACGGATGAAATGCAGGTGGCAAGCCTGAAGACGCGAATGGTGCCCATCGACAACGTGTTTCGTAAATTCACTCGTCTGGTGCGCGACGTCGGTCAGAATCTCAAGAAAGAAGTGCGGTTGGTTCAGCGCGGAGCGGAAACCGAACTGGACAAGACCGTCGTCGAGCAGATCGCGGATCCGCTCGTGCACTTGGTGCGGAACGCTCTGGACCACGGGATTGAGTCGCCCGCGGAGCGAGAGGCAGCCGGCAAACCTCGGGAAGGCACCATTGCCATGGAGGCTTTCCAACAAGGCGATCACATCATCGTGCGGGTATCGGATGACGGCAAGGGCATCGATCCGCAGCGCATCGCCGACAAAGCTCTGCAAAAGGGACTGGTCACGCCCGAACGCCTGAAATCGCTATCCGTACGGGAAATCGTCGACTTGATATTCCTCCCCGGCTTCTCGACGGCGGAACAGGCGACCGAACTCTCCGGCCGCGGCGTGGGGATGGACGTGGTGCGCACGAACTTGAAGAAGATGAACGGGACAGTGCAGATCGATAGCGCGGTCGGCAAGGGCTCCACCTTCACGCTCAAGCTCCCCCTGACCCTGGCGATCATGTCCGTCCTGCTCGTCAATGTTGCCGACGAGGAAATGGCCCTGCCGCTGCAATCCGTCTGCGAGACTCTGCGCACCGAAAAGCAGGATCTCCACTACCTGCATGGGCGCGAAGTCATCCGGCTGAGAAATGGCGTTCTTCCGGTTTGCCGGCTCGGCCGCGTTCTTCATGTTGCGGAGCGCGCCGCTGCGGGCGGGGAACGTGTCGTGGTTATTAACGTTGCCGGCGAACGCATGGCCGTGCTCGTGGATCATCTTCTCGGCCAGGAGCAGACGGTGGTCAAACCCTTGGGCTCTTACCTCGGACACGTCGCCGGCATAGCGGGCGCATCCATCACCGGCGACGGTCGCGTGCGCCTCATCGTCGATCCCGCGGGGCTGGTGACCATGGCCCTCGGGACCGAGAACCCGTTGCCTGAGGTCGCACCCTGATGCACCTCATTTCGTCGCCGATGGAATCCTCGGCCGGCTCCGCTCTGGTACGGATCCGCGATCTTGTGTATCGGGTGGCGGGCATCTTCCAGCCTGACAACCGGCTGAATTTTCTCCAAGAGCGCTGCTCCCGGCGCATGAAAGCGGTTGGGGTCCCATCGCTGAGAGGCTATCTGGAACGGCTGACCGCGCATCCCGACCGCGAACTCGAGCTCCGTCAATTGCTCAACGAGATCACGGTCGGAGAGACCTGCTTTTTTCGCAACCAGCCGCAGATCGAGGCGGTACGCCGCGTCGTTCTTCCTTGCCTCCTCGAAGCGAAGAAGATCCTCCCGTTTCGTAATTTGCGCATTTGGAGTGCAGGTTGCTCCACTGGCGAAGAGCCCTACACCCTGGCGATCCTGCTCCTCGAAGAATCCTTGGGCATGCTGAAGAATTGCAAGACTGAGGTGATCGCCACCGACCTCAACGACCGTTCCCTTGCGCGCGCCCAGGCGGGGGTCTATGGCCAGTACGCGCTCCGGAATGTTAGTCCGGCGATTCTCCAGAAATATTTCACGCCCCTCGGCGATCAATTCCAGCTCTGCGACGAAGTCAAGGCGAAAGTAACCTTTCGGCAGCTCAATCTGCTCGACGACAGCAAGATGGTGTTCATGAAGGCCATCGACGTCATTTTCTGCTGCAACGTCCTCATCTACTTCGATGGCGCTTCCAAGAGACGCGTCATTCAGCACTTCCTCAACAACGTCAATCCCGGTGGATATTTTTTCCTGGGCTATTCGGAGTCCTTGTTTGGCGTCAACGACGACTTTCGTCTGGTTCATTTTCCGGGCAGTACCGGGTACCATAAGCCAACACGAAATGGTCTCGTGAAATGAAGAGTGACAAACTCACGTTCGACGAGTTGCGGCAAAAGATCAGTCGTTTGGACAAGATCCCGAGCGTCGCGTCCATTCTGCGCACGCTGCTCAAGGAGCTCGACCGTCCTCCGGACCAGGTCAAACTGGACAAGGTCGTCGAACTGATCTCGTCGGAAGAATCGATGGTCGCCAAATGCCTGCATTTGGCGAACTCGCCGCTGTTTGGGCAAGCCGGGCGCGTGAGCGGCATTCGCGCTGCCGTCCTGCTGCTTGGAGTCGTTCGCCTGCGAGATGTACTCGTCTCGTCGTGCCTGATGAACGCGATGCCGAAGTTTGCCAACGGCATGCCGGCAACGGTTTTCTGGGAGCACTCGCTCGCTTGCGCCCTTTCCAGCCGGCATCTAGCGAAGCAGATCGGCTTCCCCGACGCTGACAAAGCGTATCTGGCTGGTCTATTGCATGACATCGGTCAGATTGTTAACGTTATTTATTTCCCGGAAGAGCTCCAGCGAAGCCTGGCGTTCAGCGGTGAGCGCGGCGTCCCAATTGAAGTCGCCGAACGGGAGATCATGGGCTTCACGCACTGCGAGACCGGTTGGGTGCTCGCTCAAGAGTGGTCTCTGCCACCCGATGTCCAGGACGTCATTCTTCATCACCACCAGCCCGAGCGCGAGTTGGATCATGCCGACTTGACCGCGATCGTCAACCTTGCCGACAAGCTCTGTTTTATCGGCGGGATTACTTACGCACCCGTCTACGCCATGCAACTGGATATCCTGGACGAGCCGGCGTGGTCCATTCTTCTCGAGCGATATCCGCAGATGCAGACGTTCGATCTGGCACGGCTCGGGTTCGAACTGGAATCGCATTTTGGCGAAGTTCGGGAGGTCGTCGCATCGCTGTTCCGAGTGTAGCCCTATGTTCCGAGATCGCCCCATCACGGTTCTAGTCGCCGACGACAGCGCGTTCATGCGAACTGCTCTGACGCGCATGATTGAATCTGATCCGGGAATCAAGGTCGTCGCCACGGCTCGAGACGGGATTGAAGCGGTGGAAAAAGTCCTCGCCGTTCAGCCCGAGGTGGTAACTCTCGACGTTGAGATGCCGCGTCTAGGGGGGCTCGAAGCCCTGCGGCAGATCATGCAAAAGGCTCCGCGGCCGGTGATCATCGTCAGCTCCCTCACCCAAGAGGGTGCCGAGGCGACTCTGAATGCGCTGGATCTCGGGGCATTTGACTGCATTCCCAAGCAGCTATCGTATGCTTGCCTCGACATTGTGAAGATCCGCCAATTACTCATCGATCAGATTCGGGCCGCTGCGCACATGCCCGGCGTCACACGCGCCGCGCGCCCCACCGCGCCGCTTCCCCCGCCAGACATCGCCCCGCTCTCCGGCCGTCCTCGCGCCGCCATTGTTGCAATCGGAACTTCGACCGGAGGTCCGAAGGCCCTTCAACACTTGCTTCCGTTATTGCCGGGGGATCTGCCGGTAGGCGTCGTCGTCGTACAACACATGCCGATCGGATTCACGGGCCCTTTTGCGCGCCGACTGGACGGATTATGCAAACTATCGGTACGGGAAGCCGCGCAGGACGACCGCGTGGAACCTGGGGGTGTGCTGATCGCTCCTGCCGGCTGGCACCTCACCATCTATCGACGCAGCTTTTCTACGTGCGCAGTGCGCCTGGCGAAAACACCCGTCGGCACTTTGCATATGCCGTCGGTGGACGTGATGATGAGATCCGTGGCGGAAGTTTTTGGTGCGAGTGCTATGGGAGTCATCATGACCGGAATGGGTTCCGACGGTTGCGACGGAATGACCGCCATCCACAGACGCGGCGGCTGGACCCTGGGACAGGACGAATCTTCTTGCGCCGTTTATGGAATGCCGAAATCGTGTGCCGAACTGGGGATTCTGGAAAGATTGGTGCCTCTGCGCCTGATCGCACAGAACATCGTATGGGCTACGGCGGAGCATTCCCCGACCCGCGCGCAGAAACTAGCCCACTAAGCTAAAACCGGCCGTGCACGCTGGCTTTGTCGGGGGTTCGATCGACTCGGTACGTCCAGTGCCCCATATACCGCCGTATCTTCGGCCACAGAGATAAGTCGTCACCCGTCGTACAATCGGAGATTTCTCCGATGATTTAGGGGACGACTGTTGAATTATTCGTTGTGAATAAGGTCGCGGGCGCGTCGCTCATATTAAAATGCAAAACTGCGGAATCTGGGCGCTCCTCAGCTCTCTCCGGGAATCACGAGGGCCCTCCGATGCATTTGTTCTAAATCACCGCCACCTCCGGTGGCATTCCGAAAAGACCATCAGATGGAAGCGACGCAACACGATCCAACCCGGACGGATTTTCGACCTGCAGCTCCGCTCCGACTGCTTGTTGTCGAAGACGACCCTACCGATGCAGACAGGATGAGAGTTGTCCTGCAGCGATGCTGTTCGGTAGCTGCGTATCACGTCGTTGACCAGCCCACGAGTCTCGAACGGCACCTCCGGACCTCCGACTACGACGTAATCCTCTCCGACCACGACCTGGGCGCCTGGGTCGGCCTGGAAGCCTTGCAGTTGGTCCAGCGCTTGGGCAAGGACATTCCCTTCATCGTGGTGACTGCGACATTGGGCGATGAAGCTGCGGTGGAATATATTAAGCGCGGTGCTTCTCACTACGTTCTGAAAACCCATCTCGAAGATCTTCCCACGGCGATTCACCAGGCATTGCTGGAGAAAGCCGCCCGCGGTGCCGCCGCCAAACTGTGGGAACAGCTCCAGCAAGCGAACCGAGAATGGGAGCAGGTGTTTAACACGGTTCCCGACCCTGTACTAGTGTTGGACGAGGACTGTCGCATACGACGCGCCAATGAGGCGGCTGCTAGCATCCTCGGCGTCGGCGTGCCGGAGATGCTGGGGCGCCCTTGTCATGAGGTCGTTCATGGAAGATCCGAGCCACTTCCCTCCTGCCCGCACCAACTACTAATCAACGGTGGCACAGCCCAGAGTGGAGACGTCGAGGAAAAGCGCCTCGGCAAGATCTTTCATTCCAGCACTGCGCCCCTGCGAGATTCCAACGGCATCCTT
>JAIQFM010000330.1 GCA_020073285.1 Terriglobia bacterium | reverse complement strand
ACTGGGACATAAAACGGAGGAATTCAAAATGTTTCAAAACAGAATCAGCTTGATCGGCTTCACCGGAACGGACGCGCAAGTCCGCACTACCAAGAACAACCGCGCTGTCGCCGTGCTATCAGTCGCAACGAAACGATCCTGGCTCGACAAACAGTCGGGCAAGCGCGTCTCCCGCACCGAATGGCATCGCATCGTCGCCTGGGGCAAACTCAGCGATTTCGCCAAGACGCTGGCGAAGGGCTCGCACGTGCAGATCGACGGCGAGCTGCGCAGCCGGATGTACACCAGCAAAGACAATGTTCGGCGCCGCATCTCTGAAGTTCATCTCGGCTCGATCCGTAAGTTGGATCGAGCCGAGCGTCCCGCGCAACCGACTCCGGCGTCAGAACAGCCGGCGGCCACCGCCGAGATGCCCTTTTAGGGCATTTCGGCAACTTCCACTTTTGATCGGGAGAACCAACGGAACAGCAGCCCTCATTTCGACCAAGCGCCTCGCTCCCACTTCTTTGGCACCGGGCCCTTGCCGTTCAGACCATTCACAAGCGGAAGCAGGAACGATGAGATTTCGCCGCACACCTGTTCCAGCGAGATTTCAGGGACGTAGTTGCGATTCTTGTTGCAAAATGCCGCCCACTGTTTCTTCTTGTCCGCATCGTTGAAGAATTCCGCGGTGAATACCAATGGTATTCCCGCCGGCAAGGCCGTTTCGCGACGTGCAAGCGTCTTCTTGATAGCGTCCGATAGGGAGCCACCCTCGAACGCGAAGTCGTGGCCGAGGCTTCGCACGTCGTGGAAATCTTTCATCCGGCTGTTAGCCAGACCCAAGCTGACCATGGCCTCGAATTTCTCAGCCACGACGCTCTCCCGCGGGTACGTCAGCAGCTTCGCCTTCGGCCCGTCGAGCAACGACGAGAGTTCGGTTTCTACCGGGGCGGGTGTGATCACGTCGCCAAAACCCAAGTCGATCTGAATCGGTATACGCGCATTCTCCAGATAGCCGACAAACCTGACGCGGATGCCCTCGTAATCTGCGTCTTCGGTAATGCGCTCCGCAGTGATCGTTGCCGCGTCGAATCGCAGCCCGTCGTCTTCGACCTTTATCTCGCAAGTCTCCCTGAAAATCTCGACGAACCGCTCTGGCCTGTTCTGGCCCAGCGCAAGAAAGTCCGCGTCCCGCGTCGGGCGGTAGCGCTGCTCGGTCCACAGCTCGAACAGCAGAGCACCCTTGAGAACGAACTCTTCCCTGTGCTTCGATCGCGAGATTCGATATAGGACCCGTTCCAGCCCGTACTTCGTCAGCACCAGGCCGAAATCTTCCTTGCGCTCGCGTGCCAGATTCAACAGCCGTTCACGAACGGAAGCCGCCATGTTGACGATCGGTTTGGTCAACGCAGCGACTCCAGGTACGGCTTCATGACGTTCGCAACGCGGCAGGCCTTTGCCGCCTCGAAAAGCTCATCCATCGAAGCCTTCTTTCGTTTGTAGGCCTCTCGCAGCGCTTCGAGAGCTACATCCATGCCGATCTTGTGACGGTATTTGAAGCAGTCGGCAACGGTTTTCGCGGGGCTGAATACGCGGACCTTTCCCCCCTGCACCTGCCGCTCCTGTACGCCAAAGTGCAGCGCAGTGCCGGAAAAGCGCACGATGCGAACTGCCGGCGAGCTGATTCGCGGTGTCCAAGCTTTCACGTCGATCGCAATCCAAACTTCGCTTGGGAGCTGAGTCCCGATCTCATGAAAGCGGAGCGCAGACAGCAGACAAATCACGCCCTTGGGAAGCTTGCGGCTGACTTCGAGCAGGCTGATGTACTCCGAAGCGGGTAGCGTTGAAGCGGTGTACGTTCCGCGCGCGAGTTTCTGCAGTTGCCCACGCTGTACCAGCCGCATCAGGTAATTCCGTGGAATGCGCGCGCGCGCCAGGTCGCGAGGCCGGATGATGTGTTGACGCTGGAGAAGTTCCGCCAGCTTCTCAGTCTTGGTATGCGGCATGGCGTTAGTGTAACAAAACCTCGGTAGATATCAATAACTACCGAGGAAATGATACATCCGACTAACTTGCTGATATTAAGCTGGTTATCAACCTACGCCTGGCAAGGACAGCATCCGGTGCCGCACTTCTGGGCAGATCGGCTCGGTCCGCAAGTTGGATCGGGCCGATGTGCCCAGCTCCGCTGGCGGCCACGAAACAGCCCACCGTGCCAACTGCTGAGATGCCCTTTTAAGGGCCCTCGGTACTCTTACTTCTTCCCAGCGAACTGGATGATATTGGCCCACCCCTGGCAACCGACCGAAGGCTAGCGATCGAGTACACCCGAAATCACAACCGCAACTTCGTCTTCTGAGAACATCAATCGTTCACCGGCCTTGATCGCGTTTCGTTGAAGCACATCCCGGAATTCGGACTTCTTCTCATCGCCCAAGTCGTCTTGGCGGCCGAGCGCCAACCAGTCGTACAACAATGAAATGTGCTCTTCCAAATCAGCGTTAGGTACCGCCCACTTTGTTGTGAATGGAATCTGGCGATAGCGGACGCCGCGCTGGTCCAGCACTCGCAGAAGATCGGGGAGCTCAAACCTCGCATCCTGATATCCTGAATCCAGGACCTTCTTCAATTGCGCGAGTAGGCTTTCCTGCGAGTTCGAGACAGCGACAATGGTGCTATCGCCTGCGGCCAGTGAAAGGACCTTGTCGACCGTCGGGCCATTTTCAAAAGCGAAAATACTATGAATCAGAAGGACGAGATCATAAGGGCCACGAAGGGTCGCGTCCTCAAAAAGCATCTCAAATCTCTGCGTCTGCGTAAATCCACTGATGTCGCACTCGGAAAGCGCGCCCATTAGGTAAGTCGATTGTTCCACGAAGTCGAGAGCAAATCGAATCCCGAACTTCGCATGTAAGAACCTGAGAATCGAGCGGACGCGAGTTCCGTCTGCGCCGCCTATATCGCAGACTCTCAAGACATCCTTCCTCACCATCGGCAGCCCCTGCAGCACGCAGCTATTCAACACCTGCACAAGCGAATCGCTCTCGGTATAGAGGGCACGCCTGAAACGCATGAACGAGTCACCGCCAGCCTGCGTACTCAGGAACTCGCGATACGTCAATTTGATCGACGGCAGAAGAATTGGCGAGATATTGAGGTTCATAGATGTGCCACCACAAACCGCTTCAGGCGCGGCTCCAATTGCCCGACCAAGAAGTACAGAACAAACGCCAGACCGCTCAGGAGAACAACGCCGCAAAGCATCAGTGAGATGTCGAACAGCCCACTGGCCACTAATATTAAGTGCCCAAGCCCCGAGCTGGACGATATGAACTCGCCGATGAAAGCGCCGAGAATGGCAAAGCCGACATTAAGCCTAAAAGCTGACAGTACCCACACAATCGAGGATGGAGCGACGACCTTCCGAAACGTCTGGCCCTGAGTCGCACCGAATGTTCGCATGAGGCGAAGATAGTCGTTGCTGACTTCGGACGCGCCAGTGTATGACTGCATTAAGGCGACGAAGACAGTCGAAAGTGCGGCGACCATCACTTTCGAAAACATCCCAGTGCCGAACCAGATAATCAACAGCGGCGCGAAGGCAAAAATCGGTGCAGATCCCAAACCGATTACATAAGGTCTTGCCATTACAAATGCGAGCTTCGAGTACCACAAGCCCAACCCGATTCGCGGTACCCACGACATTACCGAGAACAAAGCCCAAGGTTGCCTCTGTAAATGTCACGCCGATGTCCCGCGGCAACGAACCGTCGAGCGTCTTGCTCGCGAGGTAACTCGCAACCTTGCCGGGAGTTCCGAAAAAGAAAGCGGCCTGCGCATCGCCTCTGGTCACTAGCTCCCAAACGATCACGAGTGCCACGAGAGGCAGGAGGCGATATAAGTTAATGAGTCGCAGATGTTTGGCCCTCATCGTCAAGATATTTAATTTCATCCCAAACGCGCGCGAAATATTCACTGAAGCGGGCCGACTTGCGTGCACCAACTGGGTCACGCTTTCCGAGCGCCAGATCAACATCAATAACTACCTTCACACTTGCAGGTCGTCCGGAGAGGACGACAACCCTCTCCGACATTGCGATCGCATCATCGATATCATGGGTTACGATTAACGTCGTGGCATTCTCCTTCTCGTGGTAACGAATAAGGTGTTGCTGGACTCTGAGCTTGACGTCAAAGTCCAAACTGGCAAAGGGTTCATCCAATAGTAGCGTCGTTGGATGGATAACCAACGTCCTGATTAACGCCGTTCGTTGCTTCATGCCCCCAGAAGATGTATCTGGATAGAACTCCATCGCACCATTTAGATCAAACGCGGAGAAGTACTTTTCGACCACCGCGTGATCTTCTGCATTCCTCCCGTTTCTAACTTCTGCCCCCAGTAGGGAGTTTTCGGCCAACGTTCGCCAGGGCAGCAACAGTGCATCCTGCATCAGGTATGCCAACCGCGACCCTCGATCCACTTCGATCGCGCCGGCATCGGGCTCATCCAGACCCGAGACGATATTCAATAGCGTACTCTTTCCGCAACCGCTGGGACCTACGACCGACGTGATCTGGCCCGTCTCGCAGCGAAACGACACGTCTCCCAGCACGTGCAACGGCACGGGTATCCTGCGGAACGACTTGTGTATCGCTTTGACCTCGATCACTGACGACTCAACTCTTCGACTATTTTCGTGACAATCTTCACTTCTTCCAGAGCATAGGGGAGGAACATCGAGTATCTCCACTCCAGCCACTTTGCGGGATCAAGCTCGAACGAGTGAAAGATTCGCGCCCCAAAAACATATAGCAGGAGAACACCCGTGGTAGATAGGGCGTGCTCGAACATCGAATTGCTTGATAGGGCAGAGCGGAAATGTTGCCGCACAACCGAAAAGAAGAACGGCAGTAGGTAGAGGGCAACGAAACCCAATGTAGTGACAGCAACACCTCGCAAAGGGCTTGTGAGAGCCGACAAATTCGTTATCACGTATTCGCCGTCGGCCGCTTTATGCTTTACGTGCGCTGTAAATTCTTTTCTAGCGACGCGATTGTCGACATATCGACGGGAAGACGGAAACGCGAACCCGCTTTCCATCTTCCGACGCAGCTGCCCGCTCTTATGCCAGCCGGCGAGTTCTATCACGGGAGACCGCGAGAAAATGCCGTCTTTGCAGAGGGCGTCGAGCGCCCCATCAATGATGTCGTCCGTGTAGTCTTTCCGAAATCGCGACAATGCATAAGTCTTTGCCAGATCCGGATATGTGTAAATGAGGTCGGTGGCACGTACTAGCGCGCTCACGAGACTCCGAGCCTCGTCGCGACCTTTGTCTGTGCTAAACCATGCCCTGTGAGTGAGAACTGCGGTGAAACAGAAATGCTTGTAATTGCGATTCCGTGCAAAGCTGTAGACAATCTGGTTCCCGGTCGCCTCAGTAAACTTACGGATTTTGAGCATGTCAGCTTCAATAACAACCGTTTGAGCCGCCCCATTCAGATAAAGGTCGAGATCAGCGCCAATCGGCTTTTCCCTGAAATTGAGACTTCCTCCGCGCGCCGTCTCGAAACGGCTATATACCAACTTTCCGAAGATGTGGCCGGTGTTTGGTGCCGGATAAGCGAAAATCTGATTGAATCTTTCAAAGTCGTTCTCAGTATTGAACACCGGTTCTGAATGATTGACAGCCCAAAACGGCACCTTCCCGACCAGTTGTGCAATAGCAAGTGGCTCATCTGCTCCCACAGCGGCATGGGCACTTCTGAGACTGACCATCATCGGATCACAAACGCAGAAATGGATATCTTCATCCTTGGTTGCCGTTGACGTAAGGCTCCGTATAGCTGATTGATCGCCGTATGGCGGAGGGGCGAGCTCAATGTCCAACACATCACGCAGCTCCCGCTCGTGCGCTATGAACAGAGGGAGGTAGTGGAGCATTTCTACTGCGTAAATCAACTTTGTCTTTCCCACAGTAGAGATTTACCTCCCGGAACGATTCGCGAAGCTGTTATCGAAAAGCGTCTTCTGGGGCATGCTCCTCAAATCGCCGACATCCACTCGGATTTGCAGAAGCTTCTGCCAGGAACTTGCATCGATCGCAGCGTGTTTCGGGATACAGCCGGAATCGATGAGCCTTTTCAGTGCGGCGCGGACGACCTCGGGCGGGAGATTTGGCAGTCTCTTTTGCGCAATCGCCAGCGTCCCCTCGTAATCGGACTGGATGAACTGCAACGATTGCTCATATGCAGTCACAAACTTTTGGACGAGCTGTGGGTTCTCGTCAATCAGCTTCTTTGATGTCATGACGCCAGTGAATGCCAACGGCCCGTACGCGTCTGGATACGAGAAAGCGACCACTCCCCCCTGCACCTCAACCTGTGAGACATTCGGTTCGATGGTCTGGGCGATGCTCGCCTGCTTGTTCTTTAGCGTCGACAGTTCCGTGCCAAACGGAACCTCA
>JAIQFM010000212.1 GCA_020073285.1 Terriglobia bacterium | reverse complement strand
ATTGCAGCGTTAACTCGGCTATGCGCCGGCTCGTCTTCAGTTCGGAAAGAGTCGAACCCATGCGGCGGATCGATCCGCTTTCAATGATCGCTTTGTGGAACAATCCCCTGGCAGCCGGCGCGGCCATCAGCGTCAACTGATCACCTTCATGGAAGTCGCCAAGCTCGGTAACTTCTCGCGCGCCGGGCAGAAGGTGTTCCGGTCGCAGTCGGCGGTCAGCGCGCAGATCCGTCAACTCGAGATCGAATACGGCGAGAAGCTGCTCGATCGCGCCGGCAAATCGGTCCGCCTCACCCCTGCCGGCAGCGTCCTGTTCGACTACGCCAAGCAGATGCTGGTCCTGCGTGACGAGTCCTTGCGCGCCGTTGCCGACCAGGGCGCGACCCCGCGCGGCATCCTCGCCATCGGCGCCAACGAGGCCACCTGCCTTTACGTGCTGCCCGACGTCTTCGCCGAGTACTCGCGCCTGTACCCCTCGGTGCAAATCAACATTTACCGCAACTTCAGCCGCAAGATTTTAGAGCGCGTGGAAGAAGGCTCCCTTGATGTCGGCATCGTCACGCTGCCGGTGAAATCGCCCAGCCTCAAGGTGCAACTGATCTACCGCGATCGCCTCATGCTGATGGTCAGTGCGGACAGTCCGCTGGCGAAGCTCGACTCCGTCCCCATCGCCAAGCTCGCCGAGCAGGGCCTCATCTTTCCCAAGACCGGCTTCACGCGGCAAGTGCTGGATAAAATCTTCCGCCCCTACCAGGCCACCATGCGCGTGGTGATGGAACTGCCCAGCGTGGGCATGATCAAGGGCTTCGTCGCCGCCGGGATTGGCGTCTCCATCATCAGCGCCAGCTTCGCCGCCCCGGAAGTGCGCTCCGGGGAAGTCAAGCTGCTCGAACTGGAGGACGTCGACTTGTGGCGCGAACTCGGGCTCGTCTACCGCGCCGATCGCACCCTGCCGCGCGCCGCCACCGCCTTTGTCGAGCTCATCCAGAGCCGCACCCGCTTGCGCAGTAAGACCAAAGCTATGCAGGGTTGACCGGCTCCGCTCATCAAGCAAAAATATCGATAATAACAATCGCTTATATTAATCGAAGAATTTCATGGATTGACTTATACTTCCCCTCTCGGCATGAATTAGCATTCGTTTCCTGGGGACCCCGGCATGAGTGGCGCAAGAAATTCAAGTCCGCTGGCGTCGGTTGTGACCGCGGCATCCCCGGTCGCGACCGCCGGGGTACCTCTGCTCCTCATTAGAGCGCTCCTCCTTGCGGGGAGCGTACGCAGCGGATGATGTAGCCAGCGCGATTTTCGAAGCAGCGCGGCCATCATCCGGAAGAGATGATGGCCTTTTTAGCTTTATCGACATTTTTTGCGAGGCGCCAGGCCAGTGAAGAACGGACCTCTAGACAAGGGACACAGCGCGGCCAACCTTGACGTCGTGCTCAAGCGCCACAGTTCGGCGATCACCGACGGACCCAGCCGCGCGCCCGCCCGCGCCATGCTGAAGGCGGTCGGCTTCGATGACGACAAGCTGCGCCGCCCCATCATCGGCGTGGCCAACACTTGGATCGAGGTCGGGCCCTGCAACTTCCACCTGCGCCATCTCGCGGCACAGGTCAAGGCCGGCATCTATGCCGCCGGCGGCACCCCCATGGAGTTCAACACCGTCTCCATCTCCGACGGAATCACCATGGGCACGGAAGGCATGCGCGCCTCGCTGGTCAGCCGCGAAGTGATCGCCGACTCCATCGAGCTGGTCGCGCGCGGCAATCTTTTCGACGGGCTCGTCGTGCTCGTCGGCTGCGACAAGACCATCCCCGCCGCCGTAATGGCCCTGCTGCGCGTCGATGTCCCCGGGCTTGTGCTCTACGGCGGCTCCATCAGCCCCGGAAGTTATCGCGGCCACGATGTCACCATCCAGGACGTTTTCGAAGCGGTGGGCGCGCATGCCCGCGGCGCCATGAGCGAAGCCGAGCTCTGCGCCCTGGAGAACAGCGCCTGTCCCGGCGCGGGCGCCTGCGGCGGCCAGTTCACCGCCAACACCATGGCGCTGGTCATCGAGATGCTCGGCATCGCTCCCATGGGCGAGTCCAGCGTCCCCGCCGGCCATCCCGACAAGGACGCGTCGGCGCATCATGCCGGCGAGCTGGTCATGCAACTGGTTCGCCAGGACCTCAAGCCGAGCCAGATCATCACCCGCGCGGCTTTGGAAGACGCGATTGCCAGCGTGGCTGCCAGCGGCGGATCCACCAACGCCGTTTTGCATCTGCTCGCCATTGCTCAGGAAGCCGGGGTCGCGCTTGACATCGACGATTTCGATCGCATCAGCGCGCTTGTCCCTCTGCTCGCCGACCTGAAACCCGGCGGCCGTTTCGTCGCCACCGATCTCTACGAAGCCGGCGGTGTGCGCCTGCTCGCCAGCCGCCTGCGCGAAGTCGGTGTGCTTCATTCGGATCGCCCCACGGTTAGCGGTAGAAGCGTCGCGGAAGAAGCCGCCCAGGCCAAAGAGCAACTGGGACAACAGGTCGTGCGGCCCGTGTCCAAGCCGCTGCGCGCGAGCGGCGGGCTGGTCATCCTGAAGGGAAATCTGGCCCCCGAAGGCTGCGTGGTCAAAACCGCCGGGCATGAAACGAAATCGTATCGCGGCCCGGCGCAGGTCTTCGACAGCGAAGAGACCGCCTTCGCCGCCCTGCAGCAGGGGCGGATCAAGGCAGGCGACGTGGTAGTCATCCGCTACGAAGGACCACGCGGCGGCCCCGGCATGCGCGAGATGCTCGCCGTCACCGCCGCGCTGGTCGGCGCCGGCCTCGGCGAATCGGTTGCCCTGCTCACCGACGGACGCTTCTCCGGCGCTACCCACGGATTAATGGCGGGACACGTCGCGCCTGAAGCCGCTTGTGGCGGACCGATCGCCGCGCTTCGTACCGGCGACATCGTGGAATTCGATATTCCCTCGCGGCGCCTCTCGGTGGATCTCAGCGACGCCGAGATCAAGCAACGCATGGCAGCCTGGACTCCTCCGGCGCCGCGCTTCACCCGCGGCGTGATGGCGAAGTACGCCCGCCAGGTGTCTTCCGCCGCCGTTGGGGCAGTAACGTAGCAAACACAAGTGGACTTGTCGTTCCGAGAGCGAGGAATCTGCTTTTGGCCAACAACCAACGACTAACGATCAACGACGTTTCTAACGCCTTGGGCCATCGACCAACGACCCTCAACCAACGGCTGTCGACCGCCGACCGTCGACCGTCGACTAGGAAAGACCTATGAAAAAGACCGGTGCGGAAATTCTTTGGGAATGCGTCAGCCGCGAAGGCGTGACCCACGTCTTCGGCTATCCCGGCGGCGCCATCCTGCCCGCCTACGACGCGCTCGGCAGGTTCCCCGGCATTCGCCACATCCTGGTGCGCCACGAGCAGGGTGCGACGCACATGGCCGACGGCTACGCGCGCGCCAGCGGCCGCGTCGGCGTCGCCGTCGCCACCTCCGGCCCCGGCGCCACCAACATGGTCACCGGCATCGCCACTGCCATGCTGGATTCCTCTCCCATCGTTTGCATCACCGGACAGGTCGGCAGCCGGCTGATCGGCTCCGACGCCTTCCAGGAAGTTGACATTACCGGCATCACCCTGCCCATCACCAAGCACAACTACCTCGTCACCCGTGCCGATGAAGTGGCCGGCGTGGTGGCCGAGGCGTTCATGATCGCCCGCTCCGGTCGGCCGGGCCCGGTGCTGATTGACATCACCAAGGACGCGCAGCAATCCAGTTGCGAATTCGATTGGGACGCCATCGCGCCGCCCACGCATCCAGCGCGCCCCGACCGCCACGCCGCGCCCCTGGAATACCACCGCGCGCTCGAACTCATCAACTCCGCGCAGCGCCCGCTGGTCCTCGCCGGCCACGGCATTCTTCTCTCCGGATCCTTCGCCCAATTTCGCGAGCTGGTCGAGAAGTCGAGCATACCGGTTGCCCTGACGCTGCTCGGCATCGGCGCCTTACCGGCTTCCCATCCGCTCAACCTCGGCATGATGGGCATGCACGGCGAGGCTTGGGTCAACACCGCCATCCAGGAAGCCGACCTGCTGATCGCTCTCGGCATGCGCTTCGACGACCGCGTTACCGGCAATCTGAAGACCTACGCGCCCACCGCCAAGAAGATTCACGTCGAAATCGACCCCGCCGAGGTCAACAAGAACGTCCCGGTTGACGTCGCGCTCATCGGCGATCTGCGAACGGTTCTGCAGGAGCTGCTCCCCGGAATCGCTCTCGGCGATCGCGCCGAGTGGCTCGCGCACATCGCGGAACTCAAGGGCGAGGTCGCCGTCCGCGACATTCAGAACCTTCCCGACAACGGTCATCTCTACGCGGCGCACGTGATCTCCGATCTCTGGCGCGAAACCCAAGGTGCGGCGATCGTCGTCACCGACGTCGGCCAGCACCAGATGTGGGAGGCGCAGTACTACAAGCACGATGAGCCGCACTCGCTCATCACCTCGGGCGGTCTGGGCACCATGGGCTTCGCGCTCCCCGCCGCCATCGGCGCCAAGTTTGCGCGCCCCGATGAAGAGGTGTGGGTCGTGGCCGGCGACGGCGGCTTCCAGATGACCATGTCCGAGCTGGCCACCGTCGCTCAGGAGGGCCTCGAACTCAAGGTGGCCATCATCAACAACGGCTACCTCGGCATGGTGCGCCAGTGGCAGGAGTTCTTCTACGACCGCCGCTACCACGCCACGCCACTCGTGAATCCGGATTTCGAAAAGCTCGCGCAGGCCTACGGCCTGCACGCCATGACCGTCAACCACCGCTCGGAGGTGATTCCCGCAGTGCAGGCCGCGCGCTCGCACCGCGGGACCGCGGTCATCAACTTCTGCGTGGAACAGGAAGACTCCGTTTTCCCCATGGTTCCCGCAGGCGCTTCGTTACACGAAATGATCAGGCGGCCGACCGCGTTAGTTGAGACCGCCACGGATGTGTAATCGAGACGATGTCACGCACGCATGCGGTACACGCGCCTTTGCGTGTGCGACAGCGACAGTCTTCAGCCGCGCAGCGGCGACTGACAATAGCCCGGCACTTCAGTGCCGGGTACGGATCGCATAAAAAAGCCAGTCCCGTAGGGACGGCTGAAAAAATAGGGCACGACTTCAGTCGTGCCGAACGGATCGGACAATGCTGAACACATTTGTTGTCTACGTCGAAAATAAGCCTGGAGTCCTCAACCGGGTGGCGTCGCTGTTCCGGCGCCGCGGCTTCAACATCGAGTCGCTCACCGTCGGCCACACCGAGAAGAGCGGTATCTCGCGCATGACCATCGTGACCGACACCGATGCCGCGGGCACCTACCGCGTCGAGACCAACCTCTACAAGCTGGTCAACGTGATCAGCGTGGAGAACATCACCGCCACGCCCTCGGTCTGCCGTGAGCTGGCCATGATCAAGGTTGCCGCCACCGGTGAAACCCGCACCCAACTGATGCAGTTGGCAACCGTCTTCCGCGCCCGCGTGCTGGACGTTGCGACCGCCTCGCTCACCATCGAGATCACCGGCACGGAAGACAAGATTGACGGCCTGCTTGACGTGCTCCGCCATTACGGGATTATCGAGATGGTGCGCACCGGCCGCGTTGCCATGGCGCGCGGCGGCAGCGGCAACGGCGCCAGCGTGGCGCTTCCGCCTCCCGCCAACCTCGAATCCGACGACGGCATGGTCGCCTTCTCGGTTTAGTGGGAAGGGCGCGGCTTTAAGCCGTGTCCCATGCCGTTCGCATTCGTATCAGGGCACGGCTCTAGCTGTGCCGAAAGCAGTCTTTAAGTTTGTCATTCCGAGCGCAGCGAGGAATCCGCTTTTGACCAACGACCATCGACCAACGACGATTTAGGAGAGACACAACCATGGCAAAGATCTACTACGACAACTCCGCCGACCTCGCTCTGATCCGCAAAAAGAAGGTCGCCATTCTTGGCTACGGCTCCCAAGGCCACGCCCACGCCTTGAACCTGCGCGACAGCGGCGTCTCCGTGCAGGTGGGCCTGCCGGAATCCAGCCGCTCGCGCGCCAAGGCCGAGCAGCACAAATTTACGGTCGTCACTCCCGACCGCGCTTCCGCCTGGGCTGACGTCATCATGATCGTCACCCCCGATACCGGCCAGTCCGCCCTCTACGCCTCCGCCATCGCGCCCCATCTCTCCCGCGGCAAGATGCTGATGTTTGCCCACGGCTTCAATATCCACTTCAAGACCATTCAGCCGCCCAGCGACGTTGACGTCACCATGGTCGCCCCCAAGGCGCCCGGACATCGCGTCCGCGAGGTCTTCGTCGAAGGCGGCGGAACCCCCGCCTTGCTCGCCATCCACCAGGATGTCACCGGGGAAGCCAAGGCGCTCACCCTCTCCTACGCCAAGGCGCTCGGCTGCACCCGCGCCGGCGTGCTGGAGACCACCTTCGCCGAAGAAACCGAAACCGACCTCTTTGGCGAGCAGACGGTGTTGTGCGG
>JAIQFM010000211.1 GCA_020073285.1 Terriglobia bacterium | reverse complement strand
GGCCGCGAAGAGCACGACCGCGTCAGCTTCGATTGCCGCGGATTCCGCGCCATGCGCATCCAGGAACTGCGCCTCGCCGCCGATGTTGCCGCCGAGCGCGTCCGCAAGAGCGGTGCACCCTACGAATTCGGCCCCATGACCTCGCGCGAGCGCCGCATCGTCCACCTCGCCCTCCGCGACCATGCCGACCTGCGCACCGAAAGCGCCGGCGAAGCCGCCTTCCGCCACGTCGTCCTCTACCCCAAGGACTACAAGGCCCGCCCCGCCGCCCCGCCCCGCTTCGGCCGCCGAAGATAGTTTCGCTGATGAACGCGGATCAACGCAGAGCAAACGAATTCATGTGATGTCATCCTGAGCGAGGCATCGCCGCTTTTTGCGATGCCGAGTCGAAGTACCCCTACCCTTGTACTCACATATGTGGGCTGATGACTGCTTGGGTCGCCGTCGCCGGCGCCTGCAACACTTCACCGACCTTGCGTTTGCTCGGTACTCGGTACTAAGTACTCGGTACTGCTTCACAACTCCCTTGCAACTGGAAACTAGAAACTCGAAACTAGAAACTTGCATTTGGACGACACCATCGTCGCCATCTCCACTCCGCCCGGACGCGGAGGCCTGGGAGTGGTCCGCCTCGCCGGACCCGACGCGCGCGCCATCGCCGCGCCCATGCTGCGCCTGAAGTCCGAGTGGGAGCCCAATCGCGCCCTCTTCGGCGAGTTGGTCGAGCCGGACACGCAAGAGCGCATCGACGAAGTGGTGGTCACGTTCTTCCAGAAGCCGCGCTCCTACACCACCGACGACATGGTTGAAATCTCGGCCCACGGCTCTCCTGTCGTGTTACGACATATTGTCGAACTGGCGCTCACCCGCGGCGCGCGCCTCGCCGAGCCCGGCGAATTCACCATGCGCGCCTTTCTCAACGGCCGCCTCGATCTCACGCAGGCGGAAGCGGTGCGCGACCTCATCGACTCGCAGACTCTCTACCAGGCCCGCGTCGCCGCCCAGCAGCTTGGAGGCGCGCTCTCGCACCGCCTGGCGCCCATCAAGCAAAAGCTGGTTGAGCTGATCGCCACCCTCGAAGCGGGCGTGGATTTCGCCGAAGACGACGTCTCCGTTCTTCCCGGCCCGCAAATCCTGGCGCGCATCGAGGCCGTCACCATGCCACTGCGCGAGCTTTGTCGGTCCTTCGCCTACGGCAAGCTGGTGCGCGAAGGCCTGACACTCGCCATCGTCGGCAGGCCAAACGTCGGCAAATCGTCGCTGTTCAACCGGCTGGTGGAGCGCGAGCGCGCCATCGTCACCTCGACTCCCGGCACCACGCGCGACCTCGTCACCGAAACGGTCGCCCTCGGCGGCATCCCGGTGCACCTGGTGGACACGGCCGGCATCCGCCAAGCGCTCGACGAAGCCGAATCCATCGGCATCCGCAAATCCCTGGAGGCCCTGGCCGACGCCGACGTTGTCTTGGTTGTTTTCGATTTGCTCACCATGGGCGACAGCGATTTCGAACTGGAGGAACGCACCAAAGGAAGGCCGCGGGTACTGGTGCTCAACAAGATTGATCTACACGACGAGGGGCACGGTGTATTTACAAGAACTCTGCCGCCCGGCACGGTTGTGTCTCAAGAGGTGATCGAAGAGGTGATCGAGACCTCCGCCCTCACTGGACAGGGAATCGACCAGTTGCGAAAAAAGATCGTTGAGATGGCCGGCGGCGCCCCCCAGCAGGAGACCGCGTTCCTCACCAACCTCCGCCAGCAGAAACTGGTGGAAGATTCACTCTCCGCCCTCGCTGCCGCCACCCGTGCGGTCGAAAGCAATACCCCGCACGAGATGCTCCTGCTCGATCTCTACAGCGCCCTTCGTCCGCTCGACGAAATCACCGGCGCGACCACCACCGACGACATCCTCAACTTGATCTTCTCCACCTTCTGCGTCGGCAAGTGAGTACATACATCAATGTATTGACTGTACTGTACATATACGGGTACTCTTGGGCGCGGAAGGGACCGACTCATGCGGTTCGAATGGGACGAGAACAAGAGCCGTTTGAACCGCAAGAAACACGGCATCTCCTTCGAGATCGCAACCGAAGTGTTCGTGGATCCGTTCTGTCTGACCATTCCAGACCAGACGGGTCAGGGTGAAGAGCGATTCTGGACGATTGGGCGCCTGGAGAATCTTGTAATTCTGGTGGTCGTTCATACGGCGCACGATGAACGGGGCGAGGAAACTGCCCGAATCATCTCAGCGCGAAAGGCGACTCCGAGGGAGCGGAGGTACTATGAAGAAGCTCACAAATAAGCAGCGGCAGAAACAGCTGCAAGCCATTGCGGCGATTCCGGATGGTCGAATTGACGCTTCGGATATTCCTGAGCTGACCGAAGAGCAACTGCGTGGCGCAATCCGCGGTCAAATGTACCGGCCCATCAAGAAGCCCGTTACCATGCGCCTGGACGCCGACGTAATTGCGTGGCTCAAACACGATGGCCCGGGCTATCAGACGAAAGCGAACGCCCTGCTGCGCCGCGAGATGATCCGCTCCCACCAGGAAAAGAAGGGACCGGATCGGGCGTCTGGTAATCGTGGCTCAGGGAAGCACGAGTCCAAGAAACGCGCTCGCTGATCGATATAACGGCTCTTTCTGGTGTTACTTCTGCATTCTTACTTCTGACTTCCTGGCCCTACGGCACAATGATCCTGCTTCCCTCCGCCGCGCCCACCACCGGCTTGTCCGGGAAATTCTCGAACAGGAAATCCAGGAACGCCTTCGATTTCGGCCTCCCCGACGTCTTTCCCAGCGCCAGCCGCAGGGTGAACACCAGCGCTTTGAGCACCTCGCTGTCCTTCAGCGTCGCGTAGCCGCGATTCTGCTCTTCCGTCTTGCGATATTCCTGCAGCATCTTCGAGATCTCGGCGGCGACGGCGTGCTGCAACGGGTTTTGCATCGGCTGCTCGTAGATCAGCCCCGAGTTTGCCTGCGTCTCGTACGTCTTCGCCATGGCGGTGAGCGCCTGGATGACGTCGCGGTCGTACACGCCGCGGTCGCGCCGCGCCGCCTGCGCGATGGCAAAGCTCATTCCGGCAAGCAGCGGCTCGCGCTCATACAGGAATGTCTCCGGCACCTCCACCTGCGGCATCAGCGCCTCGCGGTCAAGTTCCTCCAGGTGTGCCGCATTTTCGTGCTTGCGCGCCTGCTGCAGGTAGGGGCAGTCGCTGGGGCAATCCAGCGTCACCTCGCGCTCGGTGCCGCAGCAGATGGGGCAGATGCGGTCGTGCACCGCCGGACAGAAACGCTTCTCCTTGCGTTCATGACAAATGGCACAGCTCAACTCAGTCTCCGTCTCGTCAGTGATTTTGCCGTTCCGCGAGCAAACTTCTATTATCGCATCCACACCTCGGGACCTAGCCACAGAGGTCACGGGGGCGCAAGAACCAGGGCCATTGCCGATTTTCGATTGTCGAGCGCTGATTACGTCGCGCCGGAAAAAATCGGCAATCGGCAACCTGACATGCACTTGCCTTCCTCCGTTAATCCCAAAATGCGCTTGGGTTTGAGCCCGCAGGCGCTCAAAGTGGGCGGAATTGGCCGGTTTTCCACAGGTTAGTATTGAAAACCCGCATAAAATCAGGCTGGAACGCTTCTCAATCCCGCGGGCGCTGTTGTAACATGGCCGCTGAGTTGCGTATTCGGACTCAAGTTCTTAAGGAGGATGCATGGCTTCTGGCATGACCAAGACTCAACTCGTCCGTCACGTGGCCGAGAAGGTGGGCACCAATAACAAGACCGCGGCCGCCTTCCTGGAGATCCTGGCGGACACCGCTCTGAGAGAAACCAAGAAGAACGGCTTATTCGTTATCCCGGGCCTTGGCCGCCTGGTGAAATCCAATCGCAAGGCGCGCATGGGCCGCAACCCCCAGACCGGCGAACCCATCAAGATTGCCGCCAAGACGGTGGTCAAGTTCCGCGTCGCCAAGGCCGCAAAAGACGCGATCGCACCCAAGAAGTAGTTCTGTCTTTCTGCTCGGTAACCGAAGGCCGGCCGCGCGTGCCGGCCTTTTCCCGTCATTCGCAAACGGAAGCGACGACGTCCGGTCGCCCACAGCTCGCAACTCGCAACTCCATTCCCATCCTGAAACTCGCGCTCCACTCTCCCGCACACACAACTGCGCCGCTCTCGCGCTATCGGCCTACAATTCCTTCGTACTCAGCCGAGGTGACGCCATGAAGGCCAAGGCTGCTCTCGTTCTTCTGATTCTGCTCATCATTCTCTTGTTTCCTGCCCACGTGACTTCGCAGTGGCCGCCCCTGCCGCAGGAACTCGCCGGCGGACGCCCCGGCAGCTTCCGCTTCTCCACCACCGTCCAACTGCAGGCCGACCGCGATGAGCTTGCCGACATGCGCGCCAGCTTCGAGCGCGTGCAGTCCCTCTTGCCGGCGATCTCCGACCCGATCACCCGCCAGTCGCTGCAGGTGGAGATCCAGAAATGGCAACTGCACGTCGCCCGTTACGAACAGCGCCTCTCCAGCAGTGCCGGCCTCACCGCCGCCTCCGCCGAAACTCGGCTCAACGCCATCAAGGGTCGGCGACAGTGCGGCGTCTGCCATGGCGCCATGTCGGAGCCAGGCCAATGATCCGGCACGTCGCGCTCGAACCGCGAGTCTCAGGATTTGCAAATCGATCATCAACCATCGAAAATGAATCGCTGTGTATCACCTCGAAACCATTAAGGAGCTACGGATGGTCGCCAGAAGTCTTGTCTTTGCTGTTGTCCTCTCTGCCCTCACCCTCCACGCTCAATCCACGCCGGCCCAGGCGCCGTTTCCCGGAGGGATGCCGCAGGCCGGTGTCGGCGCCCCTACCGTGCAGCCCATGCCGATTCCCCCGCAGGAGCGCCTCCGCGAGCTGCAGCAGAACTTAATCCAGATGGGCACCCTGCTGAAGAGAATGAAGGCCGACGTCGCCAAGATTAAGGACGCTGACAGCAAGCTGGTCGCTGAGGAGAACGTTGCCTTGTGGGAGAGGCTGTTGCGGCACGTGCAGCTTGCCATGGAGCCGGCCGTGCGCAACATGCAACAAGGATCGGGAAGCGGCGCTCGCAACCCGCGCCGTCCATCGGCGCCGCCCACGACCCCGCCGGCTACTCCACCCCCGCAGTGACCGTGGGTAGGAATGGTCGGCACGCAGAGTGAGAAAGGAGTGTCGGTCCTGTCGATGACAACCGGGCATGTGTTTCGGTCCCGGCATGGCCGCGCATCGTTTCTGACAGCGTTTACCCTATGGACATACTTCTGAACGACATTGAAACCAGAGTGCTGGGGGCGTTGGTAGAGAAAGAGATTACCACCCCGGACTACTATCCTCTATCGCTCAACGCGCTCATCAATGCCTGCAACCAGAGATCCAGTCGCGATCCGGTGATGAATCTGGAGGAGAACGACGTTAGGTCAGCGTTGGACTCGCTAGGCAGTAAGAGATTAGCCGGACCCGTTAGCACGGCGGATTCCCGCGTGACCAAGTACGAGCACCGGCTCCAGGAAGTGTTCAACTTCGATCGCCGGGCGATAGCTATTCTTTGCGTGTTGCTCCTGCGCGGGCCCCAGACTCCCGGGGAACTGCGTGGCCGTGCGGAGCGCATGTACCGTTTTGAGGAGCTGGCGGATGTGCAGTCCACCCTGCAGCGTCTCATGCAGCGCGAGCCCCCATTGGTCAAAATGCTTCGCCGGCAGCCGGGTACAAAGGAAGCGCGCTATGGCCACCTGCTCGCGGGCGATTTCGAAGGCGCCGAACCGGCGCTCGCCGGCGATGTGGCATCGCCAAGCTCAGCCGACGGGGAGCGCATGACGCGTTTGGAGGCGGAGGTTGCCGGGCTCCACCAGAAGGTCGCGGATCTGGAGCGGCAGCTCGCGGATTTTCGCAAACAGTTTGAGTAGCACCCATGCGCCTGACTCGCGGATTTTCAACCGCCAGATGCACTGTTATATGCAGCGGCATGCGGCGCTGGTCGGCAGGCTCTGACGAGCGTTGAAATGTGGACCTGCGCAAGAGACGGCAAATCATCCGTTAGAGAATAATTTCTCCATCGGTGGGCTGCGTGGCGCAATTGGCGTCTTTTGGCGCTTGACGGTGCGAAAGCTGGAACCACATGATGCCGTTGTCGATGATTAAGAGTGGGGATGCAGTGGGGGAAGTTTGATACAGGAGCCGCTTCCTGGAAGACTGCGGTATGTCGGGAAACGGCGCCCACCGGAAACTGTCAAACACAATTTCTAAGTGCGGGGGATAAGTGTCTCCATGTCCAGCCAACGTACCAATGGGGCTGCCGTTCGTGTGTTGGTAGCCGACACTACAACGATGGGTAGTCAGCTAATCCTGGAGGCTTTGCGCCGGGACGATCGCCTGCAAGTCGTGGGAGTGCTCACGGCTCCTGACGACCCCGCGGCATTGCCCTCCGACCTCAACCCCCATGTCGCGGTTGTCGGAGTGGGTGCCGACGGCAGCGCCCGGAGGGGCTTTGCACTGCTGCGCCAGGGACT
>JAIQFM010000020.1 GCA_020073285.1 Terriglobia bacterium | reverse complement strand
CGCGACAGTGCGCTCGCGCTTTGGGCGCGGCGCATCCGACGGCATCACGATGACCGCCGACATGCCGAGAAGTCGCGCCGCCGCCGCAACGCCCTGCGCGTTGTTGCCGGACGAATAGGCGACCACACCGCCGGCGCGCCGGTCCTGCGGGATCGACTCGGCTCGATGGGGCCGGGGAAATCCGTTCAGGAGGCGCAACATGAAGTCGAAGTCGCCAGTTGAAATTCTGTTGGTGGAAGACGATCCCAGGGATGTGGAACTCACCAAGCACGCCTTGCAAAAAGAAAACCTGTGCAACAACATCCACGTCGCGGGAGACGGAGAGGAAGCCCTGGATTTTCTGTTTGGCCGAGGCATCCATCGCGAACGCCAGAATGGGCCAAACCCCTATCTAGTTCTGCTCGACCTGAAGCTGCCCAAGGTGGATGGCCTGGAGGTGCTGCGCGCGATGAAGAACGACCCGCGCACGCGGAGTATCCCGGTGGTGATTCTTACTTCGTCGCGGGAGCAGAAAGACCTGGTGGAAAGCTATCAGCTCGGAGTGAACAGCTACATCCAGAAACCGGTTGACTTTATGCAATTCCAATTTGCCGTGAAACAAGTGGGCCTGTACTGGCTGCTGCTGAACCAGGCGCCGGCGGTGGAGGCCGCGGCGGAATCAAGCGCGGAAACGGTCAGCGTCCTGCATTGAGCGGATGCACGATTGCGCACTGAGCGCGATGCATCAGGTGGTAGCCAGACCGATCTGCACCAAGCCGGGCAGGTTTGGCCGCCGCTGCGCGCCTTGCTTGGCCGACATGTCCCTAATGGTTCTGCCACCAAGGCAGTCTATGCTTCGTCTGCCGAGGCTTTCTTTGGGTTCGCCACGCCGGTGGGTAGAGCCGCTTGGGCAAAATGCCCGCCTTGATGCAGAAGCTCGAGTGTAGCTTCCGCATCGCACGGTTTGGAAAAGTAGAAGCCTTGCGCCAGATCGCAATCGAAGTCTCTGATTTGCTGGAGCTGGGCCTCTGTTTCAACTCCTTCGGCGACGACCTCCAGCCCTATCCTGTGGCCCAGCAGAATGATCGTGTGGACAATTTCGCGAGTCTCTTCATTCTCCATGTTGGAGATGAAGCTCCGATCGATCTTCAGGGCGTTTACCGGCAAACCCTGTAGCCGGCTCAGCGCGGAATACCCAACCCCAAAGTCATCGATGCTCAACCGAACACCGACCGCCTTGAGCTCCCACAGCACGCGGCTGGCAGTCTCCGGATTTCCCATGGCTACGGTTTCCAAAATCTCCAGTTCCAAGCCGCTTGGCTCGATCCCGGTCTGGTTCAGTATGGCCGCTATTTCGGCGGCCAAATTTGGTTGCTCGAAGTGTCGAGGGGGGATATTGACGCTCATGGAGAGTGGTGGCTGGGATGGGTACCGCTGCCGCCACAATCGGAGGTTTTCGCATGCTTCGCGAATCAAGCGCCGATTGATGGGGAGAATCAGCCCGGTTTCATCGGCTACGGTTATAAACTCCCCCGGCATTACCAATCCCTCCGGCCGTTGCCAGCGGGAAAGAGCTTCGAATCCAGCAATCCTGCCGGTTCTTAGGGACACGATGGGCTGGTAGTGGACGCGGAATTCATTTCGCTCAACCCCGCTTCGCACGTCGGTTTCGACCTGTAGTCGTTTCATCGCGGTGGCGTGCATGGCGGAATCAAAGATCTCGCAGCGCCCCTTGCCAGCCCTTTTGGCGCGGTGCATGGCAATTTCGGCGTCCCGCAACAGTTCTTGCGATTCGTTGCACAGGTCCGTACGCAATGCGATCCCGACGGTTAGGGAAATTACAATCTCACGCTCGCGCACCTTAAACGGCGACCGCAACTGTTCCTGAATTCTTTCCGCGACTCGAATGGCATCACTGGGATGGCGGAGGTCGTCCAAGAGCACCGCAAATTCATCGCCGCCGAGTTTGGCCAGCGTGTCATCACTGGGGGTGTCTTCAAACCCTTCGACCGCCTCGGATGTGCGCGAAACGGTATCGATCGCTCGTAACGACGTTATCAGCCTATTGCCGACCTGAATCAGGACTTCGTCGCCGGCCTCGTGGCCCAGACTGTCGTTGATTACCTTGAATTCATCGATGTCGATTAACAAGAGTGCGAACCTATAGTTCTCGTGACGCTTGGACAGAGCGAAGGCGCGCGCCAATCGGCGGAGCAAAAATGCGCGGTTCGGCAGGTTGGTCAGGCTGTCATGAAAGGCGTTGTACTCCAGCCGTTCCTCCGCTTTTTTGCGATCCGTAATGTCTCGATTAACGATGACCAGCTTCTCAACTTCACCCCGCTCACTTTGCACCGTGCTGGCGGTGGATTCCACAATGCGCCAGGAACCGTCCTTGTGTTGAAGGCGATACTCCAGCCTCTCCCCCCGGCCGGTCAACAGGGCCTTCTTAGCGGCCTCCGCCACTCGATCGCGATCCTCCGGGTGCACCTGTTGCATCGACCAGGTGGCCTTCAATTCTTCCGGGGAGTAGCCGAGGACCCTCTGGTAAGCAGGGCTGTTGTAAAGCCGACGTCCATTACGGTCGACAACGGCGATCATGTCGGCGGCATTTTCACTGATCAGACGGAAGAGCAGATTCTGTTCGGCAAGCTGGCGGCGGATTCGATATAGCAGCAGGTGTTGATAAACCGCGTAGAGATCGAAGAGGAGAACCAGAGCCGCCAATGCCCGTATCCAGTCCTGCGGATCAGACCAGTAGATCTTGGCTGGCCGGTTCGATCCTGGAATGGTGAACGAAGCAATCCCGATGGTCAGTACTAGTGTCACAACGACAGCGAGTACCCACAACCACCACTCTCGAACCTCGATCTTCTCTACCCTGAAGGGAATCGAGTCGGGATTGCCGTCGCTGACTTTTTGCGCTCTGTTTTGATCCTGCATTTCCGTCTTCGACTTCCAACCTAGCAAGAATTCTTTTTCTCAGCCCGGAATGGCTGGATTGTCGCCTGAGACTCCGACGTAACCAATTTGCATGGACTCGCAGGCGCTAAATTGTAGAACGAGAATACTGGCAGGGGAGCAGAATTAAAACATGGGGGCGGCAATATGGGAATTTGGCTTTCACCCCCAGACCAGAATGGGCGGCGGCAACATTGCAGGTTCAGTTGAGATCTCCCACTCAGTCCGGGCGCAACTCTACAATGCAGGAGCCCGCCAGCGACTCGCCGGCGGCATCACTTCCTCGAGTAACCCACCGTCTGAGCCAGGATGATTCTCTGGTCCGGGCGGAGGCGCATGGCCTTGGCCAGGGCCGGTCGGTCGATGCTGCCACGGACGACGGTGGCCAGTCCCTCAGAGGCGCAGAACAGATAAACATTCTGGGCAATGAAGCCGGTATCGGCAGCCACGTACATGTCTCGCTCGGCAGAGCCACCGCGTGTCCGGGAAAGATCGGCAACGTAGACCAGATTCAAGGACGCGTCCTTCACGAAGGGCTGCGTACCGGTCTGGGAGCGCACATCGTCGCGCACGACAGGGATCAGTTGATTCGCCTTGGCGTCGTAAAGGAAAAGCCCATCTGGGGTCGCAGCGTAAACATCGATCTCCTGCCAGTTCATGGCGGAGGGCGCGGTGCGCTTGCCCGACTCGGGACGATTCACCCCGAAGGCCGCCCATAGCAGGTTCGACAGCACCTGCGCCGGCAGTTCTTTAGAACTGAAGGAGCGCGCCGAGCTGCGGTCCTTAAGAACCTGCATCAGCGGCCGCCCGATTTCGGTTTGCGGACTGAGAAGCGGGACCGGCTTGACATCCTGCGCGAAACTGTCGGCTGCGCAGAGGACCAGTACCGCGCATAGCAAACGCATTCTTGCCCAATGTGTCGCTCTCATCACGGGCCCCCATTCGCTTTTTGTTGTGGTTATCCGCACCGTTGATAGCATACAGCGGGCCGCTAGCGGAACGCTAAGACTGGACGCTTCCGCGCTCTCAGGTCAGCGCAGCGTGCTGCGCACCACGTCCAGCCCGATGAGGTTCCCCTGGGGCGTCCCGAACCAATGAAAACTGCAGGCGTAGGGAAGCTTGTGCGGCCCTGAATCTGGAGCTATGAGGTTGGAACGGTTGTCGAATAGCTCGGAAAGGAAGCTGGCTGCCGCGATCACGATGTCACCTCCATTCGACGCTGACATCCGCCCATACTATGGATATCAGGCTGTGTTACCCACCTCCGCACTCAACACAGTTCTTCGTCAGGCGGTATGTGGGTAATACCTTCGGCTACCATTTCCGCCAAAGCACAGATCGTGGCTACAGGGTTGGATCCCGCGGCTGTAGGCAAGATCGCCCCATCAGAAACATAAGGGCCCTTATACCCGAATACCTCGCCAAAACACTCGGGATCGGCGCTGGTAACGCCTTGTGCCGGGGCGTCCGCGAGGACACAACCACCCAGGGGATGCACCGTGACGTTATTCCGTATCGGCCAGTCCCAGGTGGGCAACGCGGTAAAGATTTTCGCTCCGGCCAATCGCTTAAACTCCTTGCCCGCTTCCAGAATGGCGTCATACAGGCGGCGGTTCTCGCGCCATGGCCAGCGCACTCTAAGGTGACCGTTTGGGTCGAGATCCATCACGCCGTTGGATTTGTCCACTCCCATGCACAGCAGCACCGCACTCTGACGAGAAGTGCTGTCGCTCAGCGCATCTGCGAAAGCGAAGCCAGTCGCGCCAGGCGATTTGCCGGAAGAGAAGTTGGCGAGGAGGTGTCGCAGCAGGCGTGAGAAGGGCTTCAACCACATCCATCTCGGCTTAACGCCCTCGACAAACCACGCCAGGAACGCCGGGTAGCTGGCATCTTCCAGGATGAAAGCTTGGGTTGGAGCAAAGTTATGGAAGAGATTGTAGTCCGTACGTTGGGTGATGGTTGGACCATAGTTTGGATTACCCTCGAATCCTTCCAGGACAAATGAAAGAAAGTCTCCATTGCCGGAGAACTGTTGTCCCACGCGATCGCTGATCCGAGGCAGCGTGCGCAGAAGGTGCTTGCAACGCAGCAGCAGTTCCGTCGAACCGAGGCACCCCGCCGACACTACTACGCGGGAGGCCAGGATGGCCTCTAGCTTGTTTGTCCTCAGATCGCGATATTTCACGCGGTATCCGTGCGACCCGTCACCGTTAGGATCATCGGCGCCGGCAGCATCTACCGGCACGATCTCATCCGCAAGACATTCGGTGAGAACCTTCGCTTGATGGCACTTCTCGGCCGCATAAAGGTAGTTCAGGTCGACGGTATTCTTGGCATGGTAGTTGCAGCCGCAGATACACTCGCCACAATACGTGCAGGAGGTCTGAAGCGCGCCGTAGCGATTTCGCTCCTGTTGACCGATAGCCAATGGAGACGCGTTGGGGTCCTTCCCGAAAAACACGTTGATATCCACCAATTGTGAGTTCCGCCGAGCCCGCTGAGCGACGGTCTGGAACAACTCGGTCTTGAGAATGCGACGGCGGGGGTCATTGGCGGCGGAAGGGATCGGTCGCGACCCCAGCACGGACTTGGCGACCGCGTAGTACGGCATCAGCCTGGGCTTTTTGCACGAGCTGGGCCAGCGTTGGTCGGCGAACACTTCGTCGGGCGGGATCAGAAAAACATTGGCGTAAATGAGCGAACCACCGCCCACCCCAGCGCAGACGACCACGTCCATGTGGTCGTAATTGCGGACGTCGTACATCCCATGCAACTCGCCGGATTTCCCCACGGCGCCGCGGATATGGCTCGGGTGGGGGGTGCGGTCCGGAAGCACCCAGAAATTGCGCGCGAAATCGCCGGGCGCGCGTGGAAATTCACCTAGCCCGTAACGCTTGCCGCGTTCCAGAACCACCACCTTGCCAGGCCATTTCCTGCCCAGACGGCAGGCATTGATCGCGCCGCCGAACCCAGTCCCGATCACCACAGCTTCGCACTTTCCGCTCATCGCCACTCTCCCTGCTCCGCGCCAAGGGCCTCAGGGTGTGCACTCTCGCTTAGGGCGTTGAACCTGCGCCCTCCTTCATGCCAGTTCCCGGACTGGAGTGCGCTACACCCTTCCAAGTCCTCAGGAGAATCCACCCAAACACAAGATTCGCCGGAGGCGAGATGAGCAGAGCCATACGGCCGAACCACGTGATGTTCGAACAGAAGAACAAGTAGGTCCAATCGGAGAAAATCTCGGTCAGACGGACCCCGGCCACGATCACCAGCCAATGCGGATATCTCTGCCACCTCAGCAGTGCGGTGAGCTGCAAGAGCGTAAACGCCGCCCAGACGGCGCCAGTGCGACGCAACAGAGCTTGCGGATCGACATAGGGGGCTCCGTGGAATAGCCGGAACCAGACTTCCGGGAAGAATAGGCAGGCGCCGGACAGGACGACATCTAGGACCACCAGGCCAGCCAGCAAGAGATTGGTCCTTGCCTTCAAACCCGTGCTCATGAGCCCTCCGGTTGCTGCGCAGTTGCGTGCATTCTCATGGTTGTGCAGGACGCGATTGCGCTAAGGGCGTGGCTCCGGCGGCTGCCCTTGCCACACCCAATCGCGGTGGATTGGGGAGAGTGCACGGGCGCAGGTTGCACACCTCGCCGTTGTCATTGACCGTCACGTAGCGAAAATTAGGCGGAACTTCCTGCGCGATGGCGCCCGCGGGACCACAGGCCGCCGTCTGTAGCAGCAGCGGGCCCCACGGAACACTGGCATGGCAGGTGGCCTCAACCCTCTCGCTGAAGTTGCCGTACAGCAACTCCGGCGACCATTCGCGCCCCGCGTCCTTAGGTCGGCGCAGTTGAAATTCCATGGTCCAGTGCGCGTGGCCGGCAAACACAGCGTCGATGCCAGGGCCGTTAAACTTGCTCTGTTCACCTTCGCGATAGCCGAGGCAGAGATAAAAGAACTGGCTGAGGTAATGGTTCACGGTGCCATACCGAATGTCGTAACCGTCCAGCCGGCCTTCCTTCATGAGCACATACGGCTGGTTGCGCTTTTCATTGAGCTCCAGTTGCTGGTCGGCCTGCTTGCGCTTCGCCACCGAGAGGTTTGCCGGCGGGGCGTGCAACCCGGCGAAGATCCGGTACTTCCGGCGGTCAGCCGCTGGACCGCTTTGTCGCCCCCTGATGCAGCTCAGCACATTTTCCAGCCACGCAATTTGACTGTAGGGGTAGTACTCATTCGCCGGATAGAAGCCCATCGTGTCGGGCGAACCACCGAGGATGTTGTCGGGAATGCTGATACTGCGGACCTTCCTGCCGCCGTCATCCCAGAAGCTCTGCGCCGTCAGGCAATCGGGACCGGTGTCAAGCACGATGAAGTAGCAGTTCTCGAGCTGAAAGGCATAGTTGAAGTAAGGATTCACCCTGAGGAAGTATTCGGAGATGGCGCTGACCTCGGCCTCAATCGCGATCAGGCCCTCCAGCGTGGTCCTGAGCCACGCATACAGCTTCGCGGGCAAAACGATTGTGGCCAAGCCGGCCAACAAAACAAGGACGACGATGAAAACCGAGGCCCAAGGGTGCTTGGAGTAGCAGTCCACCGCATTGTGCCATGCGCCAACGGGACCGAGACTTAGGAGATCGGCAACCGTCTTCACCCCAACTATTCCCCAGAACAACTGGCGGCCGTAGCTAACGCCGATCGCTTTCGCCCTGGCATACAAGCGGGTTGCTCCCACGGAAATTCCGCGCAGCCCCATGTTGACGATCGCCCCCCACCAGCTTCGCGCGAGCAGAGGCGATCCTTTGCGCATGAGCCTTTGGTTTACGTCTTCCAGCTTCTTTCCGATATCGACGGAGGTGTTGCGATACCAGAAATCCAGCTCTTCCGCGCAATTCTTGGTGATCCCGAACAGCCCGAGCTTAAATACCGGAGAATAAGGATAGGTGCGCCAATCGTGGTTGCCGGTGGTGGTGAAAAGCGGTACCCGCAGTCCTTTATTGTCGCGGCCGTCCTCGGCGGGCGAACCGGTCAGGATTTCGATGAGGGTTGACCAGTTGCTGTCATCCGGCGTCCGGTCAAACAGGCCGGTGCGACTGAAATCCACCAAGTCCCCGAGCGCAAACACGAAATCGAGCCGGCCTTCATCGGCTTTGTTATTGGCCCACTTGATGAAGTCGCGGAGGCGGGCATTAAAGTTCTTGAATAGCTGCGGACCAGGCGTGACCGGCGACCCCGCGATGACAGCGTCCACTTCAGCCTCCCACATGTCATTGCGCGCGGCCACGTGCAGGTCCGTCAGATGGACGAACCTGACGGTAGAGTCGTCAACGCGCAAACAGAGGCAGTGCCGCACTCGGCCGACCACTTCGCCGCGCACAGCGAGCGCCAGATCATACAGCGAAGAGCGCTGGATTCCATTTACGGTCCGCAGGTGGCACTCGCGGATCTCGATCATCGGCTTGGCCCAGACTGCCCAGAAGTCGTGCTCCGGGAACAGTTCTGTCCGCAGCGTGGTGCTGATGAGCAGGCGTGTTTCGCCAACGTCCTTGAAAGCGGGCGGGAGCGCCTCGTCCTCCAACTTGCGAGGTTCGGTGAGTGCCAGCGCGAACTCCCGGTCCCGGCCGCCGAAGGATGGACACGCGCTCAGGGTGTGCGCTGCGGCATCGAAGTCTTCTGAAGCGGGCACCGCGATAACGACACGGAATCCGTGTTCGTTGATCGCTTGTACTCCGACGATCTCCGGACATCCGAGATTTGGACTTACAATCAGGGACGATTTCGGCTTTTTCATGGCTGCCCTTGCGGCCTTCAGAACTGAATCCGCGTCGTGCCGCCGCCGTGCGGGAACTTCACGAGGATCATTTGCATGTTGCTGCCGGTCATCCAACCCGCATTCGCCGCGTCGAACTCGCCCGCAGTCCCGAATTTTGGTATGACAACCCCATCGCGTCTGACCGCTGCCGGTTCGCCGCCACGGATTTGCAGCCGTACTGCACGTGCTACCGAGGAAAGCGTCACGGTCGAGCCCGCCTGGCCACCCTGGAATTGAATGTCCGTTCCATCGTGGACCGTAAAGCGGGATGCTGCGCCGGGATAGACCAGGAACAAGAGCCCATTGTCGGGTGTTTTCACATTGGGGTTGCTAACGTAGTTTGCGTCACACAGGGTTTCTGGGACTGTCAACAGCATGGGCACAATGGATCCCTCAAGCACGAAGAGCGGAAACTGGGATTGGTTGGCATTCGTCCAAGTGACCGTTTGGGCTCCTGCGTGCCGGGCATTGGTCCAGAAATCGATCCAGTTACCGGCCGGCAGGTACACTTGCCGCGTATGGGCGTTCGGCGTAATCATTGGCGCGACAAGGAACTCGTTGCCGAAGCGAAAGGTATGGCGAAGTGCGAAAGTGTTGGGGTCCGATTGATCCGTTAGCACCAGCGGACGAATGATCGGCAGGCCGGTTGTACTTGCCTGCTTGGCATAGGTGTAGAGATACGGAAATAGTCGAGTGTGAAGTTGCGCAAAGGACCGGAAGTTGTTTAGCGCCTCGTCGCCATACCGCCAAGGGTACTGTAGCTCTTTGGCAACCTGCCGATGCATCTGCATGAGGGGAGAAAAGCAACCGAACTGCGCCCAGCGCATGAACAGGTTGGAAGGAGATACGCTGAGATTCGTGTCTTGATAGCCGCCGGTGTCGTGTCCCCAAATGGCATACCCACTCATGGCCGCGCATTGCCCCGCGATGATTACGCTGGGTAAGCCGTTGTCGCCAAAGTTAGGTTCATTGTCGCCGGCCCATGAACCAGGAAAAGCATGCGACCCGACAAAGCCGCTGCGCGCGAACAGGATTCCATCTTTTCCCAGCACGCTCGAAATCGTCTTGTGGTACTCGAGGCAGTACGCATTCCGCATCTCCGCTCCGGTGCGCCCATCGGCGTAATGTGCCGTGGCGGGGATGTACGTGTTGGGTCCATTGCCGCTTTCACCATCATCGGTCTTGAAACCACCGATGGCCGACTCACTTTCGCCCGCGAGGGTAGGCACGTTGCTGTGGGCAACCAGACTCTTTAGCTGATCCGTCAGCCACTGCCGCGCCGCCGGATTGGTAAAGTCGACCGGGCTCCCACGCCCCTTCCACCAGGGCACCACCAAAGGCGGACCGCCGGCAGAAGCGCGCACAAAGAAGCCCCTGGTTGCGGCTTCGTCGTAATTGGAGGCTTTGCCGAGGTTCTGGCCGGGGACGTTTTCGTTGTCCGACTTGATGTTAACGAAGGGCGCCATCCAGCATATGACCTTCAGACCATTGGTCTGAAGGAAGGACATCATGTCTCCCAGAGAGGCAAACCCGGGAAAATGCGTCCCGTCGATAATCGCGTCCTTGGCAAACTGAGTCAGATTGAATTGGAAATCGTTGTAGGCTGTCTCCCACGGAGAATCGAACACGAATGCCGATGCGGGAAGGCCGCGTGCACGAAACTGAGCGACTGCGTAACGGACCTCGCCACCGCTGCGCCAGATGTCCGAAGAGATCCACAGGCCGAAGGTCCAAGGCGGTGGCAGCGGCGGCCGCCCCGTGTACCCGGTATACCGAATCAAGATATCGGAGAGCTTGGGACCGTACACGATATTGAATTGCAAGCTCGGGAAAAGATTGGTAATCACATAGCGATCCGGCATCCCGGCCCGCATGTCGAAAACGCTTTCCGCCGAGGAATCCAGATGCAATCCGTAACCTCGGGTGCTGATAAACCACGGCGACACCTTGTAAGAATGATCCTTTTTCGTCCCGGGGTCGTCGAAAGTCAGGATGCGAACGCTCTTCCCCGCTTGGTCGAAGGCGTCAAACTTTTCGCCAAAGCCATAGAAGTGCTCCCGGGCGTCGGATGGCGACGCGATCGCCGTTGCAAGCGGAACCACCCCGTCCCAGTCCACCACCTCGTAACGCATCACGCCTTCGTGGGGGAACGTGAGGCGGGTGGTGATAACGGCAGTGCCGAGTTTCTGGGTCAGCTCGAGTCCATTGGGGAGCGCCTTGGAGGAAGTAACGGCGCCGACTAACAAGGAGCCTCGATCGGTTTGGATCGCCGGCGGGGCAAAATGAACCACATTGGCCAGCGGGTTACCTGCCAGATCCGGACCTGCAATCTCAATGTGTCCGGTGCCGCGGTAAATCCTTCCCTGCAATGGTCCCGCATCGAATGAGCTGAATGCGCCTGATGGTTGAAGCGGCCATACCACGTCCATGGGAAACGGCTTTGGCGGCATGAACTAAAAACCTCCTCCCCAACAGGACCTACTTGATACGCAGACCTTGCATCCCGCGGATGAAGCCCAATGGCGCTCTCAGGACAGGTGAACCCAACTGCCTACCGATGGAACGCCATCGTTATCGGTAAGGAAAAGCATGTACCAGCCCGGGGGCGCCGAAGTTCGATCTTTCGGTATGGCCGCATTCAGCACGTCGGGAGGGGCTGTCTTGAAGGGCACATCAACAAGCCGCTGCGTGCCGTTGAATGAGTGCGTGGTAAGACCCGGCCTAATGAGGTTGATCCACTTGATCTGATTGGCCTGTGCCGTCCGGATCGCCACATTCGAGCCATAGGCAATCTCCTGCTGGACATTTTGGATCACTGGGCGGGAATTCTTCTTGAACAGATAGGGCGGAGTGAAAATTTCCAGCCGCATTTCCTCCAGCGGATCGGGCGGAAGCCAGTTTACCTGCGATCCCTTGTCCGGGTTTCCGCCGGCAGTGACCACCCGGCCGTCGGGCAGCAACAGCGCCACCGAATGATATAGACGCGCGACCGTCGCAGGGGCGGTAATCGACCACGTATCCTTGGCCGGATCGTAGATTTCCGCCTCGAATACTTCACGACCACCTTGGGGGTCGACCAGAGCGCCCTTGGCGCTGGCTTCGCGCGTAACGCCTCCACCCACGGCAATGACAGTGCGGTCCGGCAACAGTACCGCGTTCACGTGCATGCGCTCATGGTTCATGGGCCGTTTGGTTGCGTAAGCAGGTTTCTGGGATTTGAAATCCACCACGGCGACGCGCTTGGTGGCCCGCCCTCGTGGCGCTTGAGGGTCATCGGGATCCTCCGGGCCGCCGCCCAGGATCATGAACACCTGCGCCTGGGCCGGGGGCAGGAGCACACTGGCGCACTGGTTACACTGGCCCACATCCGTCAAGTCTTTGATCATCACCGCTTGGGTTGCATGCAGCGGATCGAAGACGAGCGGATCCGAGTTCCCTAGGGTATCCATTTTGCCGCCGGTGTAAAACACCGGTCCGTCGGCGAGTTGGAAGAGGTGCGGATATAAAGGGAGAACAAAGTCACGTGTCTTGACCCAGGCGGCATGGTCCGGGTCAGTGTTGGTTTCAAGAGTATTGTTGTCCAGGCCCTTGGCCTGTTCGTCCAAGCCGGAGGCCGCCAGGACCGTGCCATCGCTCAAGGTGATGACCGTCGGATACCAACGGCCATGGGTCATCGGTTGGAGGACGCGCCAATCTTCCGTATCGGGATTGAAAACCACGACGTCGCGGATTCCGGCAAAGCCGTGGCCCGCGTCGTGCATAACGCCGTTCACGATTACTTTGTCATATTGGTTGGTACCACCGGCCACCAGCAAGCGTCCGTCGGGCAGAAAGGTATGGCCGCAACAAAAGAAGTCGATCACCGAGCCAGTGGCGCGCTGTAGCGTTGGGGGATGATCGAACGTCTTATTGTCAAAGACGTTCTTGGCGGGATCCCACACCACGCTGGTATAGATCTTCGCCGCTTCATTGCCGAAGTTGGGCGACGTGAAGCGAAAGGCGCTGTTGCCGGAACCTGCAAAGAACAGCACCTTGCCGGTGTGCAGCAATGCGGCGTGTACCGGCAGAACTTCGGAAAAATACGGCAGCCGCCGCCATATCCCCTTGGTTGAGGCAGTGTCGATATCCAGCGTCAGGTCGGTCACGGCGAACAACCCGGCATTCAGCGCCGGCGGGTTGTCCACGTGAAATATCACTGCCTTGGGCCTGCCGCCGCCAAAGGAGGCGAGGGCAAAACCGCCGCCCTCATCTTCAAAGGATCGCCAGCCGTCTACTCTGACCCACGGGCCCCAACCGTCTTGCACCCTGCCCTGTTGATCAAGGTTCCAACCCACGCGATAGAATCCGACATTTTCTCCCGGCGGATTATCGATCTGAAAGACGACGATCTCCGGCCGGCCGTTCGCATCGAGATCGGCCACCGCGACCCCCGCGCCTTGGTTAAACCACGAAAACCAATCGACGGGGATCCAATCCGTCCAAGCCGCCACTTGCGCGTCCGCTGTGAGGTGACTACCGACCCGGTAGAAAGCTTGGTTGGGGAATCTGGGATTGTCGCCGTGGAAATCATCGATGTGGAACACGACCAACTCAGGTTGCTTATCGCCGTCAAGATCGGTCACGGTGATGGCAGCTCCCTGGTTTCTCCACGAGGTCCAGCCGGGAACTTGCTGCCAGTCGGTCCAGCCTCCAGTGACGTTGCCCTGAGAGTCGAGCTTGCGCCCTATTCGGAACAGGCCTCTGTTTGGCCCCGGCACCAGGTGCTGCACCTGCAGTACCACTAACGCCAACCCCAGGGCGCCGAAATCGGCGACCGCCACTCCAGCGCCCTGATTCTCGTTCGAGCCCCAATTGGGAATCTCGATCCATGGGCCCCACCCGCCGGTCACGTTGCCTTGGGCGTCCAGCTTTCGGCCCACACGATAGAAGCCGCGATTGGGACCCGGGGTAGGATGATCCACCCGCAACACGATCAGCTCGGGCATACCATCCTTGTCGAGATCGGCCACGGCTGCGTTCGCCCCCTGATTCTCCCAGGAGGTCCAGTCGGGAACTTGGTTGAACACTATCGCCATAATTGAAGCTCTCGCCCTCACTTAACCATTCGGCATTCTTCGATTCGGTTCACCCCAGGGCGTACTTGACGAAATCCCTCAGCGCAAAGTTGGCTCCGGACGGGGGCTGCCAGGCCGAATCCAGGCTCAGCAGCGAGTTGCTATCGCCAAACATGAGGCCCAGGAACACCTCCGCCACGATGCGCCCGCCAACGGGTCCCAACCTGGGGGTACTTATCGTCACGTTTTCATTCACCGGAATCTTGACCGCCTCCTTGTGCCGCATGGCCTCAGCCAGAATGTAAGTCCACAGCGGACAATTGTGCGCGAAGACTTTGCCCAGGCCCAGCGCGGGATCGACAATGCTGGGCAACGGCTTGTCCGGAGCATCAACTCCCTGGCCGATGAGAATTTCGCTGTCATCGAGCGGCTTAACACCCATTGCCCGAGCCACGTGCTGGCCCGATGGCAGGCCTAGCCGCCAGCCCCGCAACAGGTTCCGCTCCGGCAGGGAGGATGGATTGCTCGCTACCTCCGGTGGAAGGTTAGAGAGCGGATTCACCACTGACGTGTCGATCCTGTATGCGAGCTGAAGTCGTTTGGCTTTATCAGCGTCGGAGCCGTCGTAGTTGCGGCTGTCGATATCAATGAACCGCCCCCAATCGATACCCCATGCAGGGTTCATCGCCCGAAAACCGGTAAGGCCCTCCGTCAAATTAGGAGCCACCGCCGGCGGAATCGGGAAAATGGGCCGCAAAACGGCATCGTTGAGCCGATAACCCGGCCGAATCATCGAGTGGCCGAGCCGGTACGCCGCCACAGAGAACTCCAGCGGCATGAATGGTTCGTGCTTCCAGTGAAAGAACTTGAGTTTGCTCTGATCGTAGCTCTTCCCCGATTTCAGGGCAGCTAGGACACTAGAGTGGATAATCCGCGGCAAGAAGTCGTTCAGCACCACGTACTGGTAGTGGAAGCGCACGAGCTTCTGAACCTCGCTGAATGCCAGGCCAGGATTGTCCTTGAGCGTGCGGTTGTGGAAACGCAAGAAGAGCCCTTGAAGTTGCGAGACAATAGTGTTCTCGTCATTGCGGGGGTCTCCGATGAGCGCACGGCGAGGATTGGCGTTATTGCGCGGCAGATCCTTCGCTTTCGGGTCGCCACCACCTGCTATTGCATCGCCCAGCAGAAATGCGTTCCCACCATCGTACATATAGGGTTGATCATCCGGTCCTCGTCCGTAGACGTTGTCCAGATCGAACGCAGGAGTGCGGAAGTCGGTCAGCGCGTCAGGATCATTTTGCTGTTGCAGGCTGCTGGCTGGGTCAAACGTGATGTCATGATCGATGAACTGACCTAAATACGTATACAGAGCGGGTATGCCGCTCTCTTCATCATCCTTTCCGTCTTTTGGCGGATCGAAAGGGGCTACCATGGCCTGGCCCAACATGGCCAGGTTCGACTCGTTTTCCGCGGTCGTTGCACCGAACGTGGCGGGATGCAGGGTTCGAAACATCCGCCCGAAGCGGCCTTGAAACAAGGGAGAGGTCTTAGCGGACATCAGTCCGCGTATCGGTTGGCTGTGTCTCGCGCTCATTGGGAGCCTCCTAACAGAATTCCGTATGAAACCATGCTTCCTGGAGGAGCAATCAGTATGAAACCTAGAATGAACCTGGCTCACAGTCAGCCAGGCCAGCAAACCCCGCGCTGCTACCCGGGCGTCTTCTCCTGAGCAAACTCGTCCAAGGTTTCCCAGTCTGTGCACACACTTTCCGATTGCTTGCAGACTGAAACGCTGGTAATAGGGTGAATCTCAAACAGCGAGAATCGAGCTGGTTGGCCGCCAATCGGGGCATCCTCATCCGCATTCACCCGATGGGCGTTATCATAGAACAGTTGGCCTATTACACGCACCATCCGCCGCCCTCTCTTGACTCGATTGAGCGTGACGATGGTCCAATTCGTGGGACGATTCTGCGGAATCATTTCGACCACGATTCCTTGGAAGGGTGTCTTGTCGGGATCGTCCGCGAACGGTATGTGAAAGTCGTTATTGGCCGAGCCTTTCAAGTTGCAGTTGACCGATTCTCCCGTGTTGGGATGCGGCGTTCCAACCAGGTACCCATCGAGTTGTACCAAGTCGCCCTCCGAGACCCGGCCGCCACTCACGGCAAAATTGCGCAAGCGATCACGATCAGTGGCGCCGAGCGCTTTCGCCTCACCCACGGTTGAATCAGCGTCTTGTTGCAGCGCGCTGAAATCCTCCCAAGTTAGCGCCTTTGCATTGGAACCGCTTGGCCGGTGGCGCTTTGTCTCGTTGAGTATCTGTTCATCGGGATCTTTAGCCTGTGCACAACCCGTGGTTGGGCAAAGGCTGAGGTTAGCCACGCAGCCCCCACCAGTGGTGACAGCAGTTGCAGATACTCGCTCAGGACCTGGAGCGCTGGGAGCGGTGGATAGGTTGCTGGCAAGCCCAATGGCCAGCGGAAGCAAGGTGGCGGCATGGACCAAAGGGTTCTTTCGTCTTCGTGCCATGGCGGTCTCCTTTCGATGTGCAGATCGGCGCTGGTCCCGCTACGGCTTCTTAGCCGGTGTGCCCGGCGGATTTTCGCCCCCGCTCTGGCCGTTATCGTCCTGCGAGGCACTGATCCCCCGGCTCACCAGATACGAGCTTGCGCTGATGCCCAATAGCGCGAGAACACCCGAGGGCACGTCCGGCAGCCCACCAGTTGACGCGGCGCCAGTACCGTACTGCCGAATCTTCACGTTGGAAACCACGATCATAAGGAAACTCAGCGCCACCACGAAAGTAAAGATCATCAACTGAAAGCGCGACGTGCTGGCCCACCCATCGTCGTCACTGAGCAAATACTTCAGATCGATCTGGTTGGTGGCAATCTTCCACACCAGCAAGAGGCCGAACAAGGCCACAATCGCGCAAATCAAATAACCCACCAGGACCTCTAGGAATTGAACAGAAGCCATTGTTCGTCTCCTTTCACGAGCTTTTCTTCTTTGCGGAACGGCTCAGATGGAGACGCCGTCCAAGGTACAGGGCGTGGCTGCCGCCAAACAGCAGCAGCCAGCTCCGCGGAATCTCCGGAAAACGCGTTGGATCTTTCAAGACTTCCGACAAATACTGGAAAGCCGCAGCTAGCGTTGCGAGCAGAAGTTGCACACGTTCTGGGCTAAAGGCGCGGTCTCCTTCCTTTTTCATCAGTAGGCCGCGCATGTTGATGTGCCCCGTGAGAAGCTGGGAGGCGACAACCGCAAAAACAACAAATAGAAGTCCCAGCGCCTCCCAGGTCACGATCTGAGCCATTTCCGGCATACGCCCTCTTATCGGGTAGCGAACCTGCCCCGGACCATCCCATGGATCGGCCTGAGTTTTCATCCTGCTCGCAATATTCCCCAGGTGCAGTAGTGACCGTTCAGGCCACGGAAAAGCTCCCTTCGCTGAATGCCTATCCGCTCGGCCTAGAGCGCCAGCGCGGGCGGCGGGTGTTCCCTTTCCAGAACACGGACTCCCGAATCGGCGTCACGAGTACGTGTAATGGCCTCCGTGCCTTCCCCGCGTGTAGCAGCTGAAGTGCGCGGAAACAGGGCTCGAAGCCGATCGAACCAAAACCCTACGCCGGTCCCCCTGTCATACCTTCCAAAACGGGGCGGAAGCATAGCAGGTGGATGTAACTCATGGCGGAAAACTCGCTTTTGTTCTGTTTTCGGAACATTGGCGCGCAGCTTGTTCGTAGAGCTGGTTGAATCCGGCATAGGAATCGGCGCTGGCTGCGAAGGAGCGGGCTAGCCGGCGCAGGGTGGGTGGAATTCCCGGCCAGGTAGCAACCGAAGACATCATATGGCCGTCAGCTAAACGCATGAGCCGCAGCAAGTTGGAACCATCGAACATGACCCTTATTTGACCCAAGAAAACATGGGTCAAATAAGGGTCACATAATAGCTGTTAGCTTGTAACGTCTTGATCCTCACGGTTGGTCATCTGCACCGCAAGTGATTGTGGTTGCAGCATCCTATCTCTCTGTTAACCGGAGGGTTGTAGGTTCGAGTCCTACCTGAGGAGCCATTATTTTTTATACGCTTGCTACTTCAGCGGCCGATGTTTGAACGTCCGCTCGCCGGCGATGTAACTTGCCACGGTGTGCCCGTTGCCGACGAGCCGGTATTTGTAGGTGGTGAGCCCTTCCAGTCCGACCGGTCCGCGAGCGTGCAGCTTGCCGGTGCTGATGCCCAACTCCGCACCAAGTCCGTAGCGGAAGCCATCGGCGAATCGCGTGGAGACGTTGTGATACACGCCGGCCGCGTCCACGCGCAGCATGAACTCCGCAGCCGCCTTCGCATCCTCGGTTACGATGGACTCGGTGTGCTTTGAGCCCCAGCGATTGACGTGCTCAACCGCTTCCTCGAAGCTGCCCACGATTTTGATGGAGATGATCAGGTCGGAGTACTCGGTGGACCAGTCGGCTTCCGTCGCGGGCAGAACAGGGCGGCCGCCGCTCAGCGCCTGGGTCCGCGGACAGCCACGCACCTCGACGCCGGCAGCTTCAAATCGCGCCAGCATCTCGGGCAAGAACGCTGCCGCAACGTCCTGGTGGATCAGCAGGGTCTCGGCGGCGTTGCAGGCCGCCGGATACTGCACCTTGGAGTCGAACGCCACGTCCACGGCTTTCTTCAGATCGGCGGCGCCATCGACATACACATGACAGATACCTGCGCCGTGGCCCAGCACCGGGACGCGGCTGTGCGCCTTGATGTAGCGCACGAATTGTTCCGAGCCGCGCGGAATGATCAGATCAATACCATCGTCCAACCGCAGCAGTTCCTCAATGTCCTGGCGGGTGTGCAGCAGGGTAATCGCGTTGGCGGGAATTTCCGGGAATTGCGCTAGCGCGTCGCACCAGATCGCCACCAGCGCCGTATTGGTCTGCTCGGCTTCGCGCCCGCCTTTCAGCAGCACGGCATTGCCGGAGCGCAGCGCCAGCGCCGCAACCTGCGGGATGACGTCCGGTCGCGATTCGAAGATGATGGCCGCGACGCCCAGCGGGCAGGTCACCTTATGCAGCGTGAGATCGTCATCCAGGGCGGTGATCCCCAATTCGCGGCCGAGGGGATCGGGCAGCGCAGCCACCTCGCGCACCTGCGCCGCCATGGCCGCCGTGCCGCGTTCGTCAACCTGGAGGCGCTTGAACATTGCGGGTGAAAGGCGTTGTCCTTCCGTCAGTTGCTCGGCCGCGGCACAATCGCGCTCATTGGCCGCCAAGATTTCGGGCGAGCGGAGCTGAAGCGCGTCCGCCGCCGCCAGCAAGGCAGCACGGCGCAGATCGTCGGACAGTACCGCCAGCCGCAGCGCCGCCGTGCGTGCCCGCGCGACTGCTTCCGCCACCGTCAGCGCCGCCTTGGGACTTGTGCTCATGCCCTGTCCAAGACCACTAATTTGTCTCGCGTCACCAGCACCGATGCCTTGCGGGAACCTTGGTCAGGGTTGCGCGTGCCGTTTTCTGCGCTACTGTGGTTCGCGATGCCGCGCGCGAATTCTCGACCATGAACATCGGCAATGCTGATGACGTCCATCGGCTTAAAGGCCCGCTCAATTTTCACCACGCCCGACCACAGCAGGCTGGCTTTGCCGCGCAAAAGGGCGGTCCGAGCCCCCGCATTCACCAGAATTCGGCCGCGTACGTCGGCGGCGTAAGCGATCCAGCGCCGCTTTCCTGCCATGGGCACGGCCGGCATAAAAGCCGTCCCGACTGGCTCGCCGCGGAACACGCGGTCCAGGCTGTCGAGCTGGGTGCCGTCGGCGATGACAGCGATGGCGCCGGCTCGCATGGCAATTTCGGCGGCTTCCAGCTTGGTCAGCATGCCACCGCGACCTCCCGCCGATGGACCTGAAGCCAGCGCTTTCAGCTCGGGCGAGATCACGGTGACCAGCGGAATCGCGGAGTCGGCTTTCTGCGGATGGCGCAGCAAGCCGGCGACATTGCTGAGCAGCACCAGAGCATTGGCGTCGAGTTCGCTGGTCACCAGCGCCGCGAGGCGATCGTTGTCGCTGAAGATGCGAGTCCGCGTGCCCTCGCCCAGATATTCCAGTTCGGCGGTCGACACCGTGTCGTTTTCATTGACGATCGGCACCACGCCGAACTTCAGCAGCTTCTCCACGGTGTGGCGCAGATTGGAGGAGCGGCGCCGGTCGGCGAAATCATCCTCGGTGAGCAGCACCTGCGCGATCTTCACGCCATGACGGCTGAACAGCCGTTCATACAAGTACATGAGCCGCACCTGGCCCACCGCGGCGCAGGCCTGGCGCGTGATGAGGTCGTGGGTACGCGCGCGATGCACATCCAACCAGCCTCGTCCCAGGCCGACCGCGCCGGACGACACCAGTACCATCTGACGGCCCGCTGTTTTCAGGTGTGCAACCGCGGCCACGATCGGCTCCAGCCGCTCGGCGCAGACACTGCCATCCGTTTCCGCGACCACGTTCGTGCCCAGCTTGACCACCACACGGCGCGCGTTCAGCAAAAGGTTTCTTCGCTCACCGGTGTCACCGATAGGCACGGCTTTGGCGGGCTGCTGGGTGAGCTTTTGACCGGCAGTTTCGCCTGAATTCATCAAGCATTGGAGTGCGTGAAGGCGCTTATCGTCGCAGAAGATGAGCACCAGCCGAGCCGATAGACTTAGCAAGACTCTTCCGGCAAACCCGCTGTCGTTCAAAATCTGCGGCTTGCCCTCAGGATCGGCGCAATTGCGGCCCGCCAGACGGTGCTGGGGGCTTATGCTACGCTCGGCCATGAGATCGCCAGGTTTTGAACCTTGGTGGCTAGTGACACACACTGTGGAGGAGAGATCCCATGAAGGCAGCCGTGAAGGTCGCTCCAACAACATCGGCTGATGCCGAAAAGCAGCTCAATAGCTTCATCGACAAGTTCGAGCCGAAGCACCAGGCCTTGATTCGCGCCGTGCGGAAGGCGTTGCGGAAGCGGCTGCCTGCCGCGAACGAACTGGCGTACGACAACTACAACTTCTTCGCTCTGGGTTACTGTTCGACCGAACGCCCCTCCGATTCCATCGTCTCGATCGCTGCCGGAGCGAACGGAGTGGGACTGTGCTTCATCCACGGCGCCAGTCTTCCCGATCCACACAAGATACTGCTCGGCTCGGGTAATCAAACGCGGTTCATCCGAATTGCATCGGCGGAGATATTGGCCCGTCCCGAGGTTGAGGCACTCATCACCGCCGCCGTTGCCAAGGCCAAAGCGCCTCTGCCGGCTAGCGGCAAAGGAAAACTCGTTATCCGATCAATTTCGGCGAAGCAGAGGCCCCGCCGTAAGGCAGCGAAGTAACCGGCCTTCGTCGAACACTGCACAGAAGTGCAAGACCGCGCCGGAGAGGCGGCGCGAAAGCACGGAAGCGACATCTCAGGTAGGATGGAGCGGGGATGAACGATGTCAGGTCCGGTGAGGCCGGGGGCGGTTTGTTAGAATTTTCCTGAGTGCGCCATGACCATTAAGCGTAGTCTCCCGCTGGCATTCCTCGCTGCGCTCCTGATGTGGGCTGGTTGCGGTGGTCACGATTTCTGGAATCCGGCTCCGCCCAACCCCAGTGGAGCGGTCCCCAAGTTCGCCTATGCCGCCAACTTCGCCACTGGGGGCGCCGGCTCCGTTTCCGCCTACACCATAAATTCTTCCAGCGGTGCGCTCAGCGCGGTCAGCAACTCTCCCTTCGCGGCGGGCACCGGCACTGTCGCCGCCGGCGCCGACTCCGCCGGCAAGTTCGTCTATGCCGCCAACCAGGACGGAACCCTGTCCGCTTATGCCATCAGCCGCACCGACGGTTCGCTCACCCAGGTCAGCGGCTCCCCGTATGTCACCGGCACCACGCCGGTCTGGGTGACAGTGGACCCGGGTGCACGCTTTGTGTACGTCGCCAACGGTGGCTCCAGCAACCTCTCGGCGTTCGCAATCAACACCAGCACTGGCGCGCTCACCTCCGTGAGTTCGGCCATTGCTCTGGCCGCAACGCCGGTGCGCGCCCGGGTTGACCCCGGCGGACGATTCCTTTACGTCGCCCTGGGCACGGGCGGAACCGCCGTTTTCAAGATCAACGGCGACGGCACCCTGACGGCGGGAGCGCGAACGGTGCCGGCGGCCCCCTGTGCCGCCTCTGAGGATATCGCCATCGACGCCAACACCCGCTTCGCCTTCGTCGCCGACGGCGCCACCGGGGTTTGCAATTACGCGGTCAACGCCAGCAGCGGCGACCTGACACTAATCAGCAATACCGTGATCCCCGCCGGCGCCGAGCCGTTTGCCGTGGCCTCTGGCGGCGCGGGAGGATTCCTGTTTGCGGCGAACTTCGGTGCGAACAATGTTTCCGGATTCGTGGTCAATAGCGATGGATCGCTGACCGCGATGTCAGGCTCGCCGTTCGCCGCCGGAAACTCCCCCGCGGACGTGAACGTGGATCCCTCCGGCACTTTCGTCTACGCCGCCAACTTCGGCGACAACACCATTTCCATTTTCAAGATCGGCGGCAGCACGCTGACCTCGGTGGGCAAGATAGCCGCGGGAGCCAACCCGAATTCCATCGTGACGACGCAGTAGAACTGTTACACTGGCCGACTTCCGATGACCGACACAAAGACCATCGGCATCTCCACCGGCGGCGGTGACTGTCCTGGCCTGAACGCCGTGATCCGCGCCGCCACCCGCGCGGCGATCCTGCAGTACGGCTGGCGCGTGATCGGCATCACCGACGGCCTCGACGGCCTGATCTGGCCGGAACGCTCGCGCGAACTCACCATGGATAGCATCAGCGGCATCCTGCCCCGCGGCGGCACCATTCTCGGCACCACCAATCGCGGCAATCCGTTACGCTACAAGGTCACGGAGAACGGGTGCGAGGTGGTGCGCGACCTGACGCCGCAGATCATGGAGAACGCGCGCAAGCTGGGCTTGGACGCGGTTATCATCATCGGCGGCGATGGCACGCAGGCCATTGGCCTGGAGTTGTTCCGTAGAGGCTTGAAGGTGGTGGGCGTGCCCAAAACCATCGATAACGACCTGTCCGCCACCGACGTCACCTTCGGCTTCGACACCGCGCTCCACACCTGCACGGACGCGATCGACAAGCTGTTCAGCACGGCGGAGTCGCATCACCGCATCATGGTGGTAGAGGTGATGGGCCGCGACGCCGGATGGATCGCGCTGCAAGCCGGCCTGGCCGGCGGGGCGCACGTCATCCTGATTCCCGAAATCCAATTCAACATCCGGAAGGTCTGCGATTTCATCCTCCAGCGCGACCATCGGGGCCGGAAGTTCACCATCGTGGTGGTCGCCGAAGGGATCAGGCCCGGCTCGGACCTGAGGGCGAGCTACGAGCAGGAAAAGCGCATGTATCCGCGCGCCGGCGCTGCCGGCAACCTGATCGGCGACGCGCTCGGCATGCACACAAAAAAAGATGTGCGCGTCACCGTGCTCGGCCACGTGCAGCGCGGCGGCTCGCCGTCACCCTTCGACCGCATCCTGAGCACGCGCTTCGGCGTCGAAGCGGTGGAACTCATCGCGCGCGGCGAATTCGGCAAGATGGTGGCCCTGCGCGGGCGGCGCGTGGAAGCCGTGGACATCGCGGAGGCCTGCGGCGCCATGAAGCGCGTCAATCCCGGCGGCGAGATGGTGCGCATTGCGAGGGCGATTGGCGTCTGTTTCGGCGACTAATGGAGGAAGCGCGTTCGCCCCAACGCGCAGGCCCTACTTCTTGAACAAATTCTCGAAAGCCTTGCGGGCATCGTCGGCGCGCAGGCCGGCGGCCGAGGTTTCGCGCTCGACTGTGGTGCGGATGGCAAAGAGCGCACATCCGTTGCGTGTGTCCTTGCGGGCGACGCGTTCCGGGACCGGCTGCCGGCACTCGAACCGGCTGGCCGGATCGAAATGCGCGCACTGCTTGCAGGAGTGCAACTCGAAGCCGCACTTCGGGCATTGGCCGACGGGCTCGGTGATCGTCGCCAGCACGGTCCCGCATTGCGCGCAGCGCGAGAGGGTGCGCGATCCCGGCATGTTGAGCGGGCGCGGCCCGAAAGTCTCGTCCTTCTTCAGCCGCGGCTGCCCAGGAGCGCGTGCCTCGGGCTTGTCGCCGCGGTCCATGTATCCGTGCTGCCGGTATTTCCTGTCTGACATGCCGACCTCCCGTCGGACACGCCCGCCGGCGTAATCGCGAAATGGGGATTGGTACGGGGACTATGTCGGCCAGTGTAGCGCGACCGGCCGGGAAAATCACCTCTCCAAGCCACCTGGACCCCGGCGGCGTTCGGTGCCCGTGGGGCAAGCGCGGCCGGGGTCCTCGGGTCCACGAAGTGACAGCCGCCAGACTACGAAACCGGGCAGTGGGCTGCACGCGTCAACACACGTCAGAGGGTGGCAACTTGCGCTGCAAGATGGGAAAAGCCTCGTGCAAAAAACAAAACGTGCGCGCCGTGGTATGTGGGGTGAGGATGGCAACGGCGCGCACGCATTCAGTTGTAGGTGCACAGTAACAGCACCGCGGGGGCGGCGCTAGTTCGTGCGTCATGCATGCGTGTGATCGCGGTCACATAACGAATGTTCATCGTTCGGCGGCGCGGCGGCGCGGGAACATCCGTTTCCCCGCCGATGCAACGGCGCATTCGACTAGCCGGAGCGTGCGCGCTCGTAGACGTGCGCCAGGCGGATGACGGTGCCCTCGTCGAAGTGGCGCCCGAGAATCTGCAACCCGATCGGCAGCCCCTCCTTCGACTCGCCGCAGGGCACACTGACTCCCGGCACGCCTGCCAGGTCGGCGGTGACGGTGTAAATGTCGGCGAGATACATGGCAAGCGGATCGTCGCACTTTTCGCCCAGCTTGAATGCAGGCGTCGGCGAAGTCGGTGTGACGATGGCGTCCACGCGCTGGAAGGCCGCTTCGAAGTCGCGCGTCAGCAGCGCGCGCACGCGTTGCGCTTTCAGGTAGTAGGCATCGTAGTAGCCCGCGCTGAGCACGTACGTGCCCAGCATGATGCGCCGCTTGGCCTCGGCGCCGAAGCCCTGATCGCGCGAGCGGCGGTACATCTCGGAGAGCGTGCCCGCCTGGGGCGAGCGGTAGCCGTAGCGCACGCCGTCGAAGCGCGCCAGGTTCGACGATGCTTCCGCGGTGGCGATCACGTAATAAGTCGGAACCGCGTAGCGCGTGTGCGGCAGCGAGATGGGCACCACCTCGCAGCCGATCTGCGCCATTTTCTGAATCGCCGCTTCCACCGCGGCGCGCACTTCGGGATCGAGTCCCTCGCCGAAATATTCTCTGGGAACGCCGAGCCTGAGCCCACGTACCGGCTTTTCGATTTCCCGCTCGTAATCCGGCACCGGCACTTCGGCCGAGGTGGAATCCAGCGGATCGCGCCCGGCGATATGTTTCAGGAGGATCGCCGCGTCGTTGACCGTTTTCGTGAGCGGGCCGATGTGGTCGAGCGACGACGCGAACGCGATCAGGCCATAGCGCGAAACGCGGCCGTAGGTCGGCATCAGGCCGACCACGCCGCAGAAGGAAGCGGGCTGGCGAATCGAGCCGCCCGTGTCGGAACCGAGCGCGGCGACGCTCATGCCCGCCGCCACCGCCGCGGCCGAGCCTCCCGACGATCCGCCGGGCACGCGCGAAAGATCGCGTGGGTTGTGCACCGGGTAGTAACCGGAGTTCTCGTTCGATGAGCCCATGGCAAACTCGTCACAGTTTGTCTTCCCGAGCACCACGGCGCCGGCCGCTTCCAAGCGCGCCACCGCAGTGCAGTCGTACGGCGCAACAAAATTGCTCAGGATCTTCGAACCAGCGGTGGAGCGCACGCCGCGCATCACCATCACGTCTTTAATTGCGATGGGCACACCCGCCAGCGGCGGCAGCGGATCGCCCTTGTCGGCGATGGCGTCAATCTGCGCGGCTTTCGCCAGCGCGCGCTCGCGGGTCAGCGTGAGGAAGGCGCCGATCTGCTTGTCGGCGGCTTCGATTTTCTGGTAGAAGCTCTCCGCCAAGGCGACAGCCGAGGTCCGCCGCTCAAGAATCGCGGCGCGCGCGGAGGCGATGGTAAGCGTGCTGATGTCCATTGCGAGCGATTAGCGATTAGCAATTAGCTGTCACTGCTTACGTCTCATCGCTAACTGCTAATTGCTATTTTTCAATAACCTTTGGCACCTTGAAAAACGCTCCGTCCGTCTCCGGCGCGTTCTCCATCACCACCTCGCGCGGCAGCGACGGCCCGGTTTTGTCTTCGCGCATCGCATACGCAAAGCGCGCCGTACCGGCTTTGCTCTCGTCAATACCGTAGCGGTCGGAGGTTTGCGCCATGGGCTCGACGTTGGAAGTGTCGAGTTCGTTCAGGCGATCCACGTAATCAAGGATCGAGTTCAAGTCCTTGACCATGCGCGCGCGCTCCTCGTCGGTGAGCTCCAGGTTGGCCAGCTCGGCGACGTAGAGAACATCTTTCTCGGTTATCGGTTGTCGGTTATCGGACATCGCGTTAGCTGCCGGTGCGCTTGGCGCCGCCGGATTCCTGGGCGGTCACGAACTCGATTCGCCTGACCTTGGCAAACTGGGTGAGCGTGGAAAGGTAACGCGGCACCAGCCCGAGCAGCTCGCTACGCCACTGCGCGTCCGGCACCTCGACGCGCAGCACGCCGTCGCTGTAGCCGAGCACACGAGTACGCGCGGCCACCGTGGCGCCGCAGGCCAGAGGCCAGCCATGCACCGGCGCTTCCGCGGACGGTCCGCGCCGTATGGCATCAACGACGATTTTCCGCAGTCCCTCGCGCGCGCTCTGCACCCACCCTCCTCGCGAGACTGGGATTCTACCACTGGTCACCTGGGCGCGATTACTGGCGTAATTTGCAAGTTTTTCCGCCCGCTGTAGGATGCGATTCGGGATGAATCCATGAGGAACATGCACAAGCCAAGAACTCGGGCAGAAGCCGTGGACACTCGTGTGTGGGATATCCTTACCTTCGGCCTGATCCTGATTCTTTCGGCGCTGGCGTGCCTCTGGTTCGTTCCACGTTAGGTCCTAGGTTGGATCACTGACCGCCGGACTGCGCCGTCACTTGGGGGAGGGGCGGCGCAGAACGGCGCCAGATTTCGCGGTGATAGGCGCGGCGCGAGCCGTGCCTTTCTTATTGCCATACCGCTCCAATCGATAGTTACCCCCGGGTAATGCCGGCTCCTGAAAGTACAGCGGCGGAGGTAAGGTTGTCACAGGGGCCGGCTTGAGCCACCATCTGCGTGGGGGGTGGCTTATGCCGAACGCACATTCGCGCACGCCGCTCAACGAAACTCGGGTCTGGGACTACATCAGTTTTGCGATCCTGGTGTTGCTGTCCGTGCTGGCCTATTCCTGGCTGGTCCCCCACTAGGCACGGCGCTCCAGGGGATATTCGCGCCGGACCAACTCGATCGCCTGATCGCGCGTGGTGACGCGTCCCTCGAGCTGCGCGTCTTCCACTGCGGCGAGGATCTCCCGAAACTGCGGCCCGGCCCGGTAGTCCATGGCAAGCAGGTCGTGGCCGGTGATCAGCGGCCGGGGACGGATCTCCTCCGGCGGGGTCTCCGCCAACCTCTGCCGCAGAGATTCGTAAATGGAAAGATCGCCGTGGCTGGCGAGGCAGTCAATGCGGTGCATCTCCAGGTGCTCGGCAAACTGCGGTTGGCGCATGAAGCGTTTCAGGGTCGAAGGCTTCATCTTCAGCGCGTCGGCAAAGCGCATGTGCTGGCCGACGAGCGCGGCGATCTGGTGCGTGTCGTCGTTCGACATGCGCAGGCGGCGCGCAATGTCTTCTGCCATCGCCACTCCAACCTCCACGTGACGATCGAAGCGGATGCGGTCGGGCGCGACGCGAAACGTGGGCGGCTTGCCGACATCATGCAGCAGCGCGCCCCAGGCGAGCGTGCGCGACCCGCCCGGCGGCAGCATTTCCAGCATGAGCAGCGTGTGTACCCAGACGTCGCCCTCGGGATGGAACTGCGGCGGCTGCTCCACGCCCTTCATCTTCTCGACTTCCGGCAAAACCTCTCGCAGCAGGCCGGTTTCATCCAGCAGTTCGAAGGACCGCCGCGCATGGCCCTCGGTGAGCATCTTCGTGAGTTCGTCGCGCACGCGTTCGCGGCTTACCTGCGCGATTTGCGGCGCCAGCCGCTTGATGGCGCGCATGGTTTCCGGGTCGATTTTGTAGCCAAAGCGCGCCGCGAAGCGCACCGCGCGCAGCATACGCAGCTTGTCTTCGTCGAAGCGCTTCTCGGGTGAGCCAATCGTCCGGATGATCTCGTGATGTAGATCGCCGAGCCCCCCAACGTAGTCGAGCACCTGGTTGGTTGTTGGGTCGAGCAGCAGGCCATTGATGGTGAAGTCGCGCCGCTGCACGTCCTGGCGCGGGTCTTGGGAGTAGGTGACCTGGTCGGGGTGGCGGCCGTCGGTGTACAGACCGTCGGAGCGGAAGGTGGCCACTTCGATGGTCGAGTAGTCAGTGGCCAGTGCCTGGTGGCTAGTATCCGTCGCGCTCGAGGGCGAGCGCGCTCCATCGCTCCTGATTGATTCCACCGGAACCAGCACCACGCCAAACTGCGCGCCCACCGCCCAGGTTTTGGGAAAGATGCGCATCACGTCTTCGGGGTGGGCATCGGTGGAGACGTCGTAATCGGCGGGCTCGCGCCCGAGCAGCAGGTCGCGTACGCATCCGCCCACCAGATACGCGTGGTAGCCGCGATCGCGCAGCGTGCGCACGATCTCGATGGCTGCGGATTTTGCGGAGTCAGCCATGAGGGTCTTTCGGTCAATCGGTCTTTCGGTCTGTCGGTCTTTCGGACATGAACAACTAACGACCTACAGACTGATAGACCGAATGACCCTATGCAGCGCTCCATTGCGCCGCATGATCTTCTAGTATAGAGATATGCCCGACACCTACATCCTGGGAATCGAGAGCTCCTGCGACGAGACTGCGGCGGCGGTGGTGCGCTCCGGCGAGCAGGTGATCTCGAACGTGGTGTTCTCGCAGATTGCCACGCACCGGCCTTATGGCGGCGTGGTGCCGGAGCTGGCGTCGCGCGAGCATCTGCGGGCCATCCTTCCCGTGGTGCGCACCGCGCTGGCCGAGGCGGAGCGCAGTTACGAAACCGTGGACGCCATCGCCGTTACCCGCGGCCCCGGCCTGCCGGGCGCGTTGCTGGTGGGGATCAGCTTCGCCAAGGCGCTGGCTTATGCGCTGGACAAGCCGCTGATTGCCGTCAATCACCTCGAAGGCCACATCCATGCTGTGTTATTGGAGGAGCGGCAAAAAGGGAACCGCGACGTGCCGTTTCCCTTGCTCGCGCTGGTGGTTTCGGGCGGCCACACGCACCTGTATCTGGCCGAGCAGCGCGGCCAGAGCTGGACCTACCAGAACATCGGCCACACCCGTGACGATGCCGCCGGCGAAGCCTTTGACAAAGTCGCCAAGCTGCTCGGGCTTGGCTATCCTGGCGGGCCGGTCATCGACCAACTGGCGCCGCACGGCAATCCCCAGGCGGTGAGGTTCACCTTCGCCCAGATCAAGCACCGCGACCGCCAGCAGCGGGGCGCGGCTCCCGAGCGCCCGCATTTTGACTTCTCCTTCAGCGGCATCAAGACCGCCGTCCTGCGCTACGTCGAAACCCACCACATGCAGCGCGTCATCGACGCCCGCCGCGCCGTACTCGCCGAGATTCCCAAGCCCACCACCGAAGATGTGTTGCGTGTCTCCGACCCGATGACGCTCGATCTCGTCGCGTCGTTCCAGAACGCGGTGATCGGCGACCTCGCCGAAAAGACGCTGGCCGCCGCGCGCGCATACGATGCCGCCACGCTGTTCGTGACCGGCGGGGTCGCCGCCAACAGCGAACTGCGCCGCCGCTTCGAAGAGCAGGCCGCGCAGCAAGGGCTGCCGGTCTTCTTCCCTTCCCGGCCGCTCTCCACCGACAACGCTGCCATGATCGCCGCGGCGGCGTATCCGAAATTTCTGTCGCATGATTTTGCCGAGCCCGAGCTCTCGGCCGAGGCAGGTGCGCAACTGCGCTAACTAACCCATACTCGCGGATTGGCCGAGCGTGACCGTCAGCCCCTTGGCGAGCTGCTCTTCGATGTCAATGTCCTTGTAGATCACGTAATCGGCACGGCCTTCCGGCTTCATGTCGCGGGCGCTGCTCCGGCCCGCCAGCACCACGAGCGGAACGCGTGCCGTCACGGGATTCTTCTTGACCGCGGTAATCAGTTCGCTGCCTGTCATCTTGGGCATCATCAGGTCGGTGACGATGAGGTCGGGCAGGAGGTCGTCGAGAATCTGCATTGCCTCCAAGCCATTGGTCGCCGACGTCACCGCGAACCCCCGCTGCTCCAGGAAGCGGCTGACCGTATGCCGGATGAGCATGGAATCGTCTACCACGAGTGCGATTTGTTGAGGCATAGTCGGCTGTCTGGCCTCGCGCGCCAACGCGTAACTGCACACCCTGCGGCGACTATCCTGGGTGACTAGACTGGAAGGTATCAAACGGGTCAGCCCGCAGCAAGCTAACAACCTGGGTACGGGCATTACTTTAGTACTACACAGCGATGCCAATCGGGAAGGGTCAGTCTCCGGTGGTCAGTCTCCGGTGCCTTCCACGACCGGCAGCTCGGTTGCGGGGACATCAAGCCCAGCCTTCGACTTCACCTTCGCGCTGGTGACCAGCGCCACCGCGCCCACGATGATCACCGACCCAGCCAAGATGTAACGGTCCACCGTTTCGCGCAACACCAGCCAACCCAGAAACACCGCCACCACGGGATTAACGTAGGCATACGTCGCCACCTTCGGCATGGGGACGTTCTGCAGCAGCCAAATGTAGGCGCTGTATCCCACCCACGAGCCGAACACAATCAGGTAGGCAATGGCTCCGATGCCCGCCCGCGTCCAGTGCGCTCGCGCCGGATCACCCAAGGCCAGCGCCAGGCAGAGATTCAGCCCGCCGGCAATGGCCATCTGCCAACCCGTAGCGGCGAAGGCGTCAATCCCCTCCTGCCACCGCTTCGACAGCGCCGAGCCCAGCGCCCAAGCAAACGAGGCCAGCGGCAAGGTCAGCGCCGCCAGCAGCACGCGCCGGTCCAGGGGGCTGGACGACATATCGCGCAACTTGGGCCACAGCAACACCACAATCCCGGCAATCCCCAGGAGCAGGCCGATCGTCCCACGGCGAGAAACGTGGTCGCCCCGGAACATCCAGGTGTCAATCAGTAGAAACCACAGCGGCGTCATGGAAACGATCAGCGCCGCCAAGCCGGTGGGCACGATCTCTTCGGCGCGCGCCAGGACAGGATTGGCCACCGAGAGCAACAGCGCGCCAATGATGCCCAGCCGCACCACTTCGGATAGCGTCACCCGGATTTTTCGGCCCGTAAACGCGCACCAGGCGAGCATCAGCAGGCCGGCAATCAGGAAGCGCGTGCCGGTCATCAGCAGCGGCGGTATATGCTCCACGGCGATGCCGATGCCCAGGTACGTCGAGCCCCAAAACACGTACACCAGCGCAAACGCCAAGGCGACTCGGAGGCGGTGCTGGCGCTCGTGCGGCATGATGGGGCGAAAAAGTTACGATACCAGATCGTCACTTTCGTAACCCCGCCGCTCCTACCCTGAGGGGTTACGCCACAGCAGCCCCGGGTCTATAATGACAGCGGGAATTGTATGTCCCGCCACGCCAAGCATCGCGGCAAGATCGAGGCTGCCCCGCCGTGCGGTTTGCGCCTCAACCTGACCCGACCACGCACCGGGCTGAACCTGGTTCCCTCTAACTCCCGCCCCAATTTGTTTGGCGGCGACTAAGCGACTTTCCTTCGTTCTCCGTCCTCCGACCTGCGGAGCTGGTCTGCAGGTTCGGACGCTACCACCGCCTTATACCAGTGCCGTTCAGCTCGGTGCTCGGTACCAGGTACACGGTACTTTCGGAGGAATCATGCCAAGCACAGTTACGATCTTAGCCGGACCTCATATTCGCACCGAACTGCCCGGTCCCAATGCCCGCCGGGTGTTGGAAGGCGACAAGACGTACGTTTCCCCCTCCTACACGCGTTCTTATCCCCTGGTCGCCAAGCGCGGCCGCGGCGTTGTCGTCGAGGACGTTGACGGCAACCAGTTCCTGGACTTTTCCGCCGGCATCGCCGTTGTCTCCACCGGTCACTGCCATCCCGAGGTGGTCGCTGCCATCCAGAAGCAGGCGGCGGAATTGATTCACATGTCGGGCACGGATTTTTATTACGAAAACATGATCACGCTCGCCGAGCGACTTTCGGCAGTTGCGCCTATGAAAGGCCCGCACCGCTTCTACTACGGCAACTCCGGCGCGGAGGCGGTCGAGGCAGCCATCAAGCTGTCGCGGTATCACACGAAGCGGCAGAACATCATCGCCTTCTACGGCGCCTTCCACGGCCGCACCATGGGAGCGCTGTCGCTGACCGCGTCCAAAGTGCAGCAACGGCGCCGCTTCTTCCCGCTCATGCCCGGCGTCACCCACGTTCCCTATCCGAATGTCTACCGCCGGCCCCAAGGCACGGACCCGGTGGAGTACGCGGTTGATTGCGCGCGCTTCATCGAGCAGAAAGTATTGAAAACCACGCTTCCGCCGGAGGAAGTGGCGGCCATTTTCGTCGAGCCCATCCAGGGCGAAGGCGGATACATCGTCGCGCCGCCGGAATTCCTCGTGGAATTGCGGCGCATCTGCGATCAGCACGGCATCTTGTTGGTCGCCGACGAAGTGCAGTGCGGCTCCGGACGCAGCGGTAAATGGTGGGCCATCCAGCACGCCGGGGTTGAGCCTGACATCGTCTGCATTGCCAAGGGCATCGCCTCCGGCATGCCGCTCAGCGTGATGATGACGAAGAAGGACATCATGGACTGGGTGCCCGGCTCGCATGCCTCCACCTTCGGCGGCAATCCGGTTTGCATCGCCGCCGCGCTGGCCACTATAGATGTGCTGGAGCGCGAGGCCATCGCCAATGCCGACACCATCGGCCGCCACATCATGCAGCGCATCAGCGCGTGGCCGCAGAAGTACGAACTGGTCGGCGACGTGCGCGGTCGCGGCCTGATGATCGGCGTGGAACTGGTCACCGATAAGCAGAGCAAGGCGCCCGCTGGACCGGCTCGCGATAAGGTCGTGGAAATGGCCTTTGCGCGCGGCTGCCTGTTCCTGGGCGCGGGTGAAAACTCGGTGCGCATCTGCCCGCCGCTCATCATCACTCGGGAGCAGGCCGATATCGGGCTCGACATCCTGGAAGAGTGCATCCGCGCGGCGGAAAAAAGCTCCGACCAGCGCGGCAAAGGCGCGTGAGGGAAATTGAAGAATTGCAGAATTTGAGAATTGACGAATTAGCCCGGCCACAGTGGCCGGGCCTTGTTCTTAGAGTCGTGCATCGCAGTCCACGATTTCAATTTTCCCGCCTGCTAACTTTGCTCGTTTGAATCGCATGTGACTAAGACGCGGATTGGCAGCTACCAACGCCCGAATGTCTCGTTCTAGTTCCGGGGTCGCACGACAGCCGAAAATGATGCTCCGCACTACATCGTGCGGGACATCAAAGCAGAAAATACCGGGACGAGCCTGTGTGCCATCTTTGAGCGGTCGGATTATCCTCCATTCACGCTCATATGCCCACGCAGCATTCTTCGTGTAAAGCATGTCAACTCCGTTCACCTGCGTCCACCTTCGAGGCGGAGTATTTTCAACGTAGCAGACTTGCACCAAGTGCCGCAGATCGTCGTTGGTAGTGACTCTCTGATGAAACCATGGATGAGCCTCGTCAAATTCGACCGCCACACCGCAGTGTTGACTTCCGTAATGGCTCCACATCAAAGTGTTTGCAGGATCTTCAGTCAAACTGAAGATGCCGACCGCCTCCCCCGCAGCTTGACGAAATTTCTCCCATTGACCCTCCAGTAAACCGGCGATCCGAATACTCTCAATCAATTCAGCTTTGTGCCGTTTCATTTCTTCCATGAGTTGCTGCCTCATCGCTGGATTACCTTCAAGCACTGTCCGAAATATCTGAATTGGGAATTTCGGAAAGGTGGGATCAGTAGACATCTGCTCTTCGATCATCGCAAGAACCCCGTCCACCGTGCCGAACCTCTCGTTGATCTTGGCGTCGATGATGTCCCGAAAATCATCCGCCGTCCCCTCAAAATCAAGCATGGGGCGAAACTCGAATGGATCGTTAAGCTCGAACGGCTGAGTGAATCGCACCCTCTGTGTTCTTGCAAATAGAGCAGCCGCTTCGACCGACATGTACTTAAACAGCGGCAACTTCTTTTCTCCTGGCGGGGCGGCCCACCCTTGCCGACTTTCTTTCTGTCCTTACTGTTAATGTGGGTGCCTGGTACCCCATATCGGCCCGCCTTAGGCGGGTACTTCACGGGCACGCCGCTTATGCCCGAATACGGATGCGATCAACTTCGACGACGAGCAATTTTCCCTGGTAATGCTCCATCGTGGGATGCAGCTCCAGGTAAGCCGTCAGACGGACCAATAGTTGGCCAAGGACTTCTGGATGATTGCGCATCTGCAGCGCGACAATCCCTTTGTAGTTTTCAGGTGGGTAGGTGACGATATCGGCAAAGTCGCCATTCAACGACAACAACATCGCGTCGAGTTCTCGAGCCTTCGCAATGACGATGGCATCCGGCGATTCGACGGGAAGACAGTCCCTCAAACGCACAACCTCGTGGCGCCTGTCTCGCAGGGTCTGGATAATCAGGTTTGAGATGCAGTGGTCGGCCAGGAACCGCAGGCCCATTAGACGACGGCCTCAAACTCAGCCAGGTCGCGGGCGTAGTCCAGACACGCCGCGATCTGTTCACCCGTCAGGTCGGGAAACTCCGCGACAATCTGTTCCGCCGTCTTGCCCGCCGCCAAGTACCCAAGCACAACCCCGACAGGAATGCGCGTCCCCTTCAGCCGTGGTTTGCCGCGCAGAATTTCCGGGTCGCTTACGATGTGTTTCTTCCAATCCACCGCCATGTGCCGATAGTAGCGTGTTTCTACAGCAAAGACGAGGCTGCAGCCGTCAGCTACTGGATTTCCAGCATCCGGTCCAGCGCCACCCGCGCCCAGCGCTTCACCTCGTCCGCGACCTGGATGCGGTTCACGACGTTGCCGTCCACCAGGTTCTCCAGCGCCCAGCACAGGTGCTGCGGCGAGATGCGGAACATGGTGGTGCACAGGCATCCGGAATCGTCGAGCGTGATCGCCATCTTCTCCGGCGCCACTTGCTTGGCCAGCCGGTTGATCAGGTGAATTTCGGTCCCGATGGCGAATTTCGATCCCGCCGGCGCCTGCTCCACCAGCTTGATCAGCTTTTCGGTCGAGCCGATTCCGTCCGCCTTCTGGCAGACCTCCAGCCGGCACTCTGGATGCACGATCACCTGGATGCCGGGATACTTCGCGCGAACCTTGTCCACGTGCTCCGGCAGGAAGCGCTGATGCACCGAGCAGTGGCCCTTCCACAGGATCACGCGGGCCGCGCGCAGCCGGTCTTTGCGTAGCCCGCCCTGCGGCAGGAACGGGTCCCAGACGACCATGTCGCTGAGCGGGATTCCCATCGCGTAGGCAGTATTGCGGCCCAGATGCTGGTCGGGCAGGAAAAGAATTTTTTCGTTTCTGGCAAATCCCCAGTCAAAGGCGCCGCGCGCATTCGACGACGTGCACACCACGCCGCCGCGCTCGCCGCAGAACGCCTTGATCGCCGCCGTGGAATTCATGTAGGTGATCGGCGTCATGCCCTCGCCCGCGTCGCTGGTCAGGCCCAGGGCGGCCAGTTGCTCCCAGCAGTCTTCCACCTGGGTGATTTCGGCCATATCGGCCATGGAGCACCCGGCGTTCAAATCGGGCAACACCACCACCTGGTCGGGACGGCTGAGCACGTCGGCGCTTTCCGCCATGAAGTGCACGCCGCAGAAAACGATGTACTGGCCGCGCGCTTGCGCCGCCATCTTGGAAAGTTTGTAGGAATCGCCGGTGTGGTCCGCGAACCGGATCACCTCGTCGCGCTGGTAGTGATGTCCCAGAACGACGCAGTCCTCGCCCAGCTCGCGCTTGGCGGCGGCGATGCGCTCGTTCATCGACATATCGGGCAGGACAAGATAGTTGTCCAGCCTGCAACTGGAAGCAATTGCTGTTGCCACTTTTGAACTCGCTTTCAGTACCGCGCGTTGATCGCGCGGAACGGGGATGTTGAAAGCATCCTTCGGCTCCAGTAGATCCACTGCCCGGTTGCTGGCCCGACCTACGGGGTTGTTGAAGCCGCTGGACTTAATTGTGCATCCAGGACAATGGCGGGCGCAAGTCTAAAACGGAGGCGACACTTAGTGTTGCGCGGGCGCCTTGAAGTTGACCGTGATCGTGTTCTCGACTTCAAGCGGTGTTCCGTTTAATACGAAGGGCTCGTACCGCCAGCGCTTAACGGCGGCGGCCGCCGCCTGCGCCAGCAACGCCTGGCCCTTGACGATCTGCACCGCGGTCACTTTGCCCTCGCGGTTGATGGTCGCCTTCAATATCACTTCACCGTGCATACCCATGGCGCCGGACGGATAGGTGGGATCAGACCTCTTGATCAGCTTGCCGCCACTGATTTGCGAAACTTTCGCCTCCAGCGTGGGCATATGTACCGGCGCGTGCAGCAGCCTGGTAATGGCCGCCGATTCGCTCGGCGCACGCGCCGCCATCGTAATCGCCGGAGGAGCATCGGCCTCCGCCTTAGTCGCCTTAGTAACGTTGGTAACGTCGGGCGGCGGTAACGTAATCGCCTCCGCGACCTTCTCCACTGGAGTATCCTTTGCGGGCACTGGCGCATTCGGAGGTCGGGGAACGACGCCGGCGGGCGCTGCCTTGGTGACAGTGCCGCTAGGCTGTGACGCTAATGGCTTTGCCGTCGGCGGCACGGCGTTCGCCGGAATGGGCGCCGCCGTCGTGTTCGCCGCAACCGTGGGCGCAGCCGTATTGGTGGACGGCGTCGCGGCAGCCTTGGCTTGCTTGAACTCGCTGTCCATGGGCGTGCCCTGGGCAGGGCCGACCGCCCGCCACACCTGCCATCCGCCCACCACCAGCACCGCTACCAGGATGACGCCGCCGGTAGTTCTCAGCCTCCACGGCGATGGCCGTTGCGCCGCCATGCTGGCCAACACCGCTTCACGTTCCGTAAAAGCCGTGGGCCGGTTGTCGCCACCATCCTCATCCGGATCTGGCACCGGTACCGGCCTGGGCCGGACAGGAGCCTTCACGGCGGCGGCCGCTGCGGCAGCCATCGCCCGCG
>JAIQFM010000210.1 GCA_020073285.1 Terriglobia bacterium | reverse complement strand
GTGCTGGAGAGGAGGGCTTAATCGTGGCGAAGACAGGAAAAGCAGTGGCTCCTGCGAAGAGCAAACCCAAGCCGGTGATCTCCCCTGCGATGCTTCCCCTAGAGGGAATCACGGAAGTCCAAGGATCGGACGGCATCTATCTCCAGCGCAACGACGTGTGGTTCACGGCCATGAAGCACGCCCAGGGCGAATTCTCGGATTTCTTCCGCGCGTTGCGCGACGAGGGCAAAGTGCTGGGCCATCGTTGTCCCGAGTGCCGGCACCTGATTATCCCGCCGTTCATGCGGCGCTGCCCTTCATGCAATTTCGTGGAGATGAAAAAGGAATATGTGAAGGACACCGGCATTATGTGCGCCACGCCGGTGATCACCGTATTTGCGCCCAGCCGTTTTAAGGGCCAGGAACCGTTCGGTACCGGCCGGGTCTTTCTTGAAACAGCGGACGGCAAACTCAGTGATACTGCGATGTTGGTTCGCGTCCGCACCACGCGGGGAACCATACGGCCGGGGATCTATAAGAAAGGCACACCGGTCAAAATCGCCTTCTGCGATTCACGACAAGGCGAGATGCTGGACATCTTTGCCGTGCCCCAGAATGAACTGACGCCGCAACAACTCGCCAAGAGTCCGCTTTTCGAGAGCGAGATAGAGTGGGGGCGGCTCTCGGAGATGGAACTTGGCAAACCCACTGCTCAACTGCAGAAAACCTTGCAGGAAGTGAGAGTACATTTCCAGAAACTCGCTGAAATGATCCCCCACAGCCCACGAGCAACGGCCAATCTTGCCAACTGGCGCCGCACGGTTACTGTCCGCACGGGCGGCGGGACGTTCGGTCTTGTGGTAAACGAGGGGAAATTGCGTGTGCGGAAAGAGGGCGTGAAGGAACCGGATCTAGTCGTGGCAATACAAGATCCATCCATTCTGCTCGCCTGGCTGCGCGACAGTACGGAATCAGTTGGGGACGGTGTGAAGAGCCCCGCGTTAACGGATTTGGTTATTGAAGGAACCCTCGTACTCAACAAACCCGAGCTGGAGACGATTACGCGTCTGGATCGCGTTCCTCGCTCGCTTCGTCGGGACAATGTGGTGATAGCACGGTCGGCCAAGGCCAACCAGGAAACGCCTTGCTGACACGTGTCCTTCTGTGCACCTTGGCTGGCAACTCGGATACCCGGAATTCTATTTCGGCGCAGCGTTTACCGTAACGAGCGACCATGATTTCGTACGGCGACTTTCGCTGAATCTCACCATATATGGTGCTGCGACTTGGAATCAAGCACGGGCAGCAGTATCTGTGGAGTGGTCTGTGGAGCGGCCGCAAAGCTCCTGTAGAGACCAAGCCAGAAAGAAAAACACGGCTTCCAAGGCGACCAAACAAGGCTTCGGAAAAAACGTAAGTCAGGCAAGCGAATTCTTCCGCGGCTGTATATGCGTACGGTCCGACGCCGTCCAGCGCGGTGACCGTCACCCGACCGGGAAGTGATGCCGATGCAAGGCAGCTTGAGTATCGAGCGAATGTGTCAGTTGGCGCAGGTGAGCCGGGCGGGGTTCTACCGCTACCGGTAAGGGGAAACGCCGGTCGCGAAGAGGACAGACCTCGTCGTAGATGCCTTCTCGCCAGAGTTTCCTCTCCGCTGGCATCGAGCCTCGACTTTTTGCAAGGCCGCCGCACTGTTAATGGTGTTAAGACTCATCGCACTGTCGATGAGTCGTTGCGCCCAAATGTAAAGGCGTGCCTTTGGACGACCCGCCAAATCGCGGATGCTGCTGATGCTTGTGGCTAGTCCGACGCAGCACTGCAGAGGATGCGACGATTCTGGATGGATCGTCGCTAGCCTTGATCGGAAACGCCGCGGGACAGACTCTTGGGGTGGGGCGGGGATCTCGATGCGAGGCGTTTTCGATGAGGAGACTAGGAGGAAGCCGCTGGCGTTTGCGGTGGACGCGGTGCGCTATGGGATTTGAATGCCAGTTGGCTGCCGAGTCGAGAGTTGGGCAAGCGCTGGCGGACGGGAAAGGGCGGGTAGCGATCGTTGGCAGCGGTGCACGTGCCTGTAAGAGTGTGCGCGGACAGCTGCGCGGGAACCTATCGCCGTGGAGGAGATACACGCCTGCATCGGCGTGCCGGAGCACGTCCAAGAGCTGATAGCGATGGAAGCGCTACGAAGAATCGAAGTAGGTCCATTGAGATAGTTCCGCAGTGGTAAATCTCTGAACCACGACCATGGCCGCGCCGCAGCGCGGGCAATGCCATAGGGACGAAGCCTGGGAGGGGATTGTGCAGGTTCCAGCTTCGGCAAGCGTAGGGGAGCTGCTGGACAGCCGTTGTCGGGACAGTGCCAAGCGGGAAGCGCGCAAGCGATTGGCGAGGAACCCGAAGTGGCGGATGCGCACGAATCCTCTGGGGAGCACGTGCAGAAAGAAGCGACGCAGGAACTCCGTTGCCACGAGCGTCATCGTGCCTTGTTTGCCACCGTGGGCGTAATCCTTCCAGCGGAAGGTCACTCTCTCTTGTTCGAAGGCCAACAAGCGGTGATTGGAAATGGCCACGCGGTGGGTGTAGCGGCCCAGATAGCGCAACACCGACAGCGGACCACCGAAGGCGGGCTTGGCATAGACGACCCAATCGTGGCGGTGCAGGCGGCGGATGAGTTTTGCGAACTGCTGCGGATCGGCCAGAGCGGCGGCGGGACCAGTGCAGCATAGTTTCTTGCGGCGGTGGAGACGTTTCAGGCCGGTGAGGAACTTGCCACGAAAGACGCGGCTGAGCCTGATGACCGCAGCTCGGGCAAGCGTCCCGATGGCCGCCCAGAGCAGCGGTGCGACAGCGCTGAACGGCACGAAAGGCTTTGAGCTGCTGAAAGTCAAAGCTGGATCGATACCGATCCAGGAAGCGATCGCCCTGCGCGTGTAGGATGTCGGCCACCTCGAGGGTGGGCCGAGTCATTGGTTGTTTTTGCGCTTAAAGCTGCGGCTGATGTTCTGGGTGCTGGAGAGTGCGAGGCTGTCCAGCGGATTGGTCACCGCCTGCAAGTGCCGCTGCGACAGATGCAGGTACTGGGCGGTGGTCTCCAGGTCGCCGTGCCCGAGCAGAACCTGGATGGTGCGCAGGTCGGTGCCAGCCTCCAACAACTTGCGTAAACGGGTCACAGGAATCTCCTTTCCCTGTGACCCAATCTATGTCAGCGGTTCCCGAAACCTCTCGGCTTACCCACGCGGTAGCGTCCGCCGCGCCAGCGGCTTCGTTCATGACGGGCCATCCGGAATGTATGGTCCGCCGCTTCGTCGCAAGCAAAAAGTGTGCATGACAGGTTGGTCTGCGCAAATGTATACGGACTTTGTTGGAGTTGATCACTCCTGGCCAGGATGGAATGCGCCGCGCTCTTTTCCCCATTAGTAATTCAGTCTCGAGAGACTTCTTCCGGGTACGGGTTTGGAGAGCGCCGGGTTCGACCGTTGTGCCATCTCACGGTTCGCCCGCAGACCTGACAGGAAACATAAACTCCGCAGCATCCGCTGGTCTGCAGATGTGGGAATCGCGCATGCGATTTCCAAGCTTGGCGCTAGCCAAGCGTCATCGGCAGGCCAGGTTACTGGCCAGGACCGGGGGCCGATAGACTTCACCTTTGGCGAGCACGGCCCAGGCCATGCGCGCCAACTTATTCGCCAGCGCCACGCCGACAACGTTGTGATGGGTGCGCGATGCAAGCTGTGCCAGCCACGCACTCAGGCCGGGGGGCTGCTTCTCTCGAAATTGCAGAACCGCGCGTGCGCCCTGTACGAACAGTCTTCGCAGATAGCAGTTCCCGTGTTTGCTGATGCCGAGCAGTTTCTGTTTGCCTCCGGTGGAGTGTTCGCGCGGCACTAACCCAACCCAAGCCGCGAACTCCCGGCCCTTGCGAAAGGCCGCGCCATTACCGATTGCCGCAATGAGCGCAGTTGCTGTCAGTGGTCCAACGCCGGGGATCGCGTCCAGACGTCGACAGACTTCACTCTCCAGCGCGGTCTTCTTGATCAGCGTATCCGCCTCCTCGAGGCGTATGGCCAACTGGTCCAGTTCCAGCTTCAGTTGCGCCAACAGCAAGCGTACTGCGCCCGACAACTTCGTGGTGGCGTCTTCCAGAATCCGCGGCAGCGCTGCCTCCAGATGGCACCGTCCCTTCCGGAGAGTGATGCCACGTTCGAGCAACAATCCACGAATCTGGTTGATGACCGCCGTGCGACGCATCACCCAACGCTCCCGTACCCGATGCAGGGACTGCAGATCCAACTGGTCATCGGTCTTGATCGGCACGAAGCGCATCGTCGGCCGTGCTACCGCCTCGGCGATCGCCTCCGCATCGATGAAGTCGCTTTTGTTGGTCTTCACGTACGGCTTCACATACTGCGCCGGTATCAGCCGCACCTCATGACCCTGCTCTCGCAGTGCCCGTCCTAGAAAATGGGATCCTCCGCAGGCTTCCATACCAATCAATTTGACCTGCAGGTTCGCTGTGAAGTGCAGCAGTTGCTTGCGCGAAAACTTCTTGCGCACCACAACCCCGCCGCGCAGGTCGAGCCCAACCAGATGAAAGAATGTCTTGCCGAGATCAATGCCGATCGTGTGTAGCTCCATGGGATGCCTCCTCCGTTCACCTCTTATACCCCGGCTGTTGGCCGGTTATACCCCGGCTGTTGGCCGGCTAAGGCGGCGGACCATCCCATTAGTAATCCGACGAGGCTCCATGGATTAGTAATGGGAAGTTCCCGACCCTAACTTCCAGTTTTCCCCGTGGCAAGCAGGGAGTGCACCAAAGTGTCGGCCAGCCAGTCCTGGTACTGCTGGGGAGACCACCGACGCTCGGACACCAGCATGCGGTACACATCCCCCCCAGTAAGCATCCAGAAGATGTCGCGTGCGGCTTTGTAGCTAAGCCCCGGTCGAAGCCTTCCTGAGTCGCGAAGGAAGTTGATCATGCCTTCCTCCTTCTCGTAGCGTAGACGCTCGCGTTGTTGTTGCAGGTTGGCCAGTTCAGGTGCCACTACACCTGCGCCCCGCATGAGATCGAACACCGCACTTTGTGCTCCGCGGATCTGCCTCGCGACTCCGGCCGCAAGCCGCAAACGGGTCTCGGGATCGTTCGCACCCAATGCCTGCCGCACGACCTTCTCGTAATCGGGTCCAAACGTGGATTGATCAAGAAGGGCGATCAGAATTCCCGTCTTCGACTTGAAGATGGCATACACGCTTTGGGCAGATACCTCCGCCCGCTGCGCGATCGCTTCGATGGTCATTCCGGCATAGCCTTCGCTCTGCAAGAGCTGCCGGGTGGCTTCGACGATGCGGCGGCGAGTGTCTTCCGCCTGGCGCTGGCGAACCAACGATTTGTAGGAGCGTTGTCTTGTTTTTGGCAACCAGCAAATTCTAGCATCGTTTATTCACTAGAGTCATCTATAGCCATTATGAAAACGAACGCGATCGCTAAGGTGGCAGCGCACGGCGCTCCAGAAAGGGAGGCTTTATGAAGCTGATTGTGTTGGGTGCCACCGGGGCCACGGGGCTGGAGATCGTTCGGCAGGCACTTGATCGCGGTCATTCTGTCACGGCGCTGGTTCGCTCGCCGGAGCGACTGGAGCCGTTTGGGGATCGCATCAGCGTCAAGCACGGCGACTTGCTGAACAGTGCCGACATGGAACCAGTCCTAAAAGGCCACGACGCTGTCGTATCGGGTTTTGGGCCGCGGTTACCTGTATCGAAAGCCGACGCACACCTTCTGGAACAGTTCGCCACCGCATTGACAAGCGCGATGCTTCACTCGGGTGTCAGGCGTGCCGTCGTCGAGTCGGTAGCATTCCTGTTCAAAGATTCGGTCATCCCGCCCGCCTACATTCTCGGAAAGTTGCTATTTCCGGGCATCGTTGCGGACGCTTCCGCCATGGAGAAAGTCTTTGAAAAGAGCGGGCTCGACTGGACGATGGTGAGGCCGCCCGAACTCACGGACAAGCCTTACACGGGGACGTATCGCGTACGAGAGGGCCACTTGCCCCGTTTCGGTTTCAAAATCTCGCGCGCGGATGTGGCCGATTTCATGATCAAGGCGCTGGAGGATCGTTCCTTGATCCACAAGATAGTAGGGGTGTCTGGTTGACGCGACTGCAGAATGAGAAATGTCGCGCTTCTCAATTCAATAGTTGTATCGCCAGACCTCTACCACAGAGGGACTTGGGATGAACATTCATGAACGTTTCATTGGAGAACCACAATGGCTATCTTGATCCAAAGCTCGAGGCAAACAAGAAGACCGTCATGGGCTTCTACGAAGCGGGCCTGAACAACAAGGACTTTGAGGCCGCATCGAAATTCATCGGCGAGCGCTACGTGCAGCACAATCCTTTGATCGCCGACGGCATTGAGGGTTGCAAGGCCTTCCTCGGCTTCCTTAAGGAGACATTCCCCGGATTGCGGGGAGAGATCAAGAAGATCTTGGCCGAGGGCGACTATGTGATCCTGCACGCGCACGGGGTGCGCGTGCCCGGCGACCGAGGCTCAGCGATCATCGACATCTTCAAGCTTGAAAACGGAAAGATCGTCGAACACTGGGATGTTATGCAGCCGATCCCGGAGAGCGC
>JAIQFM010000209.1 GCA_020073285.1 Terriglobia bacterium | reverse complement strand
GATGTCCGGCTTCGGTCGCGTACTTCTCGTGCAATCCGCGTCCGCCGGTGATCTGCTGGATGGCGGCATGAAACATGCCATGCCATAGCCCGTGCTCGAAACCTTGGTGGAAGTTGCGTACCGGCCACAGCTCCTGCTTGATCCAGCTCTTTTCCACGCGGCTGGCGTAAAGGTCCAGCGTGTTCTTACTGAAATCGCCGGCGGCCATGGCGTCGATGACGGTTTCCGCCGCCAGCATGCCGCTCTTGATCGCCAGGTGAATGCCCTTCAACCGCTGCGAGTTCAGGAAGCCGGCGGAGTCACCGAGGATCATCCAGCCATCGCCGGCAACCGGCGGAATCGCCCACCACCCGCCGTAGGGCAGCGACTTGGCGCCGTAGCGCACCATGTGTCCGCCCTCGAGCAGCTTGGCGATAAACGGATGCTTCTTGAATTCCTGCAGCACGCGCTGCGGGTCGAGGCGCGGGTCGGGATAGTCAAGCCCCGTGACGAAGCCGAGCGACACCACATGGTCCTTGCCTCCGTAGAGCCAGGCGCCGCCGTATTCGCGCGAGGTCAGCGGCCAGCCCATGGTGTAGATCACTTCGCCAGGTGCGACCCGCCCCGAGGGAATTTCCCAAAGTTCCTTGACGCCGACACCGTAGGTCTGCGGGTTGCGGTTCTTATCAAGCTGGAAGCGGCCGACGAGTTGCTTGGTCAGCGAACCGCGCGTGCCTTCGGCGAGGATCACCACTTTTGCCTTGAGGTCGTAGCCGGGCTCGAAGTTCCCTTTCGGCTGGCCGGATTTGTCCACGCCCTTGTCGTCGGTGCGAACGCCGATGACGCGATCGTCTTCGATGAGCAGTTCCGAGCCCGCAAAGCCGGTGAAGACGGTGATACCGGTGGCCTCGACTTTTTCGCCCATCCACTTGGCGAAGCGGTTGAGCGAGATCACGTAGTTGCCGTGGTCGCGCATCGGCGGCGGCGTGATCGGGAACTTGAACCTGCCTGTCTTGGTCAGGAAGTAGACGGCCTCTTTGCTGACCGGCGCTTCCAGGGGCGCTTCTTTTTCGAAATCCGGCAGCAGTTCTCGCATCGCGCGCGGATCGAGCAGCGCGCCGGATAAACAGTGCTGGCCGATCTCGCGCGCCTTCTCCAGCACGTAGATATTTTCTTTCGATAGCGGCGCGTCGGGATGCTTGGCGTTGTGCTCATCAATGAGCTGGGAAAGTTTAAGGGCGCAGGCCAGCCCAGCAGGTCCGCCGCCAACAATGACGACGTCGGCTTCCATTTGGGGACGGTCGATACCTTGGAGCGGTTTGCGGAAAATGATCATCGTAGTTAGTCGGCCACGCCCAAGGTTCTACCGCGGGCGAGGAATATCCAAATTACGGCAGATCTTTATTGCGAGTGTTTCCCTAATTTCACGATGTCGCGGGACTGCGGAGGTTTTCCGCGCTGTCGGATTGAAATAGACCGAGTGGTTGCCGCCTTCCCGATCTAAATAGCAGCCGTGCCGCTCCAGATGACGAATGAGATCGATCCGTTTCAATTAAGCGTTGACCGAGATTTTCTCGCGAAAAAATTTCCGGACTGGAATGGGGCTCCCGAGCAGGTCACGGTTCGCCTCAAGCACCAACTGAAGTGCCTCTTTGAGGTTTTCGCGCGCCTCATCCAGAGTGTCACCCTGTGTCACAGCGCCCGGCACTTCCTCGACGTAGGCACAATAGCCGCCACCCTCGGATTCGGGCACTTCTTCATACACGGCTGTAAACGTAAACTCCATGCGATTATTCTATCCTCACGCCTTCGCTTTCTTCACTTCTTCAATCAGCGGCGGCACGATATCGAACAAATTTCCTACCACCCCAAAATCCGCGACCTCAAAAATCGGCGCCTCCGCGTCTTTATTGACCGCGACAATCGTGCGCGAGCCCTTCATGCCGACAATGTGCTGAATGGCGCCGCTGATGCCGAGCGCTAGATAGAGCTTCGGCGCCACGGTTTGTCCCGAAGAGCCAATCTGGCGGTCCATCGGCAGCCAGCCGGAGTCGCAGATGGGCCGCGAAGCCGCCAGTTCGCCACCCAGCGCGTCCGCCAGTTGCTTGGCGAGGTCAATGTTCTTCTGCTCCTTGATTCCGCGTCCGACGGCGACAATGATATCCGCCTGCGTCAGGTCCACCGCCTGCTTTGCCTCTTTGAAGGGCGCCTCCGGATGCGTGCGGATGACGCCGTCGGCGATTTCGACGTTGACCGTCTCCACGGGCGCGGCGCTGGCGCCCGCTTCCGCTTTGTCGGCGCGGAACGCTCCCGTCTGGAAGGTCGCAAAGTACGGCGGATCGCCGCCCAGTGCGACGTCGGCGGCGAACTTCCCCTGGAACATTTGCCGGGTGAACAGCAAACCGTCGCCGTCCTTGCGGACGCCGATGCAGTCGCTCACCAGGGTGCGTCCCAGCGCGGTCGCCAGTTGCGGCGCGAAGTCGCGTACCTGGTAGGTGTGCGGCATCAGCACCAAGCGCGGCTGGCGCTGCCCGACAAATTGCTTGAGTGCGGCGACAAAACCGTCGGGCGTATACGGTTCCAGCTTGGCCGATTCGACCTCGTACACCTTCGCCAGCTTCTTACCGGCAACTTCCTTCGCGATCTCGCCCACGCCGCTGCCGACCACCGCGGCCTCCAGCGTCCAGCCGGTTTCAGCCGCGATCGCCTGCGCGCCCGCGATGGTTTCAAAGGAGACGCGGTTCAGCTTGCCTTCGCGTTGCTCGACAACCACAAGAATCGTGTCAGCCATCCTTGCCTGCTCTCTTCACGATAATGAGAATGCGGTGTTTCGCCCGTCAGATGACCCGCGCTTCGTCCCGCAGCTTTTCCACCAACTTCTTCGCCACTTCGGCGGCCCCGCCCTGCAGCAACTCGGTCTTCTTAGTCTTCTCCGGTATATAGAGTCGCCGAATCTGCTGAAGGTTGGGGGCGAGCGCCGATTGCGCCTCCGCCAGCGTCACTTTTTTCATGGGCTTGTTCTTGGCCTGCTTGATTCCGATCAATGTTGCGTAGCGCAATTTGTTGATCCCCGACTGGATCGTCAGCACCGCCGGAATCGGCATGTCCACGTACTGGAAGAACCCGGCCTCCAGTTCCCGCTTGACCCGGATGCCACTGTCCTTCTTCTCGATCTGCATGATGATGGTGGCGTGCGGCCAGCCGAGAAGTTCGGCGAGGATCACGCCCGTCTGCGCGAAGCCGTAATCGTCGGATTGCAGGCCGGTGAAGATCAGGTCGAACGGCTGGTCCTTGATGGCGGCGGCAAATGCGCGCGCCGTGTTGAAGGCGTCCAGCCCGACAAAGCCGGCGTCCTCGAGGTGAATGGCGCGGTCGGCGCCCTTGGCCAGCGCCTCGCGCAGCACCTGCTGAGCGCGTGCCGGGCCGGCGGTGATCACCACTACCTCGCCCCCATGCTTTTCCTTTTGCCGCAGCGCCTCCTCCAGCGCGTAGGCGTCGGGCTCATTCACTTCATAGGAAACATCTTCACGTATCCACGTGCCGCTCTCGTTGAGCTTGAGCGGCGCGTCCTTCTGCGGAACCTGCTTCATGCAGACCAGAATTTTCAAGCCACACCTCGTATAAATGCGCGCGTAGCCCGGGTCTCCGACCCGTCAACATCACCCATCAGCCTGTGTATCACTGCTCGCGCAAGCGCGCAGTATACGCGCAGTATAAATGACGCGGGCGGCGATTCGAAAGGACGAGCCACGGCGTCCGCGATGGTCCCGTTCTGAATTGGCATCGGCTTTTCCAGAGCCAGGTCGGTGGAAGGTGTCAGTCGAGGAACGCCACCGACTGCACGCCTGAAACTTCAAAGCGCTTACGGCAGCGGACGTTCTTGCACATGACCATGTCGTCGCGGCGTACCATGTAGGAGCGGGCCTTGGCGAACTTGGCGCGATCGCGCTCGTCGGCGCGCCCGGGCAACTGGCGCTTCTTGGTACGTACGATCCAGCCCAATTCGTACTCGCCGGGTTGGCGGCAGTGCGGACAATTCAGCGTAAAGATCTTTTTGTCCTGCCGTTCGTCGAAGAAGTCGCGCTCGTCCATGGGCACCCTGCGGATATCGCCGCAAAAATTATGGCATAACCGACACGATAGCGGTGTTGGCGTATGCTGTTCGCGAGAAGTACCGAGTACCGAGCGAGGGGACGCCGCGATTGGGGTGTGCTCGGATCCTGTGTGTATGGCCAAGAAGAAGAAGCCGAAGCCATTTCGCGCTGTGACGGCGGTGAAGTCGGCTGCGCGCGAGCATATCGGTGCGCCTCCGCCCACGCGCTTCGTGCCGGACGTGAAAATGAAGGCGCGGCCCAAGCACAAAGCCACGCTGCCCAAAATTCTCGCTGATCCCGACGCGCAGGGTTGAATCAGCCGGGAAATGGACGGGGAGGACGCGGAGGAGGACAAAACCTGCTCGGGTTATCGCGCAACCGCGGATATTCCACCTGTGGTAGGCTTTTGCGGCACCGCCCCGGATGCCGCGTGTGGGGATTCTGGCCGATCGCCGGACCAATCGCGAAGATCGGAAGGACACGATGTCCAGCATGCCCGCTGTCGCTTCGACGCCGGTACTGCTCTTCGTGCAAGGCACCGAGCAGCGCCGCATCGTTATCGATCACACGCCATTTACCATCGGCCGCAAAACCGATCGCGACTTGCCGATTCCGGATTCGCGGGTTTCGCGCGAGCACGCCTCCATCATTGCGGAAGGCGGAAATTACTACATCGTGGACTTGGGCAGCCGCACTGGCGTTTACGTCAACCGCATGCGTCGCGAGCGCCATCCGCTGGAACCGAACGACCGTTGTGACTTCGGCCTGGAGGATTTTTACTTCGTGTTCGAACCCACGACCGCGGCGTCCTCGTCCTCGGAGTTCCTCAGCCAGATTTCCATGGCGCCGCGAGGCGGAGCGGGATCCGAACTTCAGCAACTCAGGCTGTTCCTGGAAGCGGCGCGGCGCTTGCGGACCACCGGGGTCGTGGCCGATGCGATCGCCACGCTGCTGGATTGCACCCTACGGCTTACTCGGGCTGAGCGCGGCTTTGTTTTCCTGCGCGGCTCCGATGGAGGTCTGCACCTCGGCGCCGGCCGCACCAGCAAGGGAGAAACGCTGCGCGACGACAGCACCATCAGTCATTCGATGCTCCAGCAGGCGGCTGATTCCGGTTCCGAGTTTGTGGTCGGCGACACCTCAGAGTCCGCCGACCTGGCTGGCCGCGCCAGCATCATGATCCATGACCTGCGCACCGTAATCGCGATTCCGCTGCGGCGCGCCAGCCGTCAGCACGCCGACAACGGCGGCAGCGCGCGCCTTAACAAGGGCGGTTCGGCGCCGCACCCCGTACTGGGCGTGCTGTATCTCGACAGTCGCTTCACCTCGGGCGACCTCTCCGGCGTCAGCCAGGACATTCTGCACGCCATTGCGAGAGAAGCCGCCGGTCTGCTGGAGAATGCTCACTTGGCGGAGGTCGAAGAAGCCGCACGGCGTTATCAACAGGAATTATCGATCGCGGCGCGCATTCAGCAGCGGCTGATGTCGGTGCGCATCCCCGACGTTCCGTTTGCCGAAGTGCAGGGCCGCAACCTGCCATGCCAGGAAATCGGCGGCGACTTTTTCGACGTCGTGCGCACGCCCGATGCGATTGCCGTCGTACTCACCGATGTGTCCGGCAAGGGCGTTTCCGCGGCGCTGCTCGGCTCGGTCATCCAGGGCATGATTTATTCCCAACTGGCGCAGGGCATCTCGCTGGAGAACGCCGTAGCGGCCGCCCACAATTTCCTTTGCGAAAAAGATGTAGGAGACAAATACGCAACCATGGTCCTGGCGCGGCTATGGGCTGGCGGCGAACTCGAGCTCTTGAATTGTGGCCACGTGCCGCCCCGGCTGTTCTCCGGGGGCAATATCACCGAGCCGGACAACATCAACCCGCCGATCGGATTGCTTCCCGACGTCTCCTTTCACGGCATGAAAATGCAGCTTAAGCCGGGCGACCGGCTGATTCTGACCACTGACGGCGTAGTAGAAGCGGAAAACGGAAGTGGTGAGTTCTTCGGCTACGAGCGCCTCGACCGCGCCGCCGCAGTCGGCTTCGAAGGCATCTTCCAAGCGGTGAAAGAGTTCTGCGGCCCATGTGCTCTGCAGGACGATTGCACCGTGGTCGAACTGATGTACTCGGCGGCGAAAGCCGCTGATGCTGCCTAGCGAAATCGGCCTTGACCGGAAGGACGAGACGCGCGTTTGCCCCGCACCGCAAGCGCGGCTACAATAATTAAGATGACCAGTAGGCGCGTAGCTCAGTTGGTTAGAGCGCTTCCTTGACACGGAAGAGGTCGCTGGTTCGAGTCCAGTCGTGCCTACCATTTACCTCATTGAATCTGCTGGGTAAGCACCGGCATCCCGGCCGCGCATTGGCCCGTCTCGTTCCAATTGGCGCCTGGACAACTTTTTCAACGAGGCCCGAGAACCTGCAGAAGGTTGTATGGCTCACTGTCGAACTCCACAGCATTCGAGCGATTTGTCCATGAAGAGTGCGATGCACGTTCGCGCCGCTCTCAGCCTGCTGTCCTTTGCATGCATGGTTCTTCAATTCCCCGCAACGGCTCAGACTGAAACTGTTCGTGCTCCCCTGAGCGCAGAACAGGTGGTACAAAACCTGGTGCGCATGAACGCT